>NZ_KB912942.1:2505091-2811310 GCF_000383915.1 Amycolatopsis benzoatilytica AK 16/65
GACCGCGTCCACCGGCTCCGCCAGCAACGCGTACGCCAGCCGCGGTGCCTTCAACGCCCGTACCGCGAACGTCTCGAAAACGGCGACCACCCGCGCCACCGGATCGTCCGGTCCCGCCGCCGACCGCACCGCGTCCACCTCATGCGACACGACCTGCCGGAACACCCGCACGACGAGATCGGCTTTGGTGGGGAAGTGGCGGTACACCGTCCCGACCGCGACCCCGGCCCGCTCCGCGACCGCAGCGACCGAGCAGCCGGCGTACCCGTGCTCAGCGAGTTGCTGCACGGTGGCGTCGAGAATCGTGTCGCGGAGCGCGTCGAGCCGCTCCTGCACTTTGGGCGTTCGGCGGTAGGCCACGGCAAGAAGTGAACCACCGATTCACAGCTTCCGTCAATGAGCCGGCCATGCGGAGGTGCGACCTACACCTCCACCACGAGCACGCCGCTCAACTGCTTCAGAAACGGCCGCAACGACTCCGCGGATACTTCGCCGAGCAGATCCGGCGCCGGCAGGAACCGGACAGTAGTCCCAGTCGTCCCGTCCGACGGAACCGCCACCAGTTCGCCCGCCGGCACGCCGTAGTGATACCGCTGCGTCCACGCGCCCTCGGCCCGCCGATTCGTGTGCACCAACCACTCGCTCAACGCCGCGACCACCGACAACCCGCGGCGCGGATGACCATCCGGGAGGGGAGTGGCCGGCGGAGAATCGAAGTACCGGAAGTCCTTCGTCGCCATGACCGGCTTCCGGACCGGTCGCCCGTCGTCGTCGAAGACCGTCTGCGTACCGCGGCCGTAGTCCGTCACCGAAACCGAGCCGTCCCGGTGGAACTCGACCACCGCGCGGCCCTCGCCCAGATCCTCCGCCTCGTCCGCGGCATAGGCGAGGACTTCCCAGATCAGATGACATCTCCCGGACGGCGCGTAGCGATCCGGGTTCTCCCGGATCAACCGCAGATGCGCGGGATCGTGATCGCGGGACCAGTCGTGCGTCGTCGACGAGGGGAGAGGCATTCGGTGATCCTTCCACCGCTCCTTGACCTTGTCCGCACTCCAGCTCATAGCGTTGATTCCCATGACCACAACACTGATTTCCGGTGCCAACAAAGGACTCGGCTACGAAACCGCCCGCCGGCTCATCGCCGCCGGGCACACCGTCTACCTCGGCAGCCGCGACGCCGCCAAGGGACAGCGCGCAGCCGAAGAACTCGGCGCACGGACCGTCCAGCTCGACATCACCGACGACAGCTCGGTGGCTGCCGCAGTCAAGATCATCGAAGCCGGCGGGGGACTGGACGTACTCGTGAACAATGCCGGAATCGCCACCGAACTGCTCGACAGCGGCGAGGTGATCGGAGCCGAGGCCGTCACTGCCGACGTACTGCGCGAGACCTTCGAGACCAACACGTTCGGCGCGGTCCGGATGATGCACGCGTTTCTGCCGCTCCTGCAACGCTCAGCCACGCCAGTCGTCGTCAATGTGAGCAGCGCTCTGGGCTCGCTGAGCAGAATGACTGATCCAGCCTCGCATCAGTACGGCTACGCCGGCATCGCGTACCCGGCGTCGAAGGCGGCCCTGAACATGGTGACCGTGCAGTTCGCGAAGGCATTCCCGCGAATCCGGATCAACGCCGTCGAGCCTGGCTACACGCAGACGGACATCAACCACCGCAGCGGAGGCCAGTCGGTCGAGCAGGGTGCCGAGGTGATCGTGCGGATGGCGCAGATCGGCGCGGACGGGCCGACCGGGACGTACGTCGACCTCGCCGGACCGTTGCCGTGGTGAGGGCGGGATCCGGCCGGGGCAGCGCCTGATCTCAGTTACTTGACATAATGTACATTATCGGCGTTAGGTCGACCTGCGAATCAGGAGCTTGAAGAGGGGTTCTCCAAGGCTCTGCGGCGGTCGCGTCGCGCCTTCCGCAGTCATCCGGCTCGCTCACGACACGGCCACGAGTTGAACCGCCGGAAGTCTCGCGACTCGCCTCGGACCGAGCCGCGCCGCGAGGTTTTGCGGCGGCCTGCTTCGGGCCCGCCTGATGTCCGCCGCGGAACGCGTCGGGCTGACGGAAACCTGGCATCCCCGACAGGAGCAGGTGCGACCAGCCAGGCTTAATTCGTCACCGTGACGAATTAAGCCTGGCTGACAGGACGTCGAAGGTGGAGCCGAGACACGTTTTCGGTGCGCTCAAGGAAGATTCAGCCGACCAGAACATCCACTCGAACAGCTGATTGAATGCTGCTGGCCAGCCTGGAATCGACCGCCCGCGCCTTGCCATAGAACCGCCCGGGCGCTGGATGCGCCTCTGGGACGAGTGCCCCGGAGGCGACGGAAAGTGTGATCCCCCAAGGGGATCCGGGCTCCCCTTGACCCTTCTCGAGCCCCTTCCGGACCTCCGTTTCATGCATAATCGCTATTATGCATGATATATGAGATAGCGGCAGTGGTGGAGCGCTGACAGGAATTGTCGGTGCCGTGCGGTACAAGATCCGTATGCTCGTTTCCGAGGCACAGCAAGCGTTCTTCGCGGCACGGCGGCCGCGCAAGGACTCGCCGCACACCACTGCCGCCTATCGGCGGGATCTCGCCGGGATCACCGCTCTCCTGCTGACCGAGTCGGGGCGCGACGAGCTCGAGGTTGAGGAGCTCACCGCGACCGCGCTCCGAGCTGCCTTCGGCGCATTCGCGGACAGTCACGCGAAAAGCTCGGTGTTGCGGGCCTGGTCGACGTGGAACCAGTTCCTGACCTTCTGTGTTTCGGACGGGCTGCTGGCAGGCAATCCGATGGGTGCCGTCGCCCGGCCCAAGACTCCCCCGCTGACCCCGAAACCGTTGCGAGGAGAGGAAACCCCGGAGCAGCTTCTCGCCGCCGCGGCGGACGGGGCGCGGCGCGCGCGGGATCCGTGGCCGGAGCGGGACGTCCTGGTGCTGGCGCTCGGGCTGGTGGCCGGGCTGCGGGCGGCGGAGATGCGGGCGCTCACGCCACGTTCGGTGGTGGGCCGGGACGGCGAGCTGCGGTTGCATGTTCACGGCAAGGGCAGCCGCGACCGGTCGATCCCGGTGCAGCCGGCGATGGCGAAGCTGATCGAGGGTTACACCGCGTCCTGTCGGCGCCGGTTCCCGCAGCAGCGGTTTCCGGCGGGCGAACCGTTGCTGCGAGACCGGGCTGGCAATCCGATTGGACGCGGCGCGCTGGAGTACCTGGTGAAGTCGTGTTACCGGTGGGCTGGCTTGAACGACCGGGTGCCGACCGGCGCGAACCTGCACGCGTTGCGGCACACGTTCGCCACGCGGCTGGCGGAGGACGGTGCGACCGCGTCGGAGATCATGTCGCTGCTCGGGCACGCGAGTTTGGCGACGAGCCAGAACTACATCGAGGCGACTGGCCGGGAGCAGCGGGCCGCGGCGGCGAGCAATCGGACGTACCGGGCTCTCGACGGTTTGACGAGCGCGCAGCGGGAGGCTGATGTGGTTGCATGAGCGGGTGACTGACGAGATCGCGCGCGTGGTGCGCGCCAGCCGGGAAATCTCCGCTCCCGCGGAGCGGATCTTCGAGCTGATCGCCGATCCGGCGCAGCAGCCTTCTTGGGACGGCAACGACAATCTGGCCGAGTCCGCGCCTGGGCAGCGGGTGCGTGCGGTCGGCGAGGTGTTCTCGACGACTCTGACGAACGGCAATGTCCGGTCGAACCATGTCGTGGAGTTCGTGGAGGGCAGGCTGATCGCGTGGCGTCCGTCGGAGCCGGGTGCGGAGCCGCCGGGGCATCTGTGGCGGTGGGAGCTGGTGCCGCTGGCGGGCGGCCGGACCGAGGCGACGCACACCTATGACTGGTCCGGGCTGAACCCGAACGACACGATGCGGGTGGCGCGGGCGCGGGCGACGACGGAGGACGGATTGCGGGCGTCGTTGGAGAATCTGGCGAAGGCTTCGGAGGGCAGGTAGGCAGGCACGCGGCAGCCGGGGACGCCGCGCCGCGAGCGTGATTCGCCGGGGCAGCGGTCGAGTGCGCATCCCGCGCGCGGCCGTGGTCGGGGTTTCCCAGGACTGCCGCTCCCCTGGGCTTCGGGACGCTGAGCGATCGCTCATGGGCCTAGTTGCGGTTCTGCGGGCTTCCTGGGGTGAAAGCAGGGTCGCGGAGGCTCGCCAGACAGTTTGGCACCCAGACTGACCGGGCAGTCTGGGTGCGCTCGCCGGTCGGCGGAGCGGGCCGGAAAGCCCGAGTCCGCCGTCAGCGCAGCTGTTCCAGATCCCGCGCCGATGCCGCGATTTCCGCTGCTAGTTCTCGCAACTCCCCTGCCGACGCGCCGTCCTGCGCTGCGGTCACGATGTCTTCCGCCGCGCAGCGGAGCTGGAACAGCCGGTCCTGCAGGGCGGCGATCTCGGTGTCGGAGAGGACCACTGCGTCCTCCGGCAGTCCGCTGCGCTGCAGCGCGGTTCGCCGTTCGTAGGCGCGCTGGCGGCAGGATTGGCCGCAGTAGCGCCGGCGGCGGCCGACGTTGCCCGCTTCGGGCAGCCGGCGGCCGCACCAGCCGCAGTGTTTCGGGGCGTTGCTGCGGCGCGGGACGACGCGTTCGTCGCCGGTCAGCGGTGGGTCTTCGGCCAGTTCCCTCACCCGCCGGACTCTAGCTGTCCATCACGTTCTCACGACGGGGCCACACCGATAGCGCAGACTGTGGACATGCGACCGCCGTTTCCCTACCTTGCCGACCCGCTGCCTCGCGCCTTCGCTCACCGCGGATGGCATCTCGGCGAACTGGAGGGGCTGGAGAATTCCCTGCCGGCGTTCCAGCGTGCCGTCGCCGAGGGATATCGCTACCTCGAGACCGACGTGCACGCCACGTCGGACGGGGTGGTCGTCGTGCACCACGATGCGACGCTGGACCGCACGACGGACGGCCGGGGCCCGATCGCGGCGCAGAGCTGGGCGCAGATCAAGGACGTGAAGGTCGGCGGGCGGGCTCCGTTGTCGCGGCTGGAGGATCTGCTGGAGGAGCTGCCGGAGGCGTTTTTCAACGTCGACGTGAAGGCGGACAGCGCGGTGGTGCCGTTCGTGCGGACGCTGGAGCGGACCGGTGCGATCGGACGGGTCGCGGCGGCGTCGTTTTCGGACTCTCGGCTGGCTCGGTTGCGGCGGCTGGCCGGTCCGGAGCTGCTGACGGCGATGGGGCCGCGGTCGGCGTTCCTGCTGTGGGCGAACGGGTGGGCTCCGCTGCTGGGGGTGAGCAGGCTGGCGCGGGGCTGGCTCGCGCAGGTGCCGGTGAAGCAGGGTCCGTTGAAGGTGGTCGACCGGGCTTTTGTGAAGTCCGCGGTGCGCAGCGGCTTCGAGGTGCACACCTGGACGATCGACGACCCGGATCAGATGCGGACGTTGCTGGACCTGGGTGTGCACGGCATCGTCACGGACCGGCCGGATCTGTTGCGCGAGGTGTTGCGGGAGCGCGACGCGTGGCAGGCGGTCTGAGGTAGCGGACCAGAGCTGACCTCTTCCGCGGGCAGGATGGACCGGTGCCGAAGACTTCCGGGCGGTTGCTGTCGCTGCTTTCCCTGCTTCAGGCTCGGCGGGACTGGCCGGGTGCGTTGCTGGCGGAGCGGCTGGAGGTCAGTCCTCGCACGGTGCGGCGGGACGTCGACCGGTTGCGGGAGCTGGGGTATCCGATCGTCACGGCGAAGGGGCCGGACGGCGGCTATCGGCTGGGCGCCGGTGCGCGGCTGCCGCCGTTGCTCTTCGACGACGATCAGGCGGTCGCGTTGGCGATCGCGCTTCAGTCCGCGACCGGGGCAGGCATCGAGGAGGCGGCCGGGCGTGCGCTGAACACGGTCCGGCAGGTGCTGCCGGCGCGGTTGCGGCATCGGGTGGACGCGTTGAGTTTCACCGCGGTAGAGCGTCCGGTGCCGAGCGCGGATCCGCGGACGCTGGTCGCGGTGAGCGCGGCGGTCCGGGCTCGGGAGGTGCTGCGGTTCGATTACCGGGACCGGGACGGTCCGCCGCGGCGCGCGGAGCCGCATCATCTCGTGACCTGGGGTCGGCGCTGGTATCTCGTCGCGTGGGATCTGGATCGCGACGACTGGCGGGTTTTCCGCGCGGACCGGATGGGGCTGCGCACGCCGAACGGGCCTCGGTTCGTGCCGCGCGAGTTGCCGGATGTCGCGGCGTTCGTAGCGGCGCGGTTCCAGGGCACTGACGAGAACGGCGACTGGCCGTGCCGGGGCGAGGTGGTGGTGCATCTTCCCGCGTCGGAGGTGGCGAGCTATCTGGCGGACGCGGTGGTCGTGTCGCTGGACGAGGAGCGGTGCCGGGTGAGCATGGGGGCCTGGTCGTGGCGGGGGCTGGCGGGCGCGTTCGGCCGGGTCGACGCCGCGGTGGAGGTCGTCGGCCCGGCCGAGCTGACCGAGGCGTTCGGGGAGCTGGCGGCCCGGTATGCCCGGGCGGGCCTCAGCGCGGAGCCTTGCCCTCCCACGCCGCCGTCCACGTCTTCGGGCCCAGGCGGCCCGAGTCGTTGATGCCGTTGGCGCGCTGCAGGTCCAAGACGGCGGTGCGGGTCTTGTCGTAGTAGCAGCCGGTGCCGTCGAAACCGTAGCCGTAGGCGTTCATCCGCAGCTGGAAGGTGCGCAGGGCCGGGGCGCAGTCGCCGTAGGCGTAGACCACTCCGGGCCACGGGGGCTGGGCGCCGGGCGGCGGTGGCGGCGTGGGCTTCGGGTTCGGGGCGGGCGGAGCGGGCAGGCCGCCGCCGCCGATGTAGGCGGATTCCTCGTAGGAGGGGACGCGCTTGCTGCGTCCGTCGCCGTCGTCGGACAGGCCGAGCATTCCGCCGCACTCCCACGGCTGCCAGCCGCGCATCCGGTAGAGGTAGAGCGCGCGGTAGTCCTGTTCGCCGGGGCTGGCCTGGTCGGGGCGGCCCTGTCCGCCGACGCTGCGCCAGGTTGACAGGTCGAACTGGTAGGCACCGTAGTAGCCGTTGCCGGTGTTGATGGTGTAGCGGCCGCTCGACTCGCACATCCGCAGTTTCGCCCAGGTGCCCGATGCGGGGTCCGCGGAGGCGGCGCCGACGACGGCGAGCTCCATGCCGAGGACGGCGACCACGAGCAGCAAGGCTCGAGCGGCGGCGCGTCTGGCGGTGCGAACACGTGTGGTCATGGCACGCACACTAAGCACGTGACCCATTGACCACAAGAGTCACACCACGCTCACGAGTCTCACATGACACGCCCGGGGAACCCGGCAGCGACACGCCCGGACCGGCGTGTCGCGTTCTCCCCCGCGCGGCGCGCCGCGCGGGGGAAGCGACGAACCGGACACGGTTTGCCCCCTTCGGCGGTACCGACCGGCTCTGAGCCAGTAATCTCCGGCGCGACCTGGAGATTCCTGACCGTTTGAGGAGCCGTGGATGACGCTGGCCGAGACCCGGGACAGCAAGCGGGAGAGGTGGGGCTGGTACTTCTACGACTGGGCCAACTCGCCGTTCTATTCGTCGGTGACGACGGTGTTCGGCGCCCTGTACATGAGCACGGTGGCGGCCTCGGACGCGAAGCAGAACATCACCCTTAACGGGGATCGGGCTTGTCTCGACGCGTCCGGTGTGGACGACAAGCTGAACCACTGCGACGTCTCGCTGTTCGGTTTGCATTTCCCGGCCGGTTCGATGTGGGGCTATCTGCTGTCGGTCGCGACGGTCGTGCAGGTGCTCGTGCTGCCGATCGCGGGCGCGGTGGCCGACCGCAGCCGCAACAAACGGCGGATTCTCGGCTGGTTCGCCGGGCTCGGCGCGGTCGCGTCCGCGCTGATGTTCTTCATGGCCGGTTCGGACTGGCAGCTGGGCGCGGCGCTGTTCATCGTCGCCAACATCGGCTACGGCGGCTCGCTGGTCGTCTACTACTCGTTCCTGGGCGACATCGCGACGCCGGACGAGCGCGATGACGTGTCTGCGAAGGGCTGGGCATTCGGCTATCTCGGCGGCGGGCTCGCGCTCGCGCTGCAGCTGGCGTTCTACCTCAGTCGCGACACACTCGGCGTGGACACCTCGACCGCGGTGCGGATCTGCTTCCTGACCTCGGGTATCTGGTGGGCGGTCTTCACCGTCCCGACGCTGCGGCGGCTCCCCCGGGTCCATGTCCCGGCCGGGGTCGAGCCGGGGGTGTCGGTGCTGCGGTCCGGGTTCCGGGAGCTGCGGCAGACGCTGCGCGAAGCGAAGGCGTATCCGCTCACGCTCGCCTTCCTCGGCAGCTACCTGCTCTTCGCGGACGGGATCAACACGGTGGTCACGGTGTCGGCGCAGTACGGGAAGGACGAACTGAAGTTCGGCGACGAGGTGTTGATCGTCACCATCCTGGTCATCCAGTTCGTCGCCTACGCGGGAGGTGTCCTGCACGGGCTCGCCGCCCGCCGTCTCGGTGCGAAGCGGACGATCCTGGTCAGCCTGGTGCTGTGGGTCGCGGTGCTCGGCGGCGCGTATTTCGTGCAGGCGCGCAAGCCGGTGGAGTTCTTCGCGGTCGCGGTGGGCATCGGGCTGGTGCTGGGCGGGACGAACGCGCTGGCCCGGTCGCTGTTCAGCCAGATGATCCCGGCGGGCAAGGACGCCCAGTACTACTCGCTGTACGTGGTGGGCGAGAAGGGCACGTCCTGGTTGGGGCCGCTGGTGTTCGCCGGGGTCGGGCAGGCGACCGGGTCATTCCGGCTGGCGATCGTCGCGCTGGTGGTGTTCTTCGTCGCCGGGTTCGTGTTCGTGGCGTTGGTGCCGGTCCGGCGCGCGATCGTGGCTGCCGGCAACCGTCCGCCGGAGGTGCTGTGAGGCCCCGATAGGGTCGGGCGTCGTGACCGCTGCAGACGACGTTGTTCTCGACGACCCCACCGACGCGCTTTCCGCGGCCCCGCCGGCCGGGGCCCGGCGCAACGGTCCGGCCCGGGGACGGCTGAAGTTCTGCTACGGCCCGATGGACTGCGGGAAGTCGACGCTGGCGCTGCAGATCGATCACAATCACGCGCGCCAGGGCAGGCGCGGCCTGGTGCTGGTCCGGCACGACCGGTCCGGGGCGCCGCAGATCACCAGCCGGATCGGCATCACCCGGCAGGCGACCGAGATCGCGCCCGGCACCGACGTGCGGGACCTGGTGCGCGAGCAGTGGGCGCGCGGGCAGCACGTGGACTACCTGATCGTGGACGAGGCGCAGTTCCTCTCCCCCGGGCAGGTCGACCAGCTCGCCGATCTCGCCGACGAGGCGGGTATCGACGTGTACTGCTTCGGGATCGCGACCGATTTCCGCAGCAGGCTCTTCCCGGGCGCGGCCCGGCTGTTCGAGATCGCCGACGAGCTGCAGCCGGTCCAGGTGGAGGTGCTGTGCTGGTGCGGGCTGCCGGGCCGGTTCAACGCGCGGGTGCGCGGCGATGTGATTCTCCGTGACGGAGACACCGTTGTGGTGGCAGATACCGAACACTCCGTAGTTGAACCTTCAGCTTCAGCACGATCCGATGCTGAAACGATCACGGTCCGTTATCAGGTACTGTGCCGACGCCACTTCCGCTCGGGTGATCTGGGACCCACTGTGGCCCAGCACGGTCAGTTACGGTTGTCCTAGCGCTAACCTAACTAGCCCGACTGGGGGATATCCGCACTAGGAAGGCGGTATTCGCGTCACGTCGGGCGGCGAAAAGACTCCCTCTGGAGGAAGCTGAAGACCACGGGTGACGCAGCTCATCGTAAGCGGCGACACGGTGCTCCGGGAATCCTTCGGACACCTTGTTCGTTGCATAGGGTGAGCATCACCCTGGCTCCACCCGGAGCTGACTGAAAGGATCCCACTATGGCCGACCGTGTTCTCCGTGGAAGCCGGCTGGGAGCGGTCAGCTACGAGACCGACCGCAATCACGACCTCGCCCCGCGCCGTACCGTGCGTTATTCCTGCCCCAAGAACCACGAGTTCGAGGTGCCGTTCTCCGACGACGCCGAGATCCCGACGGTGTGGGAGTGCCGCCTGCACGGCAGCGAGTCCGAGATCGTCGATGGCGGGCAGCCCGAGCAGAAGAAGGTCAAGCCCCCCAGGACGCACTGGGACATGCTGCTGGAGCGCCGCTCCATTCCCGAGCTCGAGGACCTGCTGAACGAACGTCTCGCCGAGCTCAAGGGACGCCGGACCAGCCGGTCCGCTTGAGTCTTGGCCAGTAGCTGGCTCCCACCAAGAAGAGGAACGGCCCCCGCGACCTCCCCCCGCGGGGGCCGTTCCGCGTCCTCGGCACGATGTCTTCAGCCACGATGACGCCGAGCTGGGCTGGCGGACGGCCGCTGGGCGGCGGCTCGCTGCCCACACCAGGAACGCGCAGGATGCTCGCGCCGGCCCAGCCTGCCGCGGCGAACGCGGCGGTCGTCCCGGCCGCGCCGAGTGCCGAGCCGAGCGAGAGACGGCCGCTTCGGGCAAACGGCAGGTCTACGCCCTGACGTCGGCCGGGCGCGACCTGTTCACGATGGTCGCGGCACTGCGCCAGCGGGGCGAGCGGCACGCGTTCGCTCCGGGCGAGGAGCACTCCGTCCTGGTCGACGAGGCCGGGCAGCCGGTGCCGCCGTTGCGAGCGGCCGGAGCGGACGGCGGCCGAGTCGGCGTCGCGACGACGTCGGTGCGCAAGGTCCGCTGAATCCGCCCGACCTCTTGCTCGACCCTATCGACCGGCTTACAGTCAATGTATCGCTTGATAAAGAGATCGGTTGATAAAGATGCCCGTTGACAATGTCGAGGACCGGCTGGACCGGGCGTTCACCGCGCTCGGCGACCCGATCCGGCGCGCGCTCATCGCCCGTCTTTCCCGCGGCGAAGCGACCGTGAACGAGCTCGCCGAGCCGTTCGCGGTGACGAAACAGGCCGTTTCGCGGCACGTCCAGGTGCTGGAGGCGGCCGGGCTCATCACCCGAAGCCGGGACGGCCAGCGCCGGCCGTGCCATCTCAACGCGGCCGCACTCGAAGAACTCACCAGCTGGATCGACGCCTACCGGCTGACCCGGGAACGCGAGTACCGCCGGCTCGACGACGTCCTCAGCGAGATGAAGGAGCAAGACCGATGACCCCCACCACGATCACCGCCCAGCCCGGCAGTCCGTTCATCGAGGTCGTCCGCGACTTCGACGCGACCCCGGCGCAGCTGTTCCGCGCCTACACCGACCCGGAACTGCTCACCCGCTGGCTCGGCCCGCGCGACGTCGGAATGCGGCTGCTCGAGTTCGACCCGCATTCCGGCGGCGGCTACCGCTACCTGCACCGGGACACCGACGGCGGCGAACACTTCTTCCACGGCGTCTTCCACGCTGTCGTGACGAACGAACGGATCGTGCAGACCTTCGAGTACGAGGGCGCGGCGGGTCACGTCTCGCTCGAAACCGTGTCCTTCGAAGACCTCGACGGCCGGACCCGGGTGCGCACCCAGTCGGTCTACCCGAGCGTCGAAGCGCGGGACGCGATGGTGGCCAGCGGCATGGAGCGCGGGATCCGCGACTCGATGGACCGGCTCGCCGAAGCGGCCGGGCAGCCGGGCACGTCCCGGGTGGTGGTGGACATTTCGATGTCGCTGGACGGCTACGTCACCGCGCCGGGGGCCGGTCCGGAGCACGGTCTCGGCATCGACGGGGAGGTGATCCACGCCTGGGTCCTCGACCAGCGCACGCCGCGCGACGCCGAGATACTGGAGCGTTCCTTCGCCGATACCGGCGCGGTCATCATGGGGCGCAACACTTTCGACGTCGTCGACGGCCCGCAAGGCTGGAGCGACGAGGTCGGCTACGGACACGATCAGGACCAGAGCGCGTCGCCGCCGGTGTTCGTGCTCACCCACACGCCGCCGGACAAGGTGCGCCTCGGCGAGCGGTTCCGCTTCGTCACCGACGGGCTCGAGAGCGCGATCGACCAGGCCCGCGCGGCCGCCGGCGACAAGGACGTGGTCGTCATGGGCGGCGGCTCGGTCTGCGGACAGTACCTGGCCGCCGGGCTCGCCGACATCCTGCGCATCCACCTCGCGCCGGTCGTCCTCGGCGCCGGGACTCCCCTGTTTCCCCAGGGAATCCCGGCGGTGGTGCGGTTCGAACCGCTCGGCTCGGTCTCGACGCCGGGCGCCGAGCACCTCACCTACCGGGTGCTCAAGTAAGGCCGCGTCACCCTCGGCCCAGCAGCCGCTTCAACTGGGCCAGGCGGCGCTGCACGCCCCACTCCGCGACCCGGAAGAACGCCTCCGACATGATCCCGCCGCTCATCTTCGACACGCCGATCTCCCGGTCGGTGAAGGTGATCGGCACCTCGACGATGTCGAACCCGGCGTCCGCGGTGCGGCGGGTCAGGTCGATCTGGAAGCAGTACCCGTGCGAGGCCACCTCGGACAGCGCCAGCTTCTCCAGCACCGGACGGCGGTACGCACGGAACCCGGCCGTCATGTCCGAGACCTTGATGCCCAGCGCGATCCGCGAGTACAGATTCGCGCCGCGCGAGAGCAGCGTGCGGCGCAGCGGCCAGTTCACCGTGCTGCCGCCGGGCACGTACCGGGACCCGATCGACAGGTCCGCGTCGCCGACCGCGTCCAGCAGCCGCGGCAGGTCCTCCGGCGCGTGCGAGCCGTCCGCGTCCATCTCCACGAACGTCGCGTAGCCGCGTTCCAGTCCCCAGTGGAACCCGGCGATGTACGCCTTGCCGAGGCCCTCCTTCGCGGTGCGGTGCAGCACGTGCACCCGCTTGTCCGCCTCCGCGCGCTCGTCCGCGAGGTCACCGGTGCCGTCCGGGCTTCCGTCGTCCACCACGAGCACGTCGACGTCCGGGAGTGCCTTGTGCAGCCGGTCGAGGATCGGGCCGAGGTTGTCCCGTTCGTTGTACGTCGGGATCACCACCAGCACCGGCTCGATCGTTTCGGCCCCCCGCGGCGCCTGCGCCATCCCTATCCTCCGCATCCGGCGGGTTCAGCCCGCCGATTCCCCTGCTGTCGTGCCGCGAGTGCGAAAACGGAGCACGAACCCGCCGACGACACCCGCGATCGCCAATGCCAGCAGTCCGTACTCCGTCCACACGCCTAGTCGATCCGACAGCGTAGTCTGCGTGCGCAGCGGCACTCGGCCGACCAGGGCATCCGCCGTGAAAAGCCCGGTCGAGCTGGTGATCGTCCCGTCCGGGGCGACGATCGCGCTGACCCCGGAGATCGCCGACACCACCACCGCGCGCCCGTGCTCGACCGCGCGCAGCCGTGCCATCGCCAGCTGCTGGTCGCTCATCTCCCCCGGCCCGTACCACGCGTTGTTCGTCGGCACCACGAGCAGCTCGCCGCCCTCCGCGGTCGCGTCGCGGGCCGGGCCGTCGAACGCGGTCTCGTAGCAGATGAACACGCCGACCTTGGTGCCCGCGACCGACAGCGCTGCGTTGGAGCCGTCGCCGGGGCGCATGTCCCGGGTGTCGTCGATGAACGGCGTCACCAGCCGCGCGACGGCGCGGGCAGGCACGTACTCGCCGAACGGCACCAGATCCTGCTTCACGTAGCGCTGGCCCGGCCCGGTCTTCGGGTCCCAGACGACGGCGGAGTTCTCCGCGGCGCCGTCCGGGGTGCGCACGAGCGCGCCGATGATCGCGGGCACCCCGTAGGCCGCGACCATCTGGTCGACGCCCGGGTCGCCGCCCTCCAGCGGCGTCGCGGTTTCCGGCCACAGCAGCAGGTCCGGCTTCGGCACCTGCCCGGCTTGGATCTTCTCCAGGAGCCGGGAGCTCTCGACGAGACTGTTGTCGCGCAGCACCCCGCGCTGGCCTTGCAGCGCCAGCCCGATGTCCGGCGCGTTCCCCTGCACCGAGGCGATGGTGCGGGAACCGTCCTGCGCCTGGGTGCCGACCGTCGGCCAGACCGCGAGCCCGGCCGCGGCCGGGAGCACCGCGAGCAGAACCGGCCACACCAGCGCGCGGTCGCGCAGCTGCCGGGTGTTCCAGAGCTTCGCGAGCACCGCGGCGAGACCGAAACCGGAGAGCACCACGGCGAGCCCGACCAGCGGCGCGCCGCCGACCGACGCCAGCGACAGGAACGCGCCCTCCGGCTGGCTGAACGCGACCCGGCCCCACGGGAACCCGCCGAACGGGAACCAGGTGCGAGGCGTTTCCAGCGCGACGAACACCAGCGCGCCCCAGAGCGGCGCCAGCGGCAGCCGGGACACGACCCGGATCAGGAGCCCGGCGAGTCCGAAGTAGAGCGACAGCGCGATCGACAGGGCCACCCACGGCACCGGCCCGAACTCGCGGCCGAGGAAGTCCTGCAGCCAGACCAGCAGCGGCAGGAAGAACGCGACGCCGAACACGAAGCCGTAGCCGAACGCGCCGCGGAACGACCGTCCACGAAGGACCAGCGCGAACGACGCGAACGCGAGCGGCGCCAGCCACCACAGCGGGCGCGGCGCGAAGCTCAGGTAGTAGCCGTAGCCGGTGGCGGTCGTCACTGCGACGCGGGCGAGCCACGGTTTCCAGGCGCGCTTGCGCTTCTGCTTGTGCGATACGCCCGATTCGACGCCCGCCACGTTCACTGCCACACCCGGAACTCTAAGCGGCCGGTGTGAACTCGTCGTAGATGACCGTCCCGCCGCGGACCGTGCGCAGGCAGCGCGGCAGCGGCGTGCCCGGCTCCAGTCTCGGCAGCGGGGGCACGCCGGAGCGCGGATCGGTCGACCAGCGCTGCACGCGGGTGTCGGCGGTGGCGACGACGAGGTCCGCGGCGTCCCAGATCGCGTAGTGCGCGGGCGCGCCGGGGACGAGGCTCCCGGTCACGCCGTCGTTGACCCCGGCTGCGCGGTGTCCGGCGCGGGTGTGCGCGGTGAAGGCGGCACGGGCGGACAGGCGCGCTTCGGGGGTGTGGTGGTGCACGGCGGCGCGGACCGCGGCCCACGGATCGAGCGCGGTGACCGGGGCGTCGCTGCCGAACGCGAGGACGACGCCCTCGGCGGCGAGCTGCGCGAAGGGATTCAGCGCGGCGGCGCGTGCGCCGAGGCGTTCGGAGTACATCCCGGACCCGCCTCCCCAGGCCTCGTCGAACATCGGCTGCACCGACGCGACGACCCCCCAGCCGGCGAGCGCGCGGGCCTGCTCGGCGGTGACCATCTCCAAGTGCTCCAGCCGGTGGTGGCGCGCGGCGAGCGCGCGCTGGCCGACCTGCTTCTCCGCTCGGCGGAACCCTTCGACGACCTCCGCAGCGGCCGCGTCGCCGATGACGTGGAAGCCCGCCTGCAGGCCGGCCTCGGTGCAGGCGACGAGATGGTTCGCGATGACGGTCGCGTCGGCGTAGAGCGAGCCGGACGTGCCGGGCTCGTCGGAGTACGGGCTGCTCAGCGCGGCCGTGCGGGAGCCGAGCGCGCCGTCGACGAAGAGGTCCCCGCCGACGCCGTGCGCGCCGAGCCGGCGGGCGGTTTCCAGGCCGTTCAGCTCGCCCCAGTAGCCGACCACCTCGGGCAGACCGGGCTCGGCGGCGAGAGCGAGCAGGTCGGCGAAGTCTTCCGGGCCGGAGATGTCCGGGCCGGCGCATTCGTGCACCGACACGATCCCGCGCGCGGCGGCGGCGGCGAGGAAGGCGCGTTGCGCTTCCTGCCGGTGCGATCGGCTGACCGCGTCGCGGACGGCTCCGCGGACGCGATGGTGCGCGTCGCGGGTCAGCGGGCCGTCGGCGGACCAGCCAGCGGCCGATTCGACGCCCGGCGCGAGCCGGGCGAGAGCGCTGGACACCAGCGCGGAATGGACGTCGACGCGGCTCAGGTAGACCGGGGTGTCGCCGGCGGCCGCGTCCAGTTCGGCGCGGCTGGGCAGCCGGGGTTCGGACCACGCGGACTCGTCCCAGCCGTGCGCCAGCAGGACCCGCCCGGGAACGACGGCCTCGCGGACCGCGGCGAGCAGGTCGGCGGCGCTGCGGGCGGCGGTCAGGTCGAGGCCGGTGAGGTGCAGTCCGGTGGACGTGGCGTGCACGTGCGCGTCCACGAACGCCGGTGCGACGAACGCCCCGCCCAGGTCGACCACCTCGGCGTCCGGGTGCAGCGCGCGGGCGGGCGCGTCCTGCCCGACCCATACGACGGTGCCGCCGGAAACCGCCATCGCGGTCGCGTCCGAGGACGACGGGGTGTAGACGCGGCCGCCGAGCAGAAGCGTGGTGCTGTCGTTCACGCCACGAGTCTGCCCTGATCGTCCAGGCCGGCCCGACCGGGTCGTCGTGCGAAAAGATTTACGGTCGACTAACGTTGTGACAGGATATTTTCACGTGTTTCCGACGACGAGGAGTACAGATGACTGCGATCCAGGAACCTGTGCCGACTGCCGCCGCCTTCGACCAGCCGTATGAATACGCGCGCGCCGAGCTGGTGGAACCCGACTGGCGCCGCTTCCCCGGCTGGCACGACGTCACCGAAGCGGAGTGGCGCGACGCCCAGTGGCAGCGCGTGCACTGCGTGCGCAACGTGAAGCAGCTGCGCGCCCTGATGGGCGATCTGCTGGAGGAGCGGTTCTACGAGGACCTGGTCGCCGACCAGCGCGAGATGGCCACCATGTCGATGCTGCTGCCGCCGCAGATGATCAACACGATGGCCCCGCACGCGGGCACCGACCCGGCGAAGGTGACCGAGGCGTTCTACGCCGACCCGATCCGCCGGTACATGCTCCCGGTCCGCAGCGACCGGCACGCGCAGTGGCCGAGCCACCCGCACGCCGAGCGCGACTCGCTGCACGAGGCCGAGATGTGGGTGGTCGAGGGGCTCACCCACCGCTACCCGACCAAAGTGCTGGCCGAAATGATCTCCACCTGCCCGCAGTACTGCGGCCACTGCACCCGGATGGACCTCGTCGGCAACTCGACCGAACAGGTGGAGAAGCACAAGCTCTCGCTCAAGCCGGTCGACCGCCAGGACGCGATGATCGACTACCTCAAGCGCACGCCCGGCGTGCGCGACGTCGTGGTATCCGGCGGCGACGTCGCCAATGTGCCGTGGCCGCAGCTGGAGTCGTTCCTGATGCGGCTGATGGACATCGAGACCGTCCGCGACATCCGCCTCGCCACCAAGGCGCTCGCCGCGCTGCCGCAGCACTGGCTCCAGCCGAAGGTCACCGAAGGCCTGCAGCGGGTGGCGCTCACCGCGCAGGCCCGCGGTGTGAACCTGGCGATCCACACGCACGTGAACCACGCGCAGTCAGTGACCCCGCTGGTCGCCGAGGCGGCGCGCACGGCACTGCAAGTGGGCGTGCGGGACGTGCGGAACCAGGGCGTGCTGATGCGCGGGGTGAACGCGACGCCGGCGGAGCTGCTGGACCTGTGCTTCGCACTGCAGGGCGAAGCGAACATCCTGCCGTACTACTTCTACATGTGCGACATGATCCCGAACGCGGAACACTGGCGCGTCGCGGTGTGGGAGGCGCAGGAACTGCAGCACTCGATCATGGGATACCTGCCCGGGTACGCGACGCCGCGCATCGTGTGCGACGTCCCGTACGTCGGGAAGCGGTGGGTGCACCAGCTGGCCGAGTACGACCGGGAGCTGGGGATCTCGTACTGGACGAAGAACTACCGGACCGGGATCGAGCACGAGGACCCGGAGGCGTTGCAGCGGAAGTACCCGTACTACGACCCGATCCAGACTCTGCCGGAAGCCGGGCGGAAGTGGTGGGCCGAGCAGCCACGAGGCTGAGGTCCGGTCAGCAGAGGGACTCGTGACGAACGCTCACGGGTCCCTCTGCTTCGCTCAGCCCACGCGGGAACGCGCCCGCCGGGTGAACCGGAATTCGAGGGCCACCGGCACAGTGTCGAGTTCCAGCGCTTCGGCCAGCCGGGGAAGTGCGTCCTCGGTGATGCGTTCGCGGATCGCCCCGAGGTCGGCATCCAGCTCCGCAGTGACGACAAGGGCCAGCGAAGGAGCCTCTCGCGGTCCGGCCAGCGCGGCGCGGACCTGGTGCACGCCAGGGTATCCGCGCAGTTCTTCGGAGAACGGCGCGACGGCGGTGTCGGCGCGCAATTCGGTCCGCCCGTACTCGGGATCGGCCTCGAAACGCCAGGTCCTGGTGCGCGGCCGGTGCGCGAACTGGGCCAGCAGCCAGCGCAGTGCGAGGAGCCCGACCAGCACCGCCGCCGCGGCGACTCCGTAGAGCGCCCACACCGGCGGTTCGGCGGTCTTCGGCACGAGCGGCGCCGCGGGATCGAGCAGCCGCAGCACGCGAAAGTGCGTCGCCAGCCCGAATCCGCCCCCGGCGAGCAGCACGAGCCCGATCAACCCGAGCAGAGACCGGTTGAGTCCCGCCGGGCGGTTGAAGCCGGTCATGACGCCTCCCTCGTCGCCCGGACCCGGACGCGCACTGAGGGCCGGCGGGAGGGCGCGATGCTGTCCAGCCGCGCCTCCACCGCGGAGCGGACGGCTTCGGCCAGTCCCTCGGTCCGGGTGCGCGCCGTCTTCACCCGGACCTTCACCGTGCGCCCGCCCGGCGAGAGCCGGGCCTTGTCGACTCCGTCCACCGCGGCGGCGGCAGCGTGCAACGCCGTTCGGTAGCTCGCGCTGTCGGCGCCGGAATCCGGTGTCCCCTCCAACGGGAGGACCCGGCGCTTGCCTGGAAGGAGCGCGGCCAGCAGCAAGATCAGCCCGACGGCGACGACAGCGGCCGAGACGATCGCGGTGAGCGGATCCGCCCAATGCGCGTCGTGCACAGCCGACGCGACCGAGCGGTAGTCCAGCCACGGCGGATGTCCGGTGAGCCGCTGGATCGCGGCGACGGCGAGCAGAACGCATGCCGCCAGCAGGACGCATGCGGTCAAGGTCGCCGGCACGGACCGGCGGGTGCGGCGTTTCATTCGATCCTCCTTCGCACCGGGGCCGGATCGTGCAGCGCGGTCACCGTGATGTCGACCCGGCTGACCGGCATCCCGGTGAGCTCCTCCACTCGCGTGCGCAGGTGTGCGCGAACCCGCTCGGTCGTCGAGGCGACCGGTGCCGGGTAGCTCAGCGACAACCGCACTTCGAGATCCACCTCGCCGCCCGCGACCCGGGCCGTGGCCTTCGCGGAGCGGTCCAGCGCTTCGCCGCCGACGCTGATGCCGAGCGTCCGCCCGGCCGAACCGCCGACCCGGTCGATTTCGTTCACCGCGCGGGCGGCCAGCCGTTCCACCGCGTGTTCGCTGATGGCGAGACTGCCTCGCTCATCCGGTTCCGGCGCGGGCGCGGTCACCGCGCCCGGCGCCTCCGATACGGCGGCCACGGCTCAGCCCCGGCCCCGGCCGATGAGCTGCGACAGGTCGAGCCGGCCGTCCAGCACCCGCCCGACGAGCAGCCCGACCGCGCCGAGCACCAAGACCAGCAGAAATGCGCCGAATCCGCCGATCACGGCGGCCAGGCCCAGCGCGAGGCCGGTGAGCAGCCCCAGAGCAGTCGCGTTCACGACACCGTCTCCTTCCGGTTTTCCGGTTCCTCCGCGCCAGCCCCGGACGGGACCGGCTCTTCCACGCCGGCGATGAGCACGTGCACGGGACGCCCTGGCACGTCGGCCGCGGTCCGCACCGCGGCGGCCACCTCGCGAGCCGAGAACGGCAGGCGGACTGTCACGCCGACGGTGACGTCGTCTTCGGTCACCCGCACCCCGGGCACCCGGCCGCTCGCGCCGAGCGTTGCGAGGTGGCCGAACCGGCCGCTGTGCACGTCCGCCACTTCCGGCGAGGCGAGCACAGCGGCGGCGATCCGGGCCGCCTCGGCGGTCGGGCTCACTGCACCCGGCCGCTCTCGGCGGACGTTTCGTCGTCCTCGTCCGGCAGGTGCAGGTCGCCGACGTTGATGTTGACCTCGACCACTTCGAGGCCGGTCATCCCTTCCACCGCGCTGATGACGTTGCGCCGGATCGAGCGAGCCACGTCCGCGATCGAGACGCCGTACTCCACCACGATCTGCAGATCCACCGCGGCCTGCTTCTCGCCCACCTCCACCGAGACGCCCTGCCCGGCCGACGCGGTGGCGCCCGGGATCCGCTCCCGCAGAGCCGAGAACGCCCGCGCCGCGCCGCCTCCGAGGGCGTGCACCCCGGGGATCTCCCGCGTCGCCAGCCCGGCGATCTTCTGCACCACCACGTCCGCGACCGTGGTCGTCCCCTGCGAACTCGTCAGTGGTCCGGCGTCGATCTTCGCCACGTCCTGGGACTTTGCTGCCGAGTCAGTCGTCGAAGCCATCGTTTTCTCCTCCGGTCGTCATTGCGCGGCCCGCATTCGGCAGGCCGTCTGCGCATTCACCGGTTCGACTCCGCGGACGCGGAAAAGTCACGCCACGAACGAGTGACGACGATCACATGATCGGGTGCGTGACGATCCTGATTCCGCTCGGTCTATCCCACCGACCTGCTTTTCATCTGAGTTCCGAAAAGGAGAAATCCATGTCGGCAGAAGACAAGATCGGCGCCAAGGCCGATGAGCTCGGCGGCAAGGCCAAGGAAGCGGCCGGAGCACTGACCGGCAACGAAAACCTGGAGAACGAAGGCAAAGCCGACCAGGCGAAGGCCGGGATCCGGAAGGCGGCCGAGGACGTGAAAGACGCTTTCGGCGACGCTGCCGACAAAGTCAAGAACGCGCTGAAAAAGGACTGATTCAATAGTGGAGCGCCCGCTGACTGGCCGCACTGGCGTCGCAGGTTAACGGGCTCTCCGGCGAAAGGTGGGATTACCGCCTCGTGAGCCGGATTCCGCGGGCTCGTCGGCCAGGTCGGCCCGGCGAGCCCGCGGGCATTTCCGGGAAATTCATTGCCTGTTCGCGGCGAGTCCCGTACCCGGCGGCCGCGACATCGACCCCGGGCGGCCCGGTCAGTGGTCCCAGAACCCCTGCTTCTCCAGCAACGCCACCGCGCGTTCGCCGGCTTCCGCGAAGTGCTTCTCCACCAGAGTCCGCGCCCTCGCCGGCGATCGTGCCGCCAGCGCGTTGAGGATCAGCCGGTGGTCGTCGTCCGCTTTGCCAGACCAGTCCTCGTGCGCCTCGTAGAACCCGTGCGACACCGTCTTCGACAACATGCCCAGCAGCGAGACCAGCCGCCGGGAGTCGGCGGCGTAGTTGATCCTGCGGTGGAACTCGAAGTTGAGCCGCTCTTTCGCCGCCGGGTCGGGTTCGGCTTCCATCCGCTCGGCGTGATCGGCCAGCGCCTGTAGGCTCGCCGGCGAGAGATTCTTCGCCGCGCGCTCGGCGGCCAGGCCGGAGACCAGGCCGAAGACCCGGAAGTGGTCGCGGATGTCGTCGCGGGTCATCCGGGCGACGAACGCGCCGCGGCGGGCGATGTGCTCGACCACACCCTCGTGGTCGAGCGTGATCAGGGCTTCGCGGATCGGCAGCTTGCTGATTCCCAGTTCGTCGGCCAGCGCGTCCTGGTCGATCTTCGCGCCCGGGCGCAGCCGGCCGGAGAACACCCGCCGCCGGATCTCCTGGGCGGCCATCGCTTTGAGGTTCGCCGGGCCGGTGCGGCGCGGTCCGGCGCCGGCGGTCTCGGGCATCGCCACGACCATCTCCCATCGCTGCGCGGACGACTCCATCCGATGAAGTATTACACAGCTGCGGCAACCGTTCGCCGCCCCGGAACCTCGTCGGCCGCCCGCTCGGTCGCGCGTAGTCATTCGCGTTGAACTGCGGATTTGTCATCCAAGGAGATCATCTTCGAACCAGTCGGCGGGTGAGCTAGCCGATGATTTCTGATAAAGTATTTTCTCAGCGGGTCGGCTGGGTCATAGTGGGGGCATGGCAGCTGCGGTGACTCCCGAGGACTTCCGGCCGATTCTGGAACTGGTGCGCGACTTCGTTCGCGCGAAGGTGCTCCCCCGCGAGCAGGAGATCATGGACGCCGACGCGATTCCGGACGATCTGCGGGCGCAGGCGGCGGAGATGGGCCTGTTCGGCTACGCGATCCCGCAGGAGTGGGGCGGGCTCGGGCTGGACCTGACCCACGACGTCGAGCTGGCGATGGAGTTCGGCTACACGTCGCTGGCGCTGCGGTCGATGTTCGGCACGAACAACGGCATCGCCGGGCAGGTGCTGGTCGGCTTCGGCACCGACGAGCAGAAGGCGCAGTGGCTGGAGCGCATCGCCTCGGGCGAGGTCGTCGCGTCGTTCGCGCTGACCGAGCCCGGCACCGGATCGAACCCCGCCGGGCTGCGCACCAAGGCGGTGCGCCACGGGGACGACTGGGTGATCGACGGCCAGAAACGGTTCATCACCAACGCCCCGCTGGCGGACCTGTTCGTCGTGTTCGCCCGCACCCGTCCGGCCGACGATTCCGGTCCTGGCATCGCGGTGTTCCTCGTGCCCGCGGACACCCCGGGGCTGGAGGTCGGACCCAAGGACAAGAAGATGGGCCAGGAAGGCGCCTGGACCGCCGACGTCACCTTCAGCAATGTCCGAGTGCCTGCCTCCGCGCTCGTCGGCGGGGACGAGGACTCCGGGTACCGCGCCGCGATGACCTCGCTGGCGCGCGGCCGGGTGCACATCGCCGCGCTCGCGGTCGGGACCGCCCAGCGGGCGCTGGACGAATCCGTCGCCTACGCCGCTTCGGCGACGCAGGGCGGTCAGCCGATCGGCGAATTCCAGCTGGTGCAGGCGATGCTGGCCGATCAGCAGACCGGGGTGATGGCCGGGCGGGCGCTGGTGCGCGAGACCGCCGCGCGCTACGTCTCCGGCGAGGACCGGCGGATCGGTCCGTCGGCGGCCAAGCTGTACTGCACGGAGATGGCGGGCAAGGTCGCCGACCTGGCGGTGCAGATCCACGGCGGCACCGGCTACATGCGCGACGTGCCGGTCGAGCGGATTTACCGCGACGTGCGGCTGCTGCGGCTTTACGAAGGCACCAGCGAGATCCAGCGTCTCATCATCGGCGGCGGGCTGGTCCGGCAGGCGAAGAAGGCGCAGAAATGACCAGCCGCGCGGTTGCGCGCGCACGGGAAGCGACCACCCTCCTGTTCGTCCCGGGCGACCGCCCCGAGCGCTTCGGCAAGGCTGTGGCCTCGGGGGCGAGCCTGGTCGTGCTCGATCTGGAGGACGCTGTCGCGCCGGAGCGCAAGGTGTACGCGCGGGAACAAGTGGTCGCGTGGCTTGAGGAGAACCCCGAGTGCGCGGTGCGCGTCAACGCCGCCGGCACCGCTTGGCACGACGAAGACCTCGCCGTGCTCAGGCGGCGCCGGTGCACCGTGATGCTGCCCAAAGCCGAGCCGGCGACGACACGCGCCGCGGCCGAGCAGCTCGGCGTCCTGCCCGCGGTGATCGCGCTGGTCGAAACCGCGCGCGGGATTCTGGACGCGCGGGAGACCGCGACCGTGCCGAACGTGCAGCGCCTCGCGTTCGGCAGCTTCGACCTGGCCGCGGAACTGGGCGCCGATCCGGCGGACCGGGACGCGTTCGTCGCCGCCCGGGGCGCGCTCGTGCTCGCCTCCGCCGCAGCAGGACTGCCCGGGCCGATCGACGGCGTCACCGCGGACCTGGACAACGAAGCACACCTCACCGACGAAGTCCGCTACGCGCGGCGGCTCGGGTTCGCCGGAAAGCTGTGCGTGCACCCGAAACAGGTCCCCGTCGCCGCCGCGGCGCTGCGTCCGACGCGCGAGGAAATCCGCTGGGCGCACTCGATCCTCGACGCCGGTGCGGGCGGGGCGGTCGCGGTGAACGGGCAGATGGTCGACAAGCCGGTGCTGGAGCGCGCGCAGCGCGTTCTCCGGCAGGCACGAGAAGGGAACGGGCAGGTGTCAAATTCCTGATGACGCTCACCGACGACGAACAGCAGATGGTCGCCCTGGTCGCGGAGTTCGTGGACGAACGGGTCCGGCCCCGGGTCCGCGAGTTCGAAGCCGACGACGTCTACCCGGCCGAGTTCATCGACGAGATGAAGAAGCTCGGCTTCTTCGGCCTGCTCGCCCCGGCCGAGTACGGCGGGGTGGACGTCAGCACGGCGTGTTTCGCCCGGGTCACCGAGGAGCTGGCGCGCGGCTGGATGAGCCTCGCGGGCGCCATCGGCGGGCACTCCGTCATCACCTATCTCATCAAAACCTTCGGCACACCCGAACAGCGCGAGAAGTACCTGCCTGCCATGGCTGAAGGCCGAATCCGGGCGACGATGGCGCTGACCGAGCCCGGCGGCGGCAGCGACCTGCAAGCCATGCGCACCCACGCCGACCCCGACGGAGACGGCTACACGATCACCGGCTCGAAGACCTGGATCTCCAACGCCGCGCACTCCGGCCTGATCGGGCTGCTGTGCATCACCGACCGCGACGCGGAACCCGCCCACCGCGGCATGAGCGTCCTGCTGGTCGAACCCAGCGACGGACTCGCCATCTCCAAGAAGCTGCCGAAGCTCGGCTACCGCGGCGTCGAAGCCTGCGAACTCGTTTTCGACGGCCAGCAGGTGCCCGCGGACGCCGTGCTGGGCGGCACGCCGAACGAGGGCTGGTCGCACATGATGCGCGGGCTGGAAGTCGGCCGGATCCAGGTCGCCTCGCGCGCCCTGGGCGTCGGCCAGGCCGCTCTGAACGACGCCATCCGCTACGCCCAGGAACGCGAATCGTTCGGCAAGCCCATCTGGAAGCATCAGTCCGTCGGGAACCTGCTCGCCGACATGGCCACGAAGATGCGCGCTGCCCGGCTGCTCACTTTGGACGCGGCGGAGAAGCTCGACGCGGGCGAGCGCGCGGACATGGAAGCCGGGATGGCAAAACTGTTCGCCTCCGAGACCGCGATGCAAGTCGCGCTCGACGCGATCCGCGTCCACGGCGGCTACGGATACTCCAAGGAATACGACGTCGAACGCTACTTCCGCGACGCCCCGCTCATGATCGTGGGCGAGGGAACCAACGAAATCCAGCGCAACGTCATCGCCGCCCAGCTCATCGCCCGCAACAAGATCTGAGGAACCATGACTCTGCTCAACGGCCGGACCGCCGTCATCACCGGCGGCGCGCAAGGCATCGGACTCGCCATCGCCCAGCTGTTCGTCGCCCAGGGCGCCCGGGTCGTGCTCGGCGACATCGACGGCGAGGCAGCCGCGAAAGCCGCCGAGAGCCTGGACGGGGAAGCGGTCGGCGTCGCCTGCGACGTCACGAAGGGGTCCGATGTGGACAATCTGCTGGCCGCGGCTCCCTCCCCGGTCGACGTGTTCGTCAACAACGCGGGCATCACCCGCGACGCCACCATGCGCACCATGACCGAGGACGACTTCGACCAAGTCATCGACGTCCACCTCAAGGGCACCTGGAACGGCACCCGCAAAGCCGCCGCCATCATGCGCGAACGCAAGAGCGGCTCGATCGTCAACCTGTCCTCGCTCTCGGGCAAAGTCGGCATGGTCGGGCAGACCAACTACTCCGCCGCCAAGGCCGGCATCGTCGGGCTCACCAAAGCCGCCGCGAAAGAGATGGCGCATCACGGCGTGCGGGTCAACGCGATCCAGCCGGGCCTGATCCGGACCGCGATGACCGAGGCCATGCCGCAGAAAGCCTGGGACCAGAAAATGGCCGAAATCCCGATGCGCCGTGCGGGCGAAGTCGGCGAAATCGCCTCGGTCGCGCTGTTCCTCGCCTCCGACCTGTCGTCCTACATGACCGGCACCGTCCTCGAAGTCACCGGCGGACGGTTCATGTGACCGGCTGGGAACCGCGCGCCCTCACCACCGCGGAACTGGTCGACCCCGCCCCGGTCGCCGCGCTGGCCGCCCTGTTCGACAACGGCCTGCCCGCACCGCGCCCGGGCGACGACCTGCCGCCGCTGTGGCACTGGGTCGCCCTCCCCCGCTGGCCCGTCTCCTCCGAACTCGGCCCCGACGGGCACCCCGCCCGCGGCACGTTCCTCCCGCCGGTCGACCTGCCCCGGCGCATGTTCGCCGGCGGCGAGGTGACTGTGCACCGGCCGCCGAAGATCGGCGAACCCGTCAGTCGACGGTCCATTGTGGACTCCGTGACGGAGAAGACCGGGCGCTCGGGCCGGTTCGTGATCGTCGTCGTGCGGACTGTCCTGTCCGGAGCGGACGGCACGCTGCTCGTCGAGGAACGCCAGAACCTGATCTACCGCGGAGCAGGAGCGGTCGCCGAACCCGCACCGGCGGCACCCGCAGTCCTGGCTGGCACACCATTCCGCCGGGCCGACCCGGGCTGGGACTTCGCCACCGACCCCACCCTGCTCATGCGCTTCTCCGCCGCCACCGCGAACCCGCACCGCATCCACTACGACTGGCCGTATGCGACGCAGGTCGAGGGTTATCCCGGTCTCGTCGTGCACGGGCCGCTGATGTCGCTCGCCCTGGCCGAGGTGCTGCGCCTGGACCACCCCGCCGCACGGGTGACCCGGCTGGCGCACCGCAACCTCGCGCCGCTGTTCTGCGGCCAGCCCGCGCACTTGCACACCGAGCCGCGTCCCGGCGGCGCGACCCTGACCCTCGCCGGTCCCGCCGGACCATGCACCAGCCTCGAAGCCGAATTCTCTGAGGAAGGCACTCCCCATGCGTGACGCCGTCATCTGCGAACCCGTCCGTACCCCGATCGGCCGCTTCGGCGGCTCCCTCAAGACCGTCCCCGCCGCCGACCTCGCCACCATCGCGCTCAAAGGCCTGCTGGAGCGCACCGGCCTGCCCGCCGACGCGATCGACGACGTCATCCTCGGCCACTGCTACCCCACCGCCGAAGCACCCGCGATCGGCCGCGTCGTCGCACTTGATGCGGGGCTGCCGGTGACTGTGCCGGGCATGCAGGTCGACCGGCGTTGCGGCTCCGGCCTGCAATCAGTCCTCCTCGCCGCCCTACAGGTCCAAGCCGGAGCCAGCGACCTGATCGTCGCCGGCGGCGCGGAAAGCATGTCCAACACCGTCTTCTACGCCAACGACCTCCGCTGGGGCGCCAGCGGCGCAGGCGTGCACCTGCACGACTCGCTCACCCGCGGCCGCCAGACCGCCGGCGGCAAGCACTACCCGGTGCCCGGAGGCATGCTCGAAACCGCCGAAAACCTCCGCCGCCAATACGGCATCAGCCGCGAAGAACAGGACCGGCTCGCCGCCCGGTCCCACCAGCGGGCCGTCGCCGCACAGCAATCCGGAGTGTTCGCCGAGGAGATCATCCCGGTGCCGGTCGAGACGCGCAAGGGCACCGTCGTCGTGGACACCGACGAGCACCCGCGCCCGGACACGACCGTCGAGACCCTTGCCAAGCTGCGCCCCGTGCTGGGCAAGCAGGATCCGGAAGCCACCGTCACCGCGGGCAACGCCAGCGGCCAGAACGACGCCGCCGCCGTCTGCATCGTCACCACCCGAGAACGCGCCGACCAACTCGGCCTCCGCCCGCTCGTGCGGCTGGTCTCGCACGGCGTCGCCGGAGTCGAGCCCAAGATCATGGGCATCGGGCCGGTGCCCGCCTCCGCGCTCGCGCTCGAACGCGCCGGGCTCAAGATCTCCGACATCGACCTCATCGAACTCAACGAAGCCTTCGCCGCGCAGGCGCTGGCCTGCACCCGCGAATGGGGCTTCGGCGACACCGACTTCGACCGGCTCAACGTCCACGGCTCCGGGATCTCGCTCGGCCACCCCGTCGGCGCCACCGGCACCCGCATCCTCACCACCCTGGCCCGGGAAATGCAGCGCCGCGAAGCCCGGTACGGGCTGGAGACCATGTGCATCGGCGGCGGACAGGGCCTGGCCGCAGTGTTCGAGCGGGTGACGGCGTGACCCGCGTCTTCGGCTCGGCGGAGGAAGGCGGGCACGCGTTCGGGCAGGCGCGGATTGCGCGTTCGCCGAGCTGAAGCGGGCCGCTGCCGGGGTCACGATGACCACGCAGCAGGTGGTGGAACTCGAAGGCAGGAAGTACGACCGCGAGGGCTTGCCCTCGGCGACGGCAGGAAGGGAACGGCATGAGCCGCTACGCACGATTCGAGCACCTGCGCGTGGACGGACCCGACGAGGACGGGGTCCTCGAACTGGTTCTCGACGCCCCGAACCTCAACGCGGTCAGCGAACCCGCACACGCCGATCTCGCCGACATCTGGCGCGAATTCGACCGCGACCCGGCGGTCAAAGCTGTCCTGCTGCGCGGCGAAGGCAAAGGCTTCTCCGCCGGCGGATCGTTCGACCTGGTCGAAAAACTCGCCACCGACTACGAAGCCCGCTCCCGCACCATGCGCGAGGCCCGCGACCTGGTCTACAACGTGATCGACTGCTCCAAGCCGATCGTGTCCGCGATCCACGGCCCCGCCGTCGGCGCCGGACTCGTCGCCGGAGTACTCGCCGACGTCTCCGTCGTCACCGCCAACGCGAAAATCATCGACGGCCACACCCGCCTCGGCGTCGCGGCGGGCGACCACGCCGCCGTGTGCTGGCCGCTGCTGTGCGGGATGGCCAAAGCCAAGTACTACCTGATGACCTGCCGCCCGCTGACCGGCGCGGAGGCGGAGCGGATCGGGCTGGTGTCGATGTGCGTCGAGGACGAGGCAGACCTGCTGCCCACCGCCCGCGAAGTCGCCCACGAACTCGCGGGCGGCGCGCCCGACGCGATCCGCTGGACCAAGCAAAGCCTCAACCTCTGGTACCGCCAGCTCGCCGGCGCCATCTTCGACACCTCGCTGGCGCTGGAGTTCTACGGCTTCGCCGGCCCCGAGGTCCGGGAAGGGCTCGCCTCGCACCGCGAACGCCGCAAGCCCGACTTCACCCGGGTCCACGACGCATGAACCCCGCCCTGCTGGCCGGGCTGCGGGTCGTCGAGCTGTCCGGCTACGTCGCCACCCCGCTGTGCGGGCTCACCCTCGCCCAGCTCGGCGCGGACGTCGTACGGGTAGAACCGCTCGGCGGCGCCGCCGACCGCACCCGCTGGCCGCTGTCCGACACCGGGACCAGCCTCTACTGGTCCGGGCTGAACAAGGGAAAACGCGCGGTCGCCGTCGACCTGGAATCGGAAGAAGACCGTCGCCGGGTCGCGAACCTGATCGTCGACGGCGGCCCGTGCGCGGTCGTGACGAACACTTCGCGCCACGCCGATCTCGGATACGAAGCTCTGCGCGCACGACGTCCCGACCTGATCCACGTGCTGCTGGACGGCCGAGCGGACGGCGGTGCCGCGGTCGACTACACCGTGCAGGCCGCGACCGGGTTCCCGCTGCTCACCGGCACCGGCCCGGCACCGGTCAACCACGTGCTGCCCGCCTGGGACGTCTGCGCCGGGCTGTACCTGGCCGTCGGTCTGCTCGCCGCCGAACGGCACCGCCAGCAAACCGGGCAGGGCCGGTCGATCCGGGTCGCACTCGAAGACGTCGCACTCGCCACCGCCGGGAACCTCGGCTACCTCGCCGAAGCGCAGCTCACCGACCACGAACGCACCAAATCCGGCAACGACATCTACGGCACCTACGGCCACGACTTCGAAACCGCCGACGGCGCCCGGGTGATGATCGTGCTGCTCACCGAACGACACTGGGACAAGATGCTCGCCGCCACCGGGCTCGCGGACGCCTTCGCCGGACTGGGCAGGGCATTGGGAATCTCGTTCGCCAGCGAATCCGACCGCTACCGCCACCGCGACGTGATCACACCGCTGCTCGCGCGGTGGTTCGGCCGGACCCCATACGCCGAGGTGGCGGAAACGCTGACGCGGCACCGGATTCTGTGGGAGCGCTACCGCAGCTTCGCCGAACTCGGCCGGGACGGCGGGTCCGCTTTGCGCGACCTGGCCTTGTTCGGAGAGGTCGATCAGCCGGGGGCGGGGCGGCATTGGGCGCCGAAGTCGCCGATCCAGGCGGACGGGGAGCGGCTCGGCCCTCAGCGAGCCCCGGAAGTCGGCGAGCACAACGGCGAGGTGCTGGACGCGCCGGCCGACCGCTGACCGTCGAACGGGCGATCGGCATGTCGGCCGCGACGGCAGGAAAGACGGTCGGCTCGCCCGCTCAGCACGACCGCGGCGAAGCCTCGGGCCCGCCCGCCCGCACCAGCTGCCGGACGAGGTCGTCGACCGCGGCCACCACTTCGGCCGGATCGATCCCGTCCAGGCACGGGTGGCCGGGCACCGGACAGGTCCGGGCTCTCGAGCCTCGGCAGGGTGCGTGCTGGTCGCCGAGCAACGCGGCCGGGACGCCGAACGGAGCCCAGCGCGGGGCGGGCACCACCGGCGCGAACAGCGACACCACCGGGGTCCCGACCGCGGCCGCCAAGTGCGCCGGGCCGGTGTTCGGGGCCACGACCGTGCCGGCGCCGGCGAGCACCGCGGCCAGTTCGGGCAGCGTGGTGCGGCCGGTCAGGTCGACGTCCGCCGACGGGGCGGCGTCCCCGGTTTCCCCGGTGACCACGATCCGGTGCCCTGCTTCGGCGAGCGCGTGCGCTATCCGTGCGAGGTGCGCGGAGGACGGCTGGCGCGCCGGGGCCGAGGCGCTCGGGTGCACGACGATGTAGTCGCCCGGGCCGGTCAGCCGGGACACCTCCGGAAGCGGAGGGCGGATCGCGAGCCGGCCGTCGTCGTCCGCTGGCAGCGGGAATCCGGCGGCTTCGGTCAGCGACAGCATCCGCCGTGCCTCCGGCGGGTCGCCCGGCACACGGTGGCGCAGGTCGAGCAGGCTGCCCGGATAGTCCTCGCAGATCGCGCCGATCCACGGCACTCCGGCCAGCCGCAGCACGAACGCGAGCGGCAGCGGCGACTGGTGGAAAGACGTGAACACGAACGCCCGGTCGAATCCGGCCAGCCGCTCGGCCAGCGCGTCGACAGCCGCCCTGGTCACCGGCGGCGGGTCGAGGTCGATCCACGGCGCGCGGAACTCGATCACCTCGTCGACGCCGGGCAACAGCCTGGCGGCCGCCGCGCCATGCGGCCCGGCCAGCACTGTGAGGTGCTCGGCTTGCGCGGCGAGCGCGCGCACCGCCGGACCGGCCAGCAGGACGTCGCCGAGATTGTCCTGCCGCGCGGCGAGAATCCGGGTCACGAGGCGACGCCTGCCCGCCGCAGCGCGTCGGCGAGGTCTCGGGCGAGGAATGCTTCCCGGCGGGCGCGGACGACCTCCACCGGGCGGGTGCGCGCGGTCGGCACCAGCACTGCCCGCGCCCCGGCCGCGAGGGCCGCGTCCACGTCCGCGCCGGTGTCGCCGATGACTACACACTGCGAGGGATCGACCGACAGTTCCCGCGCCGCCCGGCGGACGAGCTCGGGAGAGGGTTTGCGGCAGCCGCAACCGTCCGCCGCGTCGTGCGGACAGACCTGCCAGGTGCCGAACCCGCCGAACAGCTCGTCCACCCGGGCGTTCACCGCGCTGAGCTGATCGGGACTGATGAGTCCTTTCGCGACTCCGGACTGATTGCTCACCACGCCCAGCCGCACGCCGGCCTGCCGCAGCGACCGCACCGCGTCCACCGCTCCGTCGATCGGCCGGACCAGTGCCGGATCGGACAGGTACGGCACGTCGTGGATCAGCGTGTCGTCGCGGTCGAACAGCACCGCGCGCGGCCGGTCCGGGCGGCGCGCGGCGATCTCCCCTCGAAGGCGGTGCCAGCAGGCCGCGGGCGGGATCAGCACGCTGGTCAACGCCATTCGCGCGATCTCGCCCGGCGCGGCCGGCCCGGAACGAATGCGCTGCGCGGCGAACGCACCGGTCAGCGTCGCCCACGCGGTCAACGCGAGGCGGCGGCTGCCCGGCACGAGCGCGGCGAGACCGGCCGCGACGGTGAGCGCGTGCCGCCCCAGCATTCCGGTGCCGGCACCGGTTCGCTGCCGCCACAGGACGCCGTGTTTGAGGCGCATCCGCGCGTTGTCGGCGTTGCCGCGTTGCGCGCGCACGCTCGCGAAGAACCCGGCCCGGCGCGCGGGGTGGACGGTGACCCGCTCGCCGCGATCGATCCAATGGCCGTTCAGCACTACTCGCAGCGCCAGGTCAGAGTCTTCGCGGAAGGCGCGCGGGAACCGCTCGTCGAAGCCGCCCGCTTCGGCGAGAGCGGTGCGCCGGTAGGCCATATCCGCGGTGATCCATCGCGCGGTGGCCAATCCAGCGGTGCCGCGTTCGTCGTCGGTCGGCTTCCGGCCCGCCGGCAGCGGAACGACGATCCGCGCCTGCGACGCGGCGGCCTCCGGCGGCACCCGCGCCAGATCGGCGACGAGCTGCGCTGGCCAGTCCTCCGCGAGCACCACGTCGTCGTCCACGAACGCGATCCACTCCGACTTAGCCGCGCGCCAGCCGACGTTGCGCGCCGCGGCCGGTCCGCGGCCGCCCGAGCGCAGCACCCGCACCCCGGCCGGCAGGCCGAGGTCTGACCCTTGTAGACGGTCGTCGACCACGATCACTTCCGTCGGGCCGGGTCCGAGGCCGGCGCGCAGCGTCTCCAGCAGGGACCGCAGCGCGGGACGGCCGGTCGTCGGGATCACGACGGTGTAGTCCGGGAACGTGTTCACCGGCCCCGGAATACCCGGCGACGGAGCGGGCAAACGGTGCGCATGGGCGCACCGCCCCCGGGGTACTCGCTGCGCGCGACCTACTGCAGGGAGATGCGATGACCATGCTGGACAGTCCAGCCGCCGTGCTCGACATCGCCGACCCGGCCGACGGCAGCCCGGTCGGCACGGTGCCGATGGCCAGCTCCGACGAACTCGACGCCGCGCTGCGGCTGGCGCACCGCGTCCAGCCCACCTGGGCGCGCACCCCGGCGGCCGAACGGGGCGAAGCGCTCCGCGCCGCCGCGGACCGGCTGCGCGCGCACGCCGACGACCTGGCCGAGATCAACTGCCGGGAGACCGGGAAGCCCGTCGACGAAGCACGGGAAGGCGTCCTTGCCGGAGCCGGAACCCTCGGCCAATACGCCGAACTGGGGCCGGTCCACCGCGGCCGCAGCCTGCTCGGCGATTTCGACGCGACCGACCTCATGGTCCCGGAACCACGCGGCGTGGTCGTCGCGCTGACCCCGTGGAACGACCCGGTGGCGGTTGCCTGCGGCCTGCTCGGCGCGGCGGTCGCCACCGGCAACACCGCAGTGCACAAGCCCAGCGAACGATGCCCGCACACCGGTGCGCTGCTCGGCGAAGTGCTCGCCGGGGTGTTCTCGGGCGGCGTTCTGCAGACGGTGCAGGGGGACGGCCGAGTCGGCGCCGCGCTCGCCGCGCGAGCCGACGTGGACGTCCTCGCGCACGTCGGCAGCACCGCCGCCGGGCGCTCGATCGCCGAGAGCGCGGCCGCGACCGGAGCGAAGGCGCTCCTGGAAAACGGCGGAAACGATGCGCTGGTGGTGGACGAGGACGTCGACCCGCGCTGGGCCGCAGACCAGGCAGCGCTCGGCGCGTTCGCGAACTCCGGCCAAATCTGCGTCGCCGTGGAACGCATCTACCTGCATCGCGCGGTGGCCGAACCCTTCCTCAAAGCTCTCACCGCCGCTGCCCGCGAGCGACAGCTCGCGCCGCTAGTCGACCCCCGCCACCGCGACCACGTGCATTCCCACGTCGAGAACGCGGTGTCGCTCGGTGCCGAGCTGCGGACCGGCGGAGCGATCCCGCCGGGACCGGGCGCGCATTACCCGGCGACAGTGCTGACCGGGTGCACCAACCGGATGCGAGTGCTGCGCGAGGAAACGTTCGGCCCCGTCGCGCCGGTCTGCGTCGTCGATTCGTTCGAGCACGGGCTCGCCGAGGCCGCCGACGACGCATACGGCCTCGCCGCGACCGTGCTCACCGCGTCCATGGAGCACGCGCAGCACGCCTGGCGCGAGCTGGCGGTCGGAACGGTCAAGGTCAACGCGGTCTTCGGCGGGGCTCCCGGCGGAGCGGCCCATCCCCGGCGCAGCAGCGGCACCGGCTACGGGTACGGCCCGGAGCTGCTCGACGAAATGACCCAGACCAAGGTCGTCCACCTCGCCCCGCCAGGCCGCCGGTGAGCTTCAGCCTCGACCGGACCCCGCTCGGCTGGGCGGCCCGGGCGATCCGGGTTCCGGGCAGCGAACGGCGGATCGTGCTGCAGGCGGCGAAAGCGACGATCGCCGCGGTGGCCGCCTGGCTGCTCTCCACCCAGGTGCTCGGCCTGTCCCAGCCGTTCCTGGCGCCGTATGCCGCGGTCTTCCTGGTGGAAGCGACGGTCTACCGGAGCTTGCTCGGCTGGGCGCAGCAGGTCGGCTCGGTCGCGGCCGGGGTGCTCCTCGCCGCGGCGGTCGCGCATCTGCTTCCGGAGCAGACCGCGACCCTCGCCGTCGTCGTCTTCGTCGGGCTGTTGCTCGGCTCCTGGCGGCAGTTCGGCAGCTCCGGCGTGTGGGTTGGCGTGACCGGGATGCTGCTGGTCACCTACGGGACTGCCCGCAGCTCGGAGCTCCTCGGCGACCGGCTGCTCGAAACCGCGCTCGGCGCCGCGGTCGGGCTCGCAGTCAACAGCCTGCTGTTCCCGCCGCTTTACGGCGAACGCCTCGCGGAAGCAGCGCACCGGCTCGCGGAAGCTCACGCGGGCCTGCTGGAAGACGCCGCCGAATTGGTGCGCACCGACGAACCGCCCGCCGACCTGGAAAGCTGGCTCGGCCGAGTCGGCGATGTGCGCAGCCTCGCCCGCGCCGCCGAGGACGCCTCCGGCCTCAGCCGCGAAGGCCGGTTTCTCAACCTCCGCAAGCGAAGCCGCCACGCCGGGCGTCAGCTCGACCGTCCACTGCGGACTTTGGTGACGCTGTGGCCGGCCGTCGAGCAGCTCGCCGAAGCGGTCCGTACCACCGCCGAGGGACGCGAGCCGTTCATCTACCCGTGGCCGGGGGCACGCGACGTCCTCGCCGACGTGTTGCGGGAGCTCGCGACCGCGGTCCGCCTCGCCGCGACGCCCGGCCGCGAACCCGAGCTGGCTCGGTGCCGATCGCTGGTGTCGCAGGTCGAGGATCGGCTGGTCTCATCGCAAGACGGGGTGACCGCGACGCTCGGACTGGGCGCGTTGGCGCTGCCGGCCCGCCGGCTGCTCCGGCAGCTCGACGGCGAGTGATTCCGTCCCTGGCGGGTACCCGGCTCCGATGACAACGCAGCAACCACAGCGGATCGCCGTGACAGGCGCGACCGGGAACATCGGCACGGCGACCGTGCGCGCGCTCGCCGCCGCACCCGAAGTCGCCGCCATCACCGGCATCGAGCGACGACCTGCCGGAGTCCCGCCGCCCAAGACCGAGTACGTCGCCGCCGACGTGGCACGGGACGACCTGACACCGCTGCTTCGCGACGCCGACACGGTAGTCCACCTGGCGTGGCTCTTCCAGCCCACTCATCGGCCCGACGTGACTTGGGAGGCCAATGTCCTCGGTTCGCTCCGGCTGTTCGAAGCCGCCGCGGCGGCAGGCGTGTCGACGCTGGTGGTGGCGTCTTCGGTCGGCGCCTACTCGCCCGCGGCTGACGACAGCCCGGTCTCGGAGGACTGGCCGACGCACGGCTGGCCCGGTGCCGCGTATCCGCGCGAAAAGGCATATGTGGAGCGGTGTCTCGACTCGTTCGAGCGTGCGCACCCGGAAATCCGGGTGGTCCGCGTCCGGCCCGGGTTCGTCTTCCAGCGGGCCGCCTCGACCGAGCAGCGGCGGCTGTTCGCCGGGCCGTTCGTGCCGGGCAGTCTCGTCCGGCCGGGCCTCGTGCACTTCCTGCCGGACATCCCCGGCCTGCGGTTTCAGGTCGTGCACGCGAACGACCTGGCCGACGCGATGCGCCGCTGTGTGCTGCGCCCGGTCTCCGGTGCGTTCAACATCGCCGCCGATCCTCCCGTCGACCCGCGCCTGCTGGCCCGCCTGCTGCGGGCCCGGCTCGTGCCGGTCCCGGCGGGCCTGCTCAAGCCGGCGCTCACGGCGGCGTGGCGCATGCATTTGCTGCCCGCGACCCCGGGGCTGTTCGAGACCGTGCTGCGGCTGCCCACCATGGACACCGCGCGCGCCCGGTCCGAATTGGACTGGCGACCGGACTGGTCCGCGGCCGAAACGATGGAAGAGTTCCTGCGCGGACTCCGGCACGGGGAGGGCGCGGACACCCCGCCGCTGGCGCCGGACGAGCATCGCCGGCACGAGATCGCCACCGGAGTCGGCCAGCGGCCGTGACAACTGCACCTGGCCGGGCTGCTGCAGGGGGCGGCCCGGCCAGGGAGCGGTCACGACGCCGGATATTGCTGCTTTCCCACCAGCTCCGCCAGATGCATCGCGTTGCGCACCAGCGTGGCGTTCGTCGAGGCGACTGCCTCCGGCGTTTCGTCCAGGTCCTGGTAGTCGCCGCCGTTCATGGCTTCGCCGTTCCAGTAGGTGCCGCCTTGGGCCGGGATCGTGAAGCCGATGTCGTTGAGGGCCTGGAAAAGGTCGGCAGTCACCTTGTGCGCGCCGTCCTCGTTGCCGACCACCGCCACCACGCCGACCTTGCCGAACATGCCGGGCCGGCCCTCGCCGTCGGTTTCGGACTGTTCGGCGTTCAGGCGTTCCACCACCCGTTGTGCGACGCTGGACGGGTGCCCGACCCACGTCGGCGTCGAGACCAGCAGGATGTCCGCGGCCGCCACCTTGCGCCGGATCTCCGGCCACTCGTCGCCGTCGCCGGCGTCGGCTTCGATGCCGGGGCGCACGTCATGGTCGACGACCCGGACCAGTTCGCCGGTCGCCCCCCGCTCGGCGAACAGGTCGAGCAGCTGCCGGGCGATCAGATCGCTGCTGGAGCGGGCCGGCGAGCGCTTGAGGGTGCAGCCTAGGGCGAGAACACGCATCAGGAACCTCCATCGGGGTGCCGACACCGACCCGGGCGAACCCGGCCTCGGCGACAGCGAACGGATCGAGCACATTGCGGGTGTCGACCACGACCGGACGGTCCGCCGCGGCGGCCAGCCGCCGCCAGTCGAGGTCGCGAAATTCCGGCCATTCGGTGAGCACGGCCAGTGCGGCCGCGTCTTTCGCCACCAGATACGGGTCGTCCACGACGAGATATCCGTCCGCGTCGGACCGGACGGCCGGGTCGTAGGCGGTCACCTCGGCGCCTCGCCGAGCGAGCTCGGCGGCGACCGCGACCGCCGGGGATTCGCGCAGGTCCGCGGTGCCGGCCTTGAACGCCAGCCCCAGCACACCGATCCGCACGCCGTCGAGCGAGCCGTCCGGGCTGCCGGTCGCGGCGGACCGGATCGCCCGGACCATCCGCGCGCGCTGCCGGGCGTTGGCTCGCACCGCGTCCCGCAGCAGGCTGAACTCGACCCCGGCGGCATCCGCGGCCTGCAGCAGCGCGCTGGTGTCCTTCGGCAGGCAGGATCCGCCCCAGCCCGGGCCCGGGGCCAGGAAGTGCGGACCGATCCGCGGGTCGAGGCCCATCACCGCGGACACCTCACGGATATCCGCGGCGTACTGCTCGCACAGTTCGGCCACCGCGTTCGCGTACGAAGCCTTGACTGCCAGGAATCCGTTGCTGGCGTACTTCGCCAGTTCGGCGCTGGCGCTGCTGGTGCGCACGACGTCCGCTCCGGTCGGGGCGTAGAGCTGCGCGACCCGGCAGGCGGCGGGCGAATCCGGCGGATCGGCGCCGACGACGACCCGGTCCGGATGGCGAAAGTCGTGCACGGCATGGCCTTCGCGCAGGAACTCCGGGTTGCTGACCACCGGAAGATCGGCCCGGCCGAGGAAGCCCGGAAGGCGCCCGGCGGTCCCGACCGGCACGGTCGACTTCGTCACTAGCACGGTGCCCGGGGAAAGGATCCGGCCGAGGCGGCGCAATGCGTCGCGGAACGGCCCGAGGTCCGGCGCGCCGTCCTCGCCCGGCGGCGTCGGCAGGCACAGGAACACCAGCTCGCGCCCGGCCAGCGCATCCAGGCCGGTTCCGAAGGCCAGCGTGCCCGCCCGGGTTCCTTCGGCGACCAGTCCGGCCAGGCCGGGTTCGGCGAGATCCACCTCGCCGGCATCCAAGCGGGCGATCTTCGCCGCATCGATGTCCACAGCGGACACCTGGTGGCCCATCGCGGCGAAGCAAGCCGCACTCGTCAGCCCGACGTAGCCCGCGCCGAGCACTCCGATCCGCTCAACCATGCGACACCCCCTTGCGCACTACCGCATGCGCGGCGGCGAGCACCCGGCCCGGACTCAGCAGCAGCAGCCCGGCGTCCGGCTCGGCTCCGTGCGGGTCGCCGACGTCGCCGACCCACAGCGCGACGTGCTGCGGCGCATCCGGCGGCGGGCCCCAGCACCGGGGCGGCGTCGGCCCGAACAGCAGCACGGACGGCGTACCGAAGGCCGTCGCGAGGTGTCCGACGCCGGTGTCCCCGCACACCACCAACGCCGCCCCGGCGACGAGCGCGGCAAGCCCGGCCAGGTCCGTTTCGCCGGCCAGCACCGCGTCCGCGGGCAGCCCTGCGCCCTCCGCGACTTCGTTCGCCAGCGGCTGCTCGGCGGCGGTGCCGGTCACCACGACCCGATGGCCCGCAGCCGCCAAGTCCCGCGCCACCTCGGCGAACCGTTCCGGCGGCCAGCGTCGCGCCGGAAACGCCGCGCCCGGATGCACGACGACCGCACCGGGCGCGGGACTCGGTCCGGGCGGCGCAGGGAGGCGCAGATCTGCTCGGTCGGCGACCGCCCCTCCGTATTCGACGAGCCGGCACCAGCGGTCGACCTCGTGCAGTCCAGGCGCCCAGTCCAGGCCGGGCACCTCCGGGAGAGCCGGATGCCGATGCGTGAGCAGCGCGTCCGGCTGAACCGCCAGCAGGTCGCGGATGCTCTCCGGTCCCCTGCCGTGCAAGTTCGCCGCGAGCCGCGGCGGCGGACCGGGCCAGGCGAGCTGTCCGAGGCCGGCAGTGGGCAGCAGTTCGTCCACCGCGCCGACCAGCTCGACCAAGTCCCGCAGCGGTTCCGGAGCGGCCAGCACCAGCCGTTCGCCGGGGTATGCCCGGCGGAGTGCGCGCAAGGCCGGCACCGCGGTCAGCAGGTCGCCGATCCCCAGGGCGCGCAGCACGAGCACACTCACGGCCACGACCCTTCCTCTGACGCGCACGCCACGAGTTCGCGGACTTCGGCGTCCGGTGGCTGCGACAGCGCGAACACCACGGTGCCCGCCACATGTTCCGGCCGGTTGAGCTTCGCGTCGGCGGGCGGACGGTACTGCTCGGTCCGGTCGTCGAAGAAATGCGTCCACATCCCGCCGGGCACCAGCAAGGTCACCCCGACCCGGCCGGCCAGTTCCGCGGCCAGCGCGCGGGTGAAGCCGACTACGCCGAACTTCGAGGCGCAGTAAGCGGTCGCGTCGCTGACTGCTTTCAGCCCGAGCGTCGATGCGACGGTGACGACTCGCCCGTGCGAGCGCTCGAGGTACGGCAGCGCGGCTCGCACTACCGCGACGGTGCCCAGCAGGTTCACGTGCACCACCCGTTCCCAGTCCTTCGCCGGAACCGCGCCGAGCGGACCGCAGGCGTCGGTCCCGGCCGCGGTGACCACTCCGTCGAGACCGCCCGCACGCTCGGCCACCTCCCGCACCGCTTGCTCGGCCGCGGCCGAATCCGCGAGATCGGCCTGTACGCAGTCGACGCCGTCGACCGGGCGCACGCGGTCGATGACCCAGGGCGTGCCGCCTTCCGCCCGGACGGCGTCCACTGTCGCCGCGCCGAGACCGGACGCACCGCCGGTGATCAGGACATTGCCTAGAGAACGCATCGGGCTCCTCTCTTTCCGAATCGGGACTCACCTGCCGGCCGCCGCGGCGACCAGCTTCGTCGTCGAATAACCGGGCAAGGTCGCCACCAGCGCGATCTCCCCGCCGTGCCGGCGCACCACCGCCCGTTCGGGCAGATCCGCTTCGGTGTAATCGCCGCCCTTCGCCCACACGTCCGGCCGCAATCGCTCCAGCACCTCGGACGGCGAGGGCTCGTCGAAGATCACCACCGCGTCCACAACGGACAGTGCGGACAGCAGCCGGGCCCGGTCTCCGGCGGACAGCAACGGACGGCCCGGGCCTTTCAGCCGGCGCACCGAACTGTCCGAGTTCAAGCACACCACGAGCGCGTCGCCGAGCGCCCGCGCGCGCTGCAGCAAGCTGACGTGGCCGGGGTGCAGGAGATCGAAGCAGCCGCCGGTCGCGACCAGCCGGCCGCCGGCCGCCCGAACCCGCGCGGCCACCGCGAACGCGTCCTCCTCCGGGGAAACCGCGACGGTGCCTGGACGGTCCTCGACGGACAATGCGCTCGCCCCGCCCGCGGCCACGAACCGCGCCGCCGACTCGACCGCGACCCGCACTGCCTCGCCCACCGGCGCACCGTCGAGCAACGCCGCCGCGGCCGCCGCAGCGAACCGGTCTCCCGCCCCGCAGGTGTCGGGGGCGGCGCGACCAGTCACGTGCGCGCGCTGCGGCACCGGCACCCGCCGGACCGCCGAGCCCTCCGCGACCAGCGCGCCCCTCGCTCCGAGGGTGACCGCGACCGCGTCCGCACGCCAGCGCTCCCGCAACAGGCCCGGCATCTCGACGGCGTCCGGGACGAGCGCCGTGGCCTCGCTCGCGTTCGGAGTGACCAGCCGCGCTCCCGGCACCGGCGCCGCGCCGCGCGGATGCGGATCCCACACCACCGGGACCCGGGACGCCATGTCGGCGAGCACCGCCCGCAGCCGTGGGTTCCGGGTGAGTCCGCGGCCGTAGTCGGCGACCAGGATCGTCCCGGCCCGCCGCAGCATTCGTTCGGTGCGCTCGGGCAGTGTCTGGCCCGAGGCGATTCCGTCCCCGGAATCCAGTCGCAGCAACGATTGCCCTGCGGCGCGGACACGCGTCTTCGACACGGTGGCACCGCACAGCGGTACCGGAGCCAGAGTCACTTCCGGCTCCAGCAGTCCCACGAGCGTGCGCGCGGCCAGGTCGTCGCCGAACGCGGCCACCAGCACCACGTCGGCGGCGGAGCGGGCAGCCAACACCGCGGCGAGACCGGCGCCGCCCGGGCGCAGCCACCGCCGAGCCACGTCGACGACCGGTACCGGTGCGTCCGGGCACAGCCGATCCGCGGTGCCCTCCGTGTCGACGTCCAGGAACACGTCGCCCACCACCACCAGCGGCTTCACGCCGGCACCCCGAGCGCGTCGTCCAGCGCTTCGCACAACGCGTGGATGAGGGCGAGGTGCAGCTCCTGCACTGTCGCGACGCTCGGCGCATCGACGGCCACCGCGTCGTCGCACAACGCGGCGAGCGGGTTCGGTGCCGGTCCGGTGAGCGCCCACGTGGTCACGCCCAGCTCGTGCGCCGCCTTCGCGGCCGCCACGACATTCTGGCTGGTTCCGCTGGTGGACAAGCAGACCAGCACGTCGCCGTGCCGGCCGTGTGCCTGCACCTGGCGCGCGAACAGCTCCGAAGCCGGGTAGTCGTTGCCGATCGCGGTCAGCGCCGAAGTGTCGGCGTGCAGCGCGATCGCGGACAGCGGACGGCGTTCGCGCCGGAACCGGCCCACCAGTTCGCCGGTCAGATGCTGGGCTTCGGCGGCGCTCCCGCCGTTCCCGCAGGCGAGCAACCGTCCGTCGTTCTCGAACACCCGCGCCAGGCACGCGCCCCACGCCGCGATCCGCGGGGAGGCGAAGCGCAGGCGCTCCGCGGCCGAACACAGGTCGGCGAAGTGGTCTGCCATGGAAAGCACCTCCTCGTAACGTCAGCGATTTCGGTGGCGCCGGACCAAGAACGGTCCCAGCGCCAGTACGTCCACCGGAGCCGAACCGAAGCACTCCAGTGCGTCCCGCGGCGAATCGACCATCGGCCGTCCCGCGGTGTTGAGACTGGTGTTCACCACGACCGGCAGCCCGGTCCGGTCCGCGAACCCGGAAAGCATCCGGGCGGTCCGCGGATCGTCGGCCGGCTCGACCGTCTGCACGCGGGCGGTCCCGTCCACATGGGTCACCGCCGGCAGCCTCGGCCGCCAGGCATCGGCGACGTCGTGGACGAACAGCATGTACGGGCTCGGCAGCGGGCCCCGGGAGAAGATCTCCGCCGCCCGGCCGGCCAGCACCATCGGCGCCACCGGCCGGAACTGCTCGCGGCCTTTGACGTCGTTGAGCCGTTCCAGATTGCCCGCCCGGCCGGGATGCGCGAGCAGCGAACGATGCCCGAGCGCGCGGGGACCGAACTCGGCCCGGCCCTGGAACCACGCGACGATCTCGTCGTCGGCCAGCGCCTGCGCCACCGACTCCGCGACGTCGTCCGGCCGTTCGTAGGCCACGTCTGCTTGTCGCAGCGCGGATTCGAGTTCGTCGTCGGTCCACTCGCGCCCCAGCGCGGCACCGGGCATCGGCTCGATTGGCTCGCCGGCGTCGGCCGCCAGCTGCAGTGCCGCGCCCAGCGCGGTCCCCGCGTCGCCCGCGGCGGGCTGGATCCAGACCGACTCGAACGGGCCCTCGGCGTGCAGCCGGGTGTTCGCCACGCAGTTGAGCGCGATGCCGCCGGCCAGCGTCAATCTCTCCTGCCCGGTCTGCTCGTGCAGCCACCGGACGAGGTCGAGAAGCACTTCCTCCAGCACACACTGGACGCTGGCAGCGAGATCGGCGTGCCGCCGGGTCGGCTGCTCGCCGCGGGCGCAACGAGCGGCGAGGGCGGCCCAGTCGATCGGCTCGGTGCGGAATCCGCCGTCCCCGGTCGCCCGGACGCGTTCGCGAAGGTAGTCGAGATGCACCGGAGAGCCGTAGGACGCCAGCGCCATGACTTTGTACTCGTCGCTCGACCGAGCGAAACCCAGGTGCTCGGTCAGGTCTTCGTAACACAGCCCGAGCGAATGCGGAAGCCGTTGCGCGGCAAGTTCTTTGAACCGGCCTGCCCGGTATTCGCCAGCGAGATAGGACGTGCTTTCGCCGCGTCCGTCGGCGACCAGCACCGCGGAATCGCCCGCGGGTGCGGCCAGCGCGGCCGACGCGGCGTGCGCCACGTGATGACGGACGAACCGGACCTTCGCCGGGTCCAGCCCCGGCAGTTCGGTGCGCAGGAATGCCGGCGCGCGACGCGCGAATTCGGTCCGCAGCTGCTCGCCGCTGGGATCGTGCCCGGCCAGCCCGGACTCGACCAGGTCCGGATCGTAGGAGAAGCCGACCGCGTCGAGGTCGGCCGCGGTCAGCCCGGCCCGCTCGAGGCACCACCGCGCGGCCTGGCCCGGCTGCTCCCACGTCGAGAAAGGCACCGCCTGCTTGCCGTGCTTGCGCCGGCTGAACCGTTCCTCCTCGGCCGCCGCGACGACCCGGCCGTCCGCTACGAGCGCGGCAGCCGGATCGTGGAACACCGCGTTGATTCCCAGGAAACGCACCCGCTCACCCCTTCGCCGGCGGGCGGACCCCGTCGATCCGCCGTCCCCGAAGCGCTACCCGGCGCAGTCGCGGATAAACGGATTTCCGGGAAAAGCCCAGGACGTCGCTACTGCGCGCAGCGGCTCAGACGGCGACGCGCCGCGCGGCGAACCAGTCCGCGGTCCGCCGCAGCCCCTCGCCGGCCGACACCCGCGGCGTCCATCCGAGCACCCGCCGAGCGAGCGAGATGTCCGGGCATCGGCGGCGCGGATCGTCCTCGGCGGCGGCGACGTGCACGATCCGCGACCGCGAACCGGTGATCGCGAGCACCTGCTCGGCGATCTCGCGCACCGAAAGCTCGTGCGGGTTGCCGAGGTTCACCGGCCCCGGATGTCCGGACGCAGCGAGCGCCAGCAGGCCCGCGACCGTGTCGTCGAGGTAGCACAGCGACCGGGTCTGCCGTCCGCTGCCCTCGACCGTCAGCGGAGCTCCGCTCAGCGCCTGCGTGACGAACGCCGGGACCATCCGGCCGTCGTCCGCGCGCATGCCCGGTCCGTAGGTGTTGAAAATCCGCGCTATCGCGGTGTCGGTTCCCTTGCTGCGCCGCGTCGCGCTGGCAAGGGCTTCCGCGTAGCGCTTCGCCTCGTCGTACACGCTGCGCGGTCCGATCGGATTCACGTTGCCCCAATAGGATTCGCGCTGCGGGTGTTCGAGCGGGTCGCCGTATACCTCGCTGGTGGACGCGAGCACGAAGCGCGCGTGCTGTGCCGTCGCGATCGAGAGCGCGTTCTCGGTGCCTGCCGAGCCCGCCCGCAGTGTCGCGAGCGGACGGTCCAGGTAGGCCCGCGGAGAAGCGGGCGAGGCCAGGTGGAACACCGCGTCGACCGGCCCCGGCACCGGGATCGGTTTTGTCACGTCGTGGTCCAGCAGCCGGAATCGCGGATCTTCGATCACCGGGTCCAGCGCGCCCGGCGGGGCGGTGGAGAAGTTGTCGACGGCGGTCACTCTCGTGCCCTGGGCAAGCAGCTTCGCGCACAACCGCGCGCCGACGAACCCGGCACCGCCGGTGACTACCGCGTGGGAGAAAACCATGCCCCGCCGGGTACCCGGGCAACGCCGCGTTAACCGTTGTGACGTGCGGGTACCCGGTCGGCATGAGAGTGCTGCTGACCGGCTGGGCAAGCTTCCGCCGCGGCGAGGCGACCGCGGGCGACGTGCTGAGCCTGCGTGCGGTGAGCGATGTGCTCGCCGAGGCCGGGGTCGACCATGTGACCGCGTGGAGCCCGGGGTTCCGGCCCGAGGGACCGCATCTGGAGGACGCGCACCCGGACGCGTTCAGCCATGTCGTGTTCGCGTGCGGGCCGCTGCACGGCGCGCAGTTGAACGAACTGCACGAGCGCTACGCGCATTGCCGGCGGGTGGCGGTGGGGGTTTCCGTGCCCGACCCGCACGATCCCGCGGCGACCGGGTTCGACGCCGTGCTCGCCCGCGACGACGGCGACGCCAGCACGGCCGACCTCTCGCTCGCCGCCTGGCTCGAAGCGCCACCGGCGGTCGGCGTGCTGCTGGCACCGGACCAGCCCGAATACGGAGCAGACCGGCGGCACCAGGACGTGCACGAGACGCTCACCGGATGGCTGCGAGACCTCGATTGCGGCCGGGTGGAGCTCGACACCCGCCTCGCCACCGACGATTGGCGGCACTGCTCGACGCCCGACCAGTTCGTGAGCGTCGCCGCTCGGCTGGACGTCCTCGTCAGCACCCGGCTGCACGGCCTCGTGCTCGGTCTGAAGGCGGGCGTCCCCGTGCTCGCGGTGGATCCGGTAGCGCACGGCGGCAAAGTGACCGCACAGGCCGCCGCGCTCGGCTGGCCCGCCATCCTCCCCGCGGCCGCCGGTCGAGCCGAGCTGGACGAGTGGTTCGAGTGGTGCTGCTCCGCCGAAGGGCGCGCCCGGGCCGCCGGCGAGCACCCGTACCCCGGACCGCTGGCCGAACTCGTCGGCGAACTGAAGGGCCTGCCGTGAACCAGACGACCGTGGTGATCGCCACCCGGAACCGGGCGGACGAGCTGGCCGGCACCCTGCGCGAACTGTCCGCAATGGACTCTCCGCCGCCGGTCATCGTGCTGGACAACGGTTCTGCCGACCACACCGCCGAGGTCGCCGCATCATTTGACCAGGTCCGGGTGATCCGCAGCCCGCGCAATCACGGCGCAGCCGCCCGCAACCAAGGCGTCATCGCGGCGCAGACCCCGTACGTGGCGTTCAGCGACGACGACTCGTGGTGAGAACCGGGTGCCCTCCGCCGTGCCGAAGCACTCTTCGCCGCCCATCCCCGGCTCGGTCTGCTGGCCGGCCGGACGCTGGTCGGCCCGGAAGAACGCGAGGACCCGATCACCCCCGCGCTCGCGCACAGCCCGCTCGGCACACCGCCGGACGCTGCGGGTCCGCTCGTGCTCGGCTTCCTCGCCTGTTCCGCCATCGTGCGGCGGTCGGCGTTTCTGCAGTCCGGCGGCTTCAGCACGGTGCTGCACTTCGGGGCCGAGGAGCAGCAACTGTCCTACGACCTCGCCGCGGCGGGCTGGCAGCTCTGCTACCGGGCCGACATCGTCGCGCACCACCATCCTTCGCGCTCGCGGCCATCGCCCGGCTGGCGTCGGCGAATGGAGGCGCGCAACCAGCTGCTCATCGCATGGCAGCGGCGGCCGGCCGACGTCTGCGAGGCGCAGCTGCGGCGCTTGCTCGCCCGCGCCCGCCGGGAACCGGGCCTGCTCGGGGCGCTGATCTCCGCCGCCATCCGGCTGCCGTCCGCACTGGCCCGCCGCCGGCTCTTGCCCGCCGCAGTCGAACGGCAAGCACGCTTGCTGGAGGGGTGACCATGGACCGAGCATCGGTTGTCGTGATCACACACAACCGTCGCGAGCAGCTGCGGGGGACGCTTCAGCGCCTCGCCGCGCTCCCGGAGCGGCCGCCGATTCTGGTGGCGGACAACGCCTCCACTGACGGCACCGCCGATCTTGTCGCACGGGAGTTCCCCGAGATGCGGTTGCTCCGTCTCGACGAGAACCTGGGCGCGGTCGGCCGGAACCTCGCGGTCCGCGAGGTGACCACGCCCTACGTCGCCTTCTGCGACGACGACACCGCTTGGCAGCCCGGAGCCTTGGCCCAGGCCGCCGATGTGCTCGACGCGCATCCCGGCCTGGCCTCGGTGACCGGCCGCTGCCTCGTCGAACCGGACCTGCGGGAGGACCCGATCACCCCGGAGCTGCGGTTCTCGCCGGTGCCTGGCCCGCCGTGGCTGCCCGGCCCCGCGCTGCTCGGCGTGCTGGCCGGACTGACCATGATCCGGGTGTCGGCCTTCCGCGAGGCGGGCGGCTTTTCGTCCCGGCTGTGGCTCGGCGGCGAGGAAGAACTGCTCGCTCTGGACCTCGCCGCCCGCGGCTGGTGGATGTGCTGGCGGGGAGACGTCGTCATCCACCATGCGCCGTCGCGGTTGCGCGATCCGCGCCGTCGGCGCGGCCTGGGGATCCGGAACACGTTGTGGACGCTGCTGCTGCGCCGTCCGTGGCGCTCGGTGTTCCGCCGCGCGGCTGCGGTGCTGTCCGAAGCCCCGCGCGACCGGACCACCGCCGCCGCGGTGGCCGAGTGCTTGCGCGGGCTGCCTTGGGTGCTCCGGGAACGTGCGGTCGTGCCGGCGGAGGTCGAACGCGGGCTGCGGATGCTGGAAGAGTCCCAGCGCAGGTCGCAGGCGCGCCGCTACGTCGGTTGAGGCGGGCTTCGCGTGGCGGTCCAGGAAGGGTCATCGAGGGGCCCCTCGATGACCCTTCCACCCCTCTTCCCGGACTTCCGGGAGAACGTCGTGGCCGGAAGGGCATGACGCACCGCGGTCACTGCTCGGCGACCCGGCCGACCTCGCGCACCGATACCACCTTTTCGTACGCTCGCACTGTTTCCGACGCGATCCGGTCCCACGAATACCGCGCTTCGACTCGCTCGTGCCCGGCGGTTCCCAGCGCCTCCAGCTCGGCCGGCTCATCGAGCAGCGCCCGCAGTCGCGCCGAAAGCCGCACCGGGTCGCGCGGTGGTACCAGCCTGCCGGTCACCCCGTCGACGACAGTGTCGGTCAGCCCGCCGACAGCAGTCGCCACCACCGGCACGCCACAGGCCATCGCCTCCAGCGGGACGATGCCGAACGGCTCGTACCAAGGCGTGCAAAGCACCGTGTCCGCCGAGCGCAGCAAGGCCGGCATGTCCGCACGGCTCACCTGCCCGACCAGCTGCACGCGGTCGGCGACCCCCAGCCGGGCGGCGAGTTTCCGCAGCCGCCGCGCTTCCGGATCGCCGGACAGCGCCCCGGAGGCTGGACCGCCGGCGATCACCAACTCGGTGTCCGGGACCAGCGGCAGCGCGGCGATCGCGAGGTCGAACCCCTTGCGCGGCACCAGCCTGCCCACCGACACCAGCCGCCGACGGGCGGATCGGGAGGCCACTGGCCCGTCGATGCCGAACCGGCTGAGATCCACCCCGCACGGCACCACCGAGACTCGCCGCCGCGGCACGCCCTGGCGGACCAGCTCGAACACCTCGTCGGAACATGTCGCGACGATGCGATCAGCTTGCCGGCCGACCATCCGTTCCAGCCGGATCCGGTCCGGCGGACTGGTGTCGGCGCTGCCTTGGTGCCGTCGCTTCACAACGCCGAGCGCGTGGAACGTCTGCACCGCCGGGACGCCGGTCTCCCTCGCGGCGAGCGCGGTCGCGACCCCGGACATCCAGAAATGCGCGTGTGCCAGGTCCGGCGGATTCTCGGTCCACCGATCGCGCAGCCAGCTGCCGAACTCGCCCATGTGCGGCAGCAGCTCGTCCTTCGGCAGCCGCCGTGCCGGTCCGGCCGGCACGTGCACGACCCGGTAGCCGCCCGGCGCATCCACGGTGGCCGGTGCGGACCGGTCGTCGCGTCGCGTGTAGACAGTGACGTCGTGGCCGCCGCGGCTCAGCGCGGCGGACAGTTCGGCCACATGGACATTCTGACCGCCTGCGTCTTCCTCGCCGAGCGCGGCGAGCGGGCTGGCGTGCTCGGACACCATCGCGACCTTCATCGGGCCGCTCCTTCCACTGCCGGGGCGGTTTCGGTCAGCAGCCGGTCCCAGCGCGCCAGGAAGGCATCAAGCCCGAAGTGCGCCAGCGCGTGCTCTCGGGCCGCCTTCCCGGCGAGCACGGCGAAGTCCGGCTCGTGCACCAATTCCCGGAACCGGCGGGCCAGCACTTCGATATCGGCCGACACCACGCCCGCCTCCGGCGGCACCGCGCCGGGCGCGGCGGTCGAGGCCACCGCGACGACCGGCATGCCCAGGAGCATCGCTTCCAGCAGCGACAATCCGAGCGACGTCCACCGCGCGGTGTGCAGATACACCCGGTGCCGGGCGAGCTCGTCGTACAGCCGCGGCGGCGGCACGTCCCCCTGCCCGCCGGGCAGGCCGGCCGTCCCCATTCCGAACAGCCGCACCGGCGCGATCTCCCGGAACGCGGGCAGCAAGTCCGCCCCGGTCACCCTCTCCCGCCGCCGCGGCTCGTTGATCATCGCGGCGCCCGCGGGCAGCTCGCCGGTGTAGCGCTCACCCGGGTCCGGGATGCCGTGCGGGACGACGGTGACCGGTGCGATCCCGTTGTCCCACATCAGCGCGTTGTACGAGGTGACGTGGACGATCGGGATCGCGTCCTGTCCGGCCATCGGGTGCCGGGACACCGCCGCGCCGTGCCGCGGCGCGTTGTGTTCCAGGTAGATCTGGGGCACCCGGGTGCCGAGCTGCGCCCCGACGAACGCCGCTTCCTCGACGCGCTGCAGCACGACCACGTCCGGCTGGGCGTCCGCTAGCCGGTCCAGCGGAACCTCGGTCACGGCCGGCCACTGCCGCCCGGCCCGGCCCAGGCCCCACGGGGCGCCCTCCGGGCTCGCCGGGACGAAATACTCGTGGCCGCCGCGTACGAACGCGTCGGTCCACGAACCGTGGACGTGCCAAAGCAGAATCCTCATGCGACTCGATTAGCCGACGCATCCGAGGTTAAACACCGCGCCGCACTGGGTACACCGCTCAGTTCTCGCCGCGGAAATTCTCGCCCAGCCGCGGATGCCCGCGCCGCGACCGGCCTTCCTCGTCCTCCAGCTCGCTCTTCGGCTCGGGCCGCCGAGGCGGGCGTTCCTCGTCGTTGTCGATCTGGGTGCGCCGCGGGTTCGCGGTCTGCTCCTGATCCGGGTGCCGCTCGGTCATGCCGCCTCCAGCACTGTCTTGAGCCAGCCTTCTTCTCGCCGGTCGAACGATTCGTACGCTTCGATCACGGCGGCCGGCTCTGGCCTGCGGGTGATGAACGCGGTCGGGTCGACCACGTCAGTGCGCACCAGGTCCAGCAACTCCGGCAGGTAACGCCGGTGGTTGCAGTTGCCCATGTGCACGGTCAGGTTCTTGTTCATCGCTGTCCCAAACGGGAAGCCTTCGAAGCCGGGCGGGTAGACCCCGATCACGCCGATGCTGCCCGCCTTAGCGACGGAGTCCACCGCCCAGCGCGCCGCCTGGCTGGGCGCGTCGCCAGGCACCCACAGGTCGCCGTCCGGCGAGGCGTCGGGCGCGACCGCGGCGCGCTCGCGGTCGAACTGTTCCGCCTGCTCCCGCGCCGCTTCCGCGGCCGGACCGGACTTGGGTCGCTCGGCGTCCACGCCGACCGCGTCGATCACCCGGTCCACGCCGATCCCGCCGGTCAGCTCCCGAACGAGGGCGACCGGGTCTTCCCGGTTGAAGTCGACGGTCTCGGCATTCTGCTCGCGCGCCTTGTCCAGCCGGGACTCGATGCCGTCCACGACGAAGACCCGGCCCGCGCCCTGCCGTTTCGCCGAGGCGATCGCGAACTGGCCGACCACGCCCGCGCCGAGCACGAGCACGCTGTCGCCCCGGCTGACCTCGGCCAGCCGAGCGCCGAACCACGCGGTCGGGAAGATGTCCGACAGCAGGATGGCCTGGTCGTCGCTCACCGCGTCCGGGATCCGGACCAGCGACGTCATCGCGAACGGGACCCGCGCGTACTCCGCTTGCAGCCCGTCCACCGAGCCGGTGGCTTCCGGGCCGCCGAAGAAGCACGTTCCGGCGGACGGGCCGTTCGGGTTGGCCCGGTCGCATTGCGCGTAGTAGCCGGCGCGGCAGTACGAGCAGGTGCCGCACCCGATGGTCGACGGGATCACCACCCGGTCGCCGGGGGTGAAGCCGCGCACCGCGGGTCCGACCTCCTCGACCACGCCCACCGCCTCGTGCCCGAGCACTGTCCCCTCCGCCATGCCGGGCATGGTGCCACGCACCAGGTGCAGGTCGGTGCCGCAGATCGCGCTGCGTGTGATCCGCACGATCGCGTCGCTCGGTTCGAGGATTTTCGGATCGGGTACCTCGTCGAGCCGGATGTCCCCGGTTCCGTGCCACACCACAGCCTTCACAGTTGTCCTCCTGTCGCGGTTCTCGGGCCGTTTCGGGCCGCGTACCCCGCGCCTCGCGACCGAAACCCGCGTTTGCCCCGGCCGCGCCCGGGTATCCGCGTGCATCGACCGGGCTAGGAGGCAGCGTGCGGGACGGAATCGCCGAACCATGGGGAACGCGCACGCCGTACGGCGCGGGCGAAGGCTGGCCGATCCGGGTGGACGAACACCTCGCCGACGGCTTGACCGACGGCGACATCGACCGCTGGGTGCGCACCGCGGCAGTCCTCCACTCCAACGGCGACGGCTTGGACATCGCGGTGAAGGACGGCCGGATCGCCGGGGTGCGCGGCCGCGCCGACGACCGCGTCAACCACGGCCGGCTCGACCCGAAAGACCTGTTCGGCTGGCAGGCCAACAACGCACCGGACCGGCTGCGCACCCCGCTGGTGCGAGACGACGGCGCGCTCCGCGAAGCCACCTGGGACGAAGCGATGGACCGCATCGTGCGCCGCAGCCGCGAACTGCTCGAAACCGACGGGCCCGGTTCGCTCGGGTTCTACACGAGCGGCCAGCTTTTCGCCGAGGAGGACTACACGCTGGCCGCGATCGCCCGCGGCGGCCTCGGCACGAACCACCTGGACGGCAACACCCGGCTCTGCACCTCGACCGCGGGCGAGTCGCTCAAGGAAAGCTTCGGCTGCGACGGGCAACCGTCGTCCTACACCGACGTCGACCACGCCGACGCGATCGCGCTGTTCGGGCACAACGTCGCCGCGACGCAGCCGGTGCTCTGGTCCCGCATCCTCGACCGGCTCGCCGGGCCCGAACCGCCTCGGCTGCTGTGCGTCGACCCCCGCGAGACCCCGGTCGCGAAGGCAGCCGAGCTGCACCTGGCACCGCTGCCAGGCACGAATGTCGCGTTGATGAACGGAATCCTGCACGAGATCGTGGAGAACGGCTGGTGCGACCGGGCGTGGATCCAGAAGCACACCGTGGGCTACGACGATCTCGCCGCCACCGTCCGCGAGTATCCGCCCGAGCGTGCGGCGGCGATCTGCGGGGTCGGCGCGGACGAGATCCGGGCGGCGGCCCGCCTGGCCGGGACCGCGGAACGGCTGCTGTGCACCGTCCTGCAGGGCTTTTACCAGTCCCATCAAGCGACCGCGGCCGCGGTGCAGGTCAACAATCTCGTCCTGCTGCGCGGAATGCTCGGCCGGCCGGGCTGCGGCGTCCTGCAGATGAACGGCCAGCCGACCGCGCAGAACACCCGGGAGTGCGGCGCGGACGGCGACCTCACCGGGTTCCGGAACTGGCACAACGACACGCACGTGAGCCAGCTGGCCGAGCTGTGGAACGTGCCGGCCGAGCGGATCCCGCACGACGGCCCGCCGACTCACCTGATGAAGATGCTCAGTCTCGCCGAAACCGGCGACCTGCGGTTCTGGTGGATCTCCGCGACCAACCCGGCGGTGTCGCTGCCCGAACTCGCCCGGGTGCGCCGCATCCTCGGCCAGGACCGGCTGTTCGTCGTGGTGCAGGACGCGTTCCGCACCGAGACCGCCGAATTCGCCGACGTCGTGCTGCCAGCGGCGATGTGGGGCGAAAAAACCGGGACCTTCACCAACGCCGACCGCACGGTGCACCTGTCCGAGAAAGCGGTGGAGCCGCCCGGGCAAGCACGACCGGACCTGGACATCTTCCTCGACTACGCGCGCCGGATGGACCTGCGAGACAACGCCGGGGAGCCGTTCCCGCCGTGGCACGACGCCGAATCGGCGTTCGCCGGCTGGCAACGAGCGTCCGCCGGCCGACCGTGCGACTACACCGGGCTGTCCTACGAGAAGTTGCGCGTGAAAAGCGGAATCCAGTGGCCGTGCGACGAAGCCCATCCGGACGGCACCGAACGCCTTTACCCCGACGGACAGTTCTTCGCCGCTCCGGACTACTGCGAGGACTACGGCAAGGACCTGCACACCGGAAAGCCGCTCGAACCGGAGGAATACCGCGCGTTCAACCCCCGAGGCCAAGCGATGCTGAAGCCCGCGCGCTACCTGACCCCGCACGAACCGCCCACCGCCGAGCACCCGTTCGCGCTGATCACCGGACGGACGCTGTATCACTTCCACACCCGCACGAAGACCGGCCGCGCGCCGCAGCTGGAGGACGCCGCCCCGGAAGTCTGGGCGGAACTGTCCCGGCGGGACGCCGAACGCGCCGGGATCGCCGAAGGCGATCTGGTGGAAATCCGCACCGCCCGCGGCCGGGTGGTGGCCAAAGCGCGCCCGTGCGGCATCCGCGACGGGGTCCTGTTCCTGCCTTTCCACTACGGGTACTGGGACACCGCCGACCCGACCGGCCACAACGGGCACCGCGCGGCCAACGAGCTGACGGTCACCGACTGGGACCCGGTGTCGAAGCAGCCGCTGTTCAAGACCGCCGCGGCCGCCTTGCGGCGGCTGTCCGCCGCCGGAGCGCCGAGCCCGGTCGCCGCGGCCGGCGGCCGGACGGTCTCCGAGCGCGTCGTCCAGTGACCGGGCTCAGAGCAGATCGCGCGGCACGATGCGGTGCCAGTTGCGCGAGACCAGTCGGCGGTCGCCTTCGTAGCCGTCCAGCTGCGCGTCGATCACGAACTCCTCCGGTGTGCAGCTGACCCGGGTGCGCGTTTCGCTCCGGACGCGCCAGTCGTCCCGTTCGAACGTGACCGTCCACGAGGTCTCCGCGGCCGGGGAACAGAAGTCGTCCGCGGTCCAGGTATAGCGCTCGTGCACGTCGCGGGTGATCTCCAGGCCGATGTCGTCGTAGCGGATGGTGCCGGAGTTCTTCACCACGTCCAGCGCCGAGTGGTACTCGACCAGGTCCCGCGAGACCGTCCACTGCTGCTCCGGGCGGCTCACCTGGGTGGTCGGCAGCGGCGGCGCGCCCTCGGGCTCGCCGAACGCCGGCGAAGGCATCTCGTCCGGCTCGGCGGTCGGCCGCACCGGAAGGGTCAGCGTGCTCGCGCCGGTCCGGACGGACAGCGTGACCGGCTCGGGCGGCGGCCACGCGAGCGGCCAGTACGAAGTGGACAGTGCGAGCCGGATCCGGTGCCCGGCCGGGAACGCCTGCGCCACCCCGTTGAGCTCGAACTCCACGGTGCAGCTCTCGCCCGGGCACAGCGGACGCGGTTCCTCGTGGCCGTCGCGGTGGGTCAGGTTCAGCAGTCCATACGTCACCCGGGTCGCCCGGCCGTCCGGGGCGACGTCCGAAAGCCGCGCGGCGACCATCGCGACCGGCCGGTCCGCGGACACCACCAGCCGGACCTTCGGGGCACCGAGGATTTCGCAGCGCTCGGCGAGCGCGTCCGTCTCGAACACGAGCGACCCGCCGTCCTCTTCGCGCTGGTCGTAGGGCAGGTCGGGCGGTGCACTGTAGGACGCCCACTTGCCGGCGAACTGCCCGACCGACAGCGGCGAGGCCACGTCCAGCGATTCCTCCGGCACGGACTCGCCGGGCCGGGCGATCCGGTGCCGGGCCAGTGCTCGCACCGAGGGCCGCACGTGCGGCGAGGGCCACGCCGTCTCGCCGACCCATCGCCCCGGACGGTCCTCATAGGACGTCGACGGCGGGACGCTTTCCTGCATCCAGGTCCGCAGCACCGGACCGTCCATCGCGCCGTTCGCCTCGCCCTTGAGCCAGAAGTCCCACCAGCGGACCACTTCCTGCAGATAGCCGATCGCCGGCCCGGGCTCGCCCAGGTGCGGGTACTTGTGCGACCACGGCCCGATCAGCCCGCGGCACGGCACCCGCAGGTGCGCCAGCAGCCGGGCGACTGCGTTCGAGTACCCGTCGGCCCAGCCGCTGGAGGCGAGCACCGGGCAGCAGACCCGGGAGTAGTCCTCGGAGACCGAGGCGTGCCGCCAGTACCCGTCGCGCCGCTGATGGCGCAGCCACTGCTCGGCCCAGAGGCTGCATTCTTCGAGCCGTTCCCGCCACATCTCCCGCCAGCGATCCCCCACCAGCGCCGGGTCAGGCGGCATCGTCGCTTCGCCGAACATGGTCCCGGATTCGGCGATGTTGTCCGACAGCAGGCAGCCGCCCATGTAGTGCATGTCATCGGCGAACCGGTCGTCGGTGAACGAGGAGATCACGATCGCACCGAGGCTCGGCGGCTGCCGCGCGGCGGTCTGCAGCGCCGCGAACCCGCCCCACGAAATGCCCATCATGCCGGTGCGCCCGCTGCACCACGGCCGGTTCGCGATCCACTCCAGCACGTCCTCGGCGTCCCGCTGCTCCTGTTCGAGGTACTCGTCGGCCAGCACCCCCTCCGATTCCCCGGTGCCCCGCAGGTCGACCCGCACGCAGGCGTACCCGTGCCCGGCCAGATACGGATGGTGGACCGAGTCGCGGACCGAGGTCAGGTCGCGCTTGCGATAGGGAATGTATTCGAGGATGCCGGGCACCGGCATCGACTCGGACCCGGAGGGCCGCCAGATCCGCGCCGCCAGCCGAGTGCCGTCCGACACCCGGATGCGGACGTCTTCGTCCTCGATGACCTCGTACGGCAGTGACGAAAGTGCGCGCGTGATCATCTGCGCCGGGTACCCTGGCCACTGGTGCTGAAACGGTGTTGCCCGGCGGGTGCGAACGGGTACCCGGGAGACATGATCAGCATGAAAGCACGGCTGTATCAGGCATATCTGCGCGCGACCGGGCAGAAACAGTTCTACGACGACGCCCGGGTGCTGCATCAGCGCCTGCACCGGCATCAGCGACCCAGCCAGGCTCGGCCGCCCCGGAACCTGCGCCGGAACTTCGCCGTCGAACGCCGGGACGTACGGGGCTTTCCGTGCTGGACGGTGCGGCCGCGCACCAGCGCCGGCATGCACGTGTTCCACCTGCACGGCGGCGGGTACGTCGAGGAGATCGAATCGCACCACTGGCGGTTCGCCGCCGATCTGGTGGGCCGGCTCGGCTGCGCCGTGACGCCGCCGATCTGGTGGGCCGGCTCGGCTGCGCCGTGACGCCGCCGATCTGGTGGGCCGGCTCGGCTGCGCCGTGACGCTGCCGATCTATCCGCTGGTTCCTCGGCACAGCAACACCGAAACGCTGCCGATGGTGCAAGCCGCGTTCGATCAGGCCGTCGGTGACGAGACCGCGGTGCTGTCCGGCGATTCCGCCGGTGCCGCGCTCGCGCTGGCGATCGCGCAGCGATTGCGGGACGAGGGCCGGCCGCAGCCGAAGCAGACGCTCCTGCTCTCGCCGTGGCTGGACGTGACCCTGGAAGATCCGATCTCGGTGGTGCTGGACGAGCACGACCCGATGCTCGGCATCACCGGCCTGCGGGAAGCGGGGCGGATGTACGCCGAAGGCACCGATCCGCACGATCCGCGGATCAGCCCGTTGTACGCGAACTTGGCCGGGCTCGGGCCGTTCAGCCTGTTCATCGGGACACGCGACGTGCTGCTCCCGGATGCCCGCCGGTTCGCCGGCCGGGCCAGGGACGCGGGGATCGACGTGGATTACGCCGAGTACCCGGGAATGTTCCACAACTGGATGATGCAGCGGATTCCGGAGGGGCGGCAGGCGCGAAACCACCTGGAGCGGATTCCGCGGCGGTAAGGCCGCTTATTCGCCGCGCCAAACGGCGCGGCGAATAAGCGGACACGTCAGGCCGGCTCCGGTGGCAGCGGAACGCCGCGACGACTCGTCCGGTAGTCGTCGCGGCGTTCGACTTCGCCCGCCTCGGACCGGACAATGTGGACTGAGCGCCGCGCCTTCGCCATGTGGCGTCCGGTTTTCACGGCTTCTTCGCGGGACTTCGCGGTGTTCGAGGCACGCACGTTCCCGTGCAAGCGGTTCTTCCACAGCTCGTTCTCGTATACCGTTTCCACGTCGCCGTCCACGCGATGTCCTCCCCGCTCATTCCTCGAATTCGAACCTCAGCCGTTCTTCGCACCGGCGATACTTGGCCTCCAGTTCCTCCTCCGAAACCGCGCCGATCACCAGTTCCGCCAGTTCGTAGGAATAGCTGTCCTGCTCCGGCAGATCGGACAACCGCTGCCCCTCCTGCGGCGTGATCGAGACGGTGGTACCGCCGAGTTCCTCGCACAAGTCGGCGATCTCGTCGTCAGACGGGATCCGGGTCACCGTGGCGTCGCCCTCGAACCGGCGCAGATAGCAGCGCCCGGCGATCCGGTAACGCCCGCGCCGGTGCGGGAACCGCGGCTGCTGCCCGAGCCCGAGCCGGACCATGATCTCGTGGTTGGCCGTTCCGTCCACCAGCTCGAACAGCTCCGCGTGCGACTGCGAATGCCGTGGGTTCACCTCCAGCAGGCAGACCTGCCCGGTGCGCGGATCGCAGAAGAACTCGACGCTGAACGTCCCGTTGGCGAAACCCACCCGCTGGAGCACCCGCTCGGCGACGTCGGCCATCCGCCGCACCGTCTGCCTGGGCAGCTGCGACGGGTACTGATGCCGCAGAAACGACGACCGGCCCGGAAAATCGACCGAATCCAGCGCGCCGTACACGGACACGTCGCCGTTCCAGGCGTACCCCTCGACCGCGGCTTGGACGCCGTGCAGCTCCGCCTCGGCCAGGCACGCGGCACCGCCCACCTCGGCGATCTCGGCAGGCAGGTCGACCTGTTTCAGCGCGTCATCGAACGGGTCGCCGACCCGGCCGACGCCGTCGCGCAACTCGGCGACGGCGTCCGCGAACCCCTCCTCGTCCCGGACGTGAAACGCCAGCTCCGAGGAGAAGCCCTTCACCGGCTTCAGCCACATCGGGAACTCCACTCCCGGTGGCGGCTGGGGGTCGGTGTCCAGGTCGACGATGCCGAACGCGGGCAACTCGTCGATCACCGTCTGCTGTTCGAGCCGGCTCCAGTACTTGTGCTCGCACTTGAGCACGGCGGGCAGCGGGACGTGCGGAAGGCCGCGTTCCTCGCACAACAACGGAGCCAGTGCCGCGGCCGGGAAGTCCCAATAGGTCACGATCGCTGCCGGGTCGCCGTCGAAGGCGTCCAGCAGCTGCCGCGCCTTGTCCAGCAGATCCGGGAAATCGATCTCGCCGTGCTGCAGCTCGTCCGGGGTGAGCAGCGGACGGAACCGCAGGCCGGCCGCGACCGGCAGGCGGCGCAGGATGCGCTCGTTCTTCTCGTCGAGCCCGAGCACGAACACGTCGGCGGACATCGGTCAGCTCGGCCGTCCGGCCAGCGCGTCGCGGATCTTGTCCACGAACGCCACGCCCGGCGCGAGCACGAGGTTCGCCGGCGGAGTGCTCGGCGACGCCGGATGCGGCCGGGTCGGCGCGATCTTCTTGGCGGCCAGCACCTGCTTGCCGAGCCGTTCCAGCTCTTCAGCCGAACACGCCGACCGAAGCCGCGGCAGCAGGTCGGTCTCCTCCTCTTCGATGTGATGGCGGACGTCGGCGATGAGCTTGCCCAGCAGTTCCTCGAACTCCGGGTCGCCGGGCTTCTTGCGCTCCAGCTGTTTCATCACCTTCTCTGCTTCGCCGTGCTCCTCGATTTCGTGCTCGGCGATCCGGTCGCCGTCGTCGAGGAACCGGCGCGCCGCCGGATACATGAACTGCTCCTCGGCGACCGAATGCCGGACCAGCTCGGCGATCACGTGGTCGACCACGTCCTTGCGGTTGCCCGCCGCCGGTTCGCGTTCCAGTTCGCCGAACACCCGTTCCACCTGGCGATGGTCGTCGGTGATGACGGTGATGAGGTCGGTGTCGGTTCGGGTGGCCATCGCATTCTCTCCTCGATTTCGGGAACTGATTTCGGGAACCCCCGGTTACCCGCCGTCGGCGCGGCGCAACCGCCGGGACGCGGACCGTCCTTTGTGCACTAGCAGGCCCGGTCAGCCGGCGAGCCGGCTTCCGCCGGCCGCGAGAAGGGGCCGCAGCTGCTCCGGAACCGCTTCCTGGAGCTGGTCCGCGACGTGCACGGTCACCTCGCCGAGCACCTCCAGCACCACGCCCGCCTGGTGGATCGCTTCGGGCTCGCTGAGCCCCGCCCGCTCCGCCACCCGGCCGACGAACCCGGCGAGCTCACGATCCGCGCCGGAGGCCGGCGTCGCGACCGGACGGACGTCGTCGGCGAGTTCGGCGGGCAACTGGGCGGCGAGCCTTCCGGCGGTGCCTGGCGGGATCAACTCGGCCAGCGTCCGCAGCACCGCGCGCACGATGCGTTCGGCGTCGTCCCGCTCGGAGAGGAACATCCGCCGTCGCATCAGTTCGACTGTCTCGTCTTCGCTCATGGCGTCCGGATACCCGCGGTCGCCGCCCGGAACCCACCGGAACGTGCGGTGCTCCACCACTTCCCCGTCGCCGCGGCTCCGGTGCTCGCTGTGCACGAAGTGGTCCACCCGGTGCGCAGCCGCCATCTCGCGGCCCACTGCCACCGCGTCGCCGCGGCACACCGCCGTGTTGACCACGCGCCTGCCGCCCTCCACCCGGTTCGCCCACAATCCGGATTCGCGGTACGTGTGTACGTCCCCGTGCGTCATCCGCGTCCTCCGCTGCCGACTCGGTTTGCCTTGCGGCCGAACGAATACCCGCCGGTCCGGAGATCACTCGCGATCGCTGGGTTAGCCCGCCCGGACCCGGGTATCCAGCCCGCATGGACATTCCTCCGGCAAGCTCCGCGCCGGCTGAGCAGGCGCAGGGCGCATTGCGGCAGCTTCGGCGTGACCTGATGACCGGCGGCCACGACTCGCCGGCAGAGCTCTACCGCACCCTCGGACTGCTCAGCCTTCTCGCCAACGACCTGTCCGAACTGCTGCCTTCGCTGCGCGACCGTCTCGAGAACGGCGTGCTCGACGGGCGCGTGCGGCACGTCGGGGCCGGCGACACCCTGCAGGAGACCTGCGACGCGATCGCCACCGCGGGACACAGCATCGCCCTCGCCCATTTCACCGCGCTCCTGATCGGCCAGGAGTTGGAGAACGCCCAAAGCGCCGTCCGCGACCTGGCCATCGCGTGAGCTGACCGGGTTTTCTCCCGGCGCCAGCGGGTACGCCGGGAAGGCAGTACCGCGAAGGAGGGAACACAATGGCCGACCCCGACCGGGCCGAATCGGAGACGCTTGTCCCCGCCGAAGCACTGGACGAAGACGACCTGCGGGTCGATCCGCTGGAGGCGGGCATCGAGCCCGCAGAGCGGTGGAGCCCGGCGGTCCGGCACGGCACCACCCCCGCCGAAGCGCGCGAAGGAGAACCGCACGGGCAGCGCCTGGCCCAGGAGCAACCCGACGACCAGCCCGATCCGGTGCCCGAACGCCCGACCGCGGTGACCCCGGCCGCCGACCTGGACGAGTCCGTGGACGCCCTAGCAGCCGACGTCGAACCGGTCGTACCCGCCGACAGCATCCCGCGCCGCCGCGCGGACCCGGATCCCGACGAGCACGCGGACGAAGCCGGCGGCTCGGTCGCGGACGCGCTGCGCACCGAGTAGGGGCCGGGCAACCGGCAAGGTTGACGGCAGATCGCTCCGGCTGACTATCATGCGCGTGCGACGGCGGTGCCGCCTGGCGCGGCTCGGCCGAAGCAAGCGGGAAAGCCGGAGCGCCGTGAGGAAGTGACCGCCATGCTCTCGACCACAATCGAGCGTTGTTTCTGGTCTGAAACTTAATGCCTGCCGGGCGAGCGTTTCTCCATCCGGCGGTTTTCTACCGCGGTGCCGGGGAGTTCCTGTCCGGCACCGTGCCGTTCGTGGAGGGCGCGCTGGCCGCCGCCGAACCGGTCGCGGTCGCGGTGCCACCGGGTAATCTGGGCCTGCTGCGAGAAGAACTGGGCGCCGACGCCGCCCGGGTGCGGATGATCGACATGGTCGAAGAAGGCCGCAATCCCGGCCGCATCATCCCAGGCGTGCTGCGGGCGTTCGCCGACGAGCATCCCGGCCGGCACGTCCGGATCGTCGGCGAGCCGTTGTGGGCGGGCCGGACCAGCGCCGAATATCCCGCCTGCGCGCAGCACGAAGCCCTGATCAACCAGTCTTTCGCGGGTCGGTGGGCGACGATCCTCTGTCCCTACGACACCGGTTCGCTCGGCCAGACGGCGCTCGCGGACGCCGCCCGGACTCATCCATGGCTGATGGACGGAGCCGGAGAATGGCGGACCAGTGCCGGGTACGCACCGGATGAGGTGTTGCGCGACTACAACCGGGAGCTTCCCGCGCCGCCCGCGGCGGACGTGCTGACGGTCGAGGACGGCGACCTCCCGCTGCTGCGCTACGCCGCGGCATCGGTGGCGGTGCGGGCCGGCATCACCGCGGGCCGGCTCGAGGATTTCGTCCTGGTCGCCTCCGAGCTCGCGTCGAACAGCATCGAGCACGGCAGCGGCGCCGCGGTCGTCCGGCTGGCGATCGTGCGGGGCCAGCTGGTGTGCCAGGTCCGCGACAACGGATGGATCGACGATCCGCTCGCCGGGCGGCGGCCCGCGGCGACCGGGCAGGTGCGCGGTCGCGGGCTGCTGCTGGTCAACCACGTCGCCGACCTCGTCCGAATGCACTCGACCCCGGCAGGCTCCACCGTCGAAGCACGGTTCGACTTGTACTGAGCGCCCGCACCGTCCACAACGGACGGCGACGGCCGGTGTTTGCGCGCGGCGCGCCCGGGTACCCGGCAGCGCGAATCCGCACGAGGAAGGGACTTCCATGCCGTCGCAGCGCGTCATCGTCGTGACCGGAGCCAGCGCCGGAGTGGGTCGGGCGGCGGCCCGCGCGTTCGGACGGCAAGGCGAATGCGTCGCATTGCTGGCCCGTGGCGAGAAAGGCCTCGCGGGAGCGGCGAACGAGATCCGCGCCGAGGGCGGCACCGCGCTGGAGATCCCGACCGACGTCGCCGATTACCAGCAGGTCGAAGCGGCCGCGGCGCGCACTGAGCGCGAGCTCGGCCCGATCGACGTCTGGGTCAACGTGGCGTTCAGCTCGGTTTTCGCCCGGTTCGCCGACGTGCGGCCCGAGGAATACCGGCGGGTGACCGAGGTGAGCTACCTGGGCTACGTGCACGGCACGATGGCCGCGCTCTCCCGGATGCGGCCCCGCGACCGCGGGACGATCGTCCAAGTCGGTTCGGCGCTGGCCTACCGCGGGATCCCGCTGCAAAGCGCCTACTGCGGAGCCAAACACGCCATCCAGGGCTTCACCGAATCGCTGCGCTGCGAACTCCTCCACGAGCACAGCCGCGTCCGCATCACGATGGTGCAGTTGCCTGCCGTCAACACGCCGCAGTTCACCTGGCTTCGGTCTCGGCTGCCCGAGCACGCCCAGCCGGTTCCGCCGATTTACCAGCCAGAGACAGCGGCCCGGGCGATCGTGCACGCCGCCGCCCATCCCCGCCGGCGCGAGTACTGGGTCGGCGCCAGCACGGCGGCCACGCTCCTCGCGAACGCGGTCGCGCCCGGCCTCCTCGACCGCTACCTGGCCCGCACCGGGATCGCCTCGCAGCAGACCGGCGAGCCGCAGCCGCACCAGGCGGGAAACCTCTGGGAACCGGCGGATCGCGAAACCGGCCACGACTACGGCGCGCACGGCGAGTTCGACCGGCGCGCGAGGTTCGGCGGGGTTCAGCCGGCGCTGAGCCGCCACCACGGAGCGGTCGCGCTCGCCCTGCTCGCCGGCGGGGCGGCGGCCCTCGGCCGCCGGTTCCGCTGAGCGTCACGCGGGCGGCCAAGTTTCGTCGTCATCGTCGTCCGCCGCGCGGCGCTGCTGTTCGGCGACGTCGGCTGGGTCGGCCTCGACGGTGTCGAGATCCGGTTCCGGCTCCTCCTCGTCCTCCGGGCGTTGCTGCTCGGCCAGGTCGTTCTCAGGGATCTGATCTCCGGGCACGGTCCTCCTTACCATGGTCGCGCGCCTGGTTACCCGCGTTCCGCGGCCGGCAAACCTGGCCGCGCCCATGATTGGCGATCCGCCGGATCGGGTAGTGAGATGTACGTGGATCACTGCGTGCGCCCCAATCCGGACGCGGTGCCAGCGTCCGAGCCCCCGGTGGAGTTGCGCCTGCCGGCGGACCGGAACCTGCTGTTCCTCGCCCGCCTGGTGGCCGAGGGCATCGCCGGCACCGCGGAGTTCAGCCTCGACGACATCGCGGACCTGCGGATGGCGGTCGAGGAAGCGGTCGTCGCGCTGGCGGTCCGCGCGGACGACGGCGCGGTGCTCGACTGCGCGTTCCGCACCGCCGGCCGGATCACGATCACGGTCGCCACGTCGTCCTCGGCGATGCAGCCGCCCGGCCCGGACGAGGTCGGCTGGCACGTCCTGCGCGCGCTGACCGATTCCGTCGCCGCCTGGGCCGAGCCCGGCAACGGGCGGCACGGGTGGCGGTTGTACCTCGAGTTCACCAAGGAGCCCAGGACAGGAGGACCATGAATACCGTCGTTCGACCCCATACCGACGGCTACGCGCACTGCGCGCCGTGGTTCGACGAGCTGAGTGCCCTGCCAGAGCACGACGAGGGACGGGAACGGCTGCGCCGCAAGCTCATCGAGGAACACCTCCCGCTCGCCGAACACATCGCGCAGCGATACGCCGGCCGCGGCGAACCGCACGACGACCTCGTCCAGGTGGCCAGGCTCGGCCTGATCAAGGCGGTCGACCGGTTCGACCCGGACCGCGGCGGCGAGTTCCTGTCTTTCGCGGTGCCGACAGTGATGGGCGAAGTCCGGCGCCACTTCCGCGACACCGGCTGGTCGCTGCGCGTGCCGCGGCGGCTCAAGGAACTGCACCTGGCGGTCGCCCAGGCGACCGCGGCCCTCACCCAGCGGACCGGGCACGCGCCCACCGCGCGCGAACTCGCCGAGTACCTGCAAGTCGGCCTCGACGAAGTGACCGAAGCGTTGGCCGCCGGCCACGCGTATCAAACGAATTCGCTGGACTGGCCGCACGGCGACGAACCGGACTCCGCATCACTGGCCGACCTGCTCGGCGAGGACGACGTCGAGTTCGAGCGAGCCGAGATCCACGAAGCGCTCCGGCCGATGCTGCGGGAGCTGCCCCCGCGCGAACGGGCGATCCTCGCGATGCGCTTCTTCGAGAACATGACCCAGTCGAAGATCGCCGAACGGGTCGGCCTCTCGCAGATGCACGTCTCCCGCCTGCTTGCCCAGACCCTCGCGAAACTCCGCGAGATGCTGGAGGACAACCCCAGCGCGGCGTCCGCCGAATCGGAACACTGACCGTGCCCGCGCCAATCGAGGACTACGCGCTGCTGGGTGACTTGCACACCGCGGCCCTGGTGTCGCGCAGCGGTGCGATCGACTGGCTGTGCCTGCCCCGCTTCGATTCCCCCGCCTGCTTCTCCGCGCTCCTGCACGACGAAAGCGCGGGCACCTGGCAGCTCGCCCCCGCCGGTGCCGGCCAGGCGACCCGTCGCGCCTACCGCGGCCATTCTCTCGTGCTGGCCCAGGAGTGGGACACCGGCCAGGGTGCCGTACGGGTGCTCGACTTCATGCCGCCGCGCACCGGTTCCGCCGCTGTCGTCCGGATCGTCGAAGGCATCGACGGGCGGGTTCCGATGCGGATGAGCTTGCGGCCGCGGTTCGGCTACGGTTCCATCCGGCCGTGGATTCGCCCCGAGGAACGCGGGTTCGAAGCGGTCGCCGGCCCGGACGCGGTCTGGCTGGACACGACGGTTCCGCTGACGCACCGGGGTTGCGCGACGTACGCCGAGTTCGACGTGCGTACCGGGGAACGATTCTCGTTCGTGCTCGCCTACCGCCCCTCCCACCTTCCCCGCCCCGAGCCGGTCGACGCCGGCGATGCGTTGGCGGACACCGAAAAGTTCTGGGCGGACTGGATCGGCCGCTGCCGCTACCGGGGCCGCTGGCCCGACGCGGTCCGGCGGGCGCTGATCACGTTGAAGGCCCTCACCTACGAACCGACCGGCGGGATCCTGGCCGCCCCCACGACATCGCTGCCGGAAGAGCTCGGCGGCGAACGCAACTGGGACTACCGCTACTGCTGGTTGCGCGACGCGACGTTCGCGCTTCAAGCGCTCGTCGGCACCGGATACGCCGACGAAGCCCGTGCATGGCGCGAATGGCTGGTCCGCGCCGTCGCCGGCGACCCGGCCGACCTCCAGGTCCTGTACCGGCTCGACGGCGCCCGCCGCGTGCCCGAGTCCACACTGGACTGGCTCGCCGGCTATCGCGGTTCCGCCCCGGTCCGCATCGGCAACGCGGCGGCCGGCCAGGTGCAGCTCGACGTCTGGGGCGAAGTCCTCGACGGCCTGCACCTCGTCCGCGAAGCCGGCCTGTCGGTGACGCACCCGGCCTGGGATCTGCAGCGCGGGTTGCTCGACTTCCTCGAAGGCCACTGGGACCAGCCCGACCACAGTCTTTGGGAGGTCCGCGGCAAACCGCAGCACTTCGTGCATTCGAAGGTGATGGCCTGGGCCGGCGCGGACCGGGCAGTGCGCACAGTGGAACGCCATCGACTCGACGGTCCGGTCAGCCGGTGGCGTGCGCTGCGCGACCGCATTCATGCCGAAGTCTGCCAAGAGGGCTACGACGTGGACCGCGGCACCTTCACCCAGTTCTACGGGTCTCGCGGCCTGGACGCGGCCCTGCTGCTGATGCCGCGCGTCGGGTTCCTGCCCAGCGACGATCCGCGGATCCGCGGCACCGTCCTCGCGGTCCGGGATGCGCTGTCCGAGGACGGGTTCGTGCGTCGCTACGGCCCGGACGCGGACGGCGGGCGTGAATTGCGCGGGAGCGAAGGTGCATTCCTTCCGTGCAGCTTCTGGCTGGCTGACGGGCTGCACGGCATCGGCCGGCGCGACGAAGCGCGCGAGATCTTCGAACGGATGCTGGCGGTGCGCAACGACGTCGGATTGCTGAGCGAGGAATACGACGTCGCTGCCGGGCGGCAGCTCGGGAACATGCCGCAAGCGTTCAGCATGGTCGGTTTGGTCAACACCGCCCGCCTTCTCGACGGCGCGGAAACCGCCACCCATGCGACCGGCGCCCAGCAAGCACTGCGGCAGCGAGGAGAGCCGTGACACCGGTGCGGCGCCACGGCTCTCGCGCTCGGATCACGGTGCCGTGTAAGGCGAACGGTTCTCCAGCGACGGGCTCACGTCGGGACGCTGTCCTTCCTGGCCCGGCACCGGTGTCACCGTCACGCCGTCCGGACGGCGCAGCGGCAGCCCGCCGCGCCGGATGAACTCCTCGGTCTCGCGCTCGCCGCGCATCCGGGCGAGCGCGGCCACAGTGACCGCGTGCGCGAGCGCGAGGACCAGCAGCAGCACCCCGAGCCGTCCGACGACACCCGGCAGATCGCTGCCTCCGACGTCGATCGTCGAGATCAGGGCCAGCACGCCCAGCGTCGCGAGATAGAACAGGACCGTCACCAGCCGCGCCATCGACGCCGCCGCGGCCGGGTTGCCGTCGATGTTCCCGAGGTACCGCTTGCCGCTGCGGTAGATCACCTGGCCGTCCAGCAGAACCAGTGCGATTCCGACGGCCAGAAACGACAGGTACGCGTTGAAGGTCATGCCCGGCGCTCCTTTCTGGGTACTCCTACCGGCTACCCGGCCGCCCGCTCGCGGCAAACCCGGCCCGGCGATGATTGACCGGCCGCCGCAGCGGGGACCCTCTGAGCATGAAGACTTCCGCTCGACCCCACACCGACGGTTACGAACACTGCGCCGGATGGTTCGACGAGCTGAACGCACTGCCCGCCGACGCGCGGGGACCGCGCGAGCGCCTGCGTCGCAAACTGATCGAAGAGCACCTGCCGCTCGCCGAGCACATCGCGCAGCGGTTCGGCGGCCGCGGCGAACCGCGCGACGACCTCGTGCAGGTCGCCCGGCTCGGCCTGGTCAAGGCGGTGGACCGGTTCGACCCCGGCCGCACCGCCGATTTCCTGTCGTTCGCGGTGCCGACGGTGATGGGCGAGGTCCGCCGCTACTTCCGGGACGCGGGCTGGTCGTTGCGTGTACCGCGGCACCTGCAGGAACTCCACCTCGCGGTGGCTCGGGCCACTGGCACGCTCTCGCAGCGGCTCGGCCACCCGCCCACTGCCGGCGACCTGGCCGAGCATCTCGGCCTCGACGCCGGCGAAGTGGCCGAGGCGCTCGTGGCCGGCCAGGCCTATCAGGCCGGTTCGCTCGACTCGGAGCTGCTCGCCGAACCGGACGCCTCGACACTCGGCGAGGTACTCGGCGAGGACGACATCGAGTTCGAACGAGCCGAGATCCACGAGGCGCTGCGGCCGGTCTTGCGCCAGCTGCCCGAACGCGAACGGTCGATCATCGCGATGCGCTTCTTCGGGAACATGACGCAGTCGAAGATCGCCGAACGCGTCGGGCTGTCCCAGATGCATGTCTCCCGGCTGCTTTCCCAGACGCTGGAGCAGCTTCGTAAGCTGCTGGACCAGCCGGTGCCCGGCTGAGAGGGAGGCGAACGATGGGCAGAGCGGACGAACTCCTCTCCGAGTACGGCACGACCTACGCCGCCGAAGCCGGGATCAAGCTGTCCGACAAACCCCAGCCGCTGTACCGGCTTCTCGTCCTCACCACGTTGCTGTCCACCCGGATCAGCGCCCGCCTTGCGGTCGCCGCGGCGCGCGAACTGTCGCAAGCCGGCTGGCGGTCCCCCGCCGCGATGCGGGCTTCCACCTGGCAGGAGCGGGTCGACGCGCTCGGCCGGGCGCATTACGTCCGGTACGACGAGAGCACCGCTCAGCACCTCGGCGAGGGCGCGGAGTTCATCCGGGACCGCTACCACGACGACCTGCGCCGGATGGCGGACGCCGCCGAAGCGGATCCCCGACGCCTGGAGAAGCTTCTCGCCGAGTTCCCCCGGATCGGCCCCACCGGCGCGCAGATCTTCTGCCGCGAAGCGCAAGCGGTCTGGCCGTGGCTGCGCCCGTACTTCGACCGGCGCGCGCTGGACGGGGCGGAGAAGGCCGGGCTCCCGAGTGATCCCGAGCAGCTGGCGAAGCTGGTGCCGGGCGACGAGCTGGCCCGGCTGGCGGCCGCGCTGGTCCGGCGCAGTTTTCAGCGCTAGCTCGGGTACTCCTGGACGTCTTCGCGGACGATCGCCACCGGGCACGGCGCGTGGTAGGCCATCGCGTGGCTCACCGAGCCAAGGAAAGCACCGCTCAGCGCACCTCGTCCGTGCCCGCCGACCACCAGCAGCGCCGCGCCCTCGGCGTGTTCCAGCAGGACCACCGCGGCGCGGCCGAGGCCGATCTCCCGCTGCACCACGACGTCCGGGTACCGCTCGGCCAGGCCGGTCAGCGACTCCGCCAGCAGCCGTTCACCCCGCTCCCGCACGGTGGGCCAGCCCTCGTCGCCCGGCCCGACCGGTTCGAGCAGGTCGTCCACCGGATCCGTCCAGGCGTGCACTGCTTGCAGCGGGCAGCCGTGCCGATCCGCGAAGTCGAAGGCGAACCGGACCGCCGCGATGCTGGCGGCGGACCCGTCCACCCCGACGACCACCCTCCGCGCGTCCGGCTCGGCGCCCCGGACCACGACGACCGGGCGGGCGCTGGTGTGCACCACCTGGGCGGCCGTGGACCCCAGCAGCAGCCGGGGCAGCCCACGCCGGCCGGAGGCGCCGACCACGATCAGGTCCGCTTGCTTGCCGGCGTCGGCCAGTTCCCAGCTCGCCCGTCCGACCCGGACGTGCGTGCGCACCGCCAGGCTCGGATGCTGTTCCCGCAGCACAGCCGCGACGCCGGCGAGTTCCTTCTCCGCGTAGTCCACATACGCCTGGCCCTCGAGCATCTCCCCGGCGCTCGGCGCGACCGTCCCCGGGACGAAATCCAGGTTCGGCATCGGTGCCGGCACCGCCCGCACGACGACCAGTCGCGTGCCCCGCGCCTGCGCCTCCGCGGCCGCCCAGTCAATCGCCCGGCGGGCCCCGTCGGACCCGTCGTCGCCGACCACCACCCCCGTTTCCGCCTCGTCCATCGCCGATCCCCTTCCGCTGCCGGAACTCCGCGGCCTGGGTACCCGGTTCCCGCGCCGGGCAACCGGGTACCCGGCACGGACGGCGAAAGGAGGACGGCCGATGCGTCCGGTGTGGCAAGGAGCCCTGTCGTTCGGGCTGGTCAACGTCCCGGTCCGGCTCTACAAAGCGGTCGAGGACCACGCGGTGCACTTCACCCAGTTCCAGCGCGGCACCCGCGACCGGATCCGCTACCGGCGGGTCAACGAACGCACTGGCGACGAGGTGCGCTACGACGACATCGTCCGCGGCCGGGAGGTCGGCGGCGACGAGTACGTGCTGGTCGAGCAGCAGGAACTGGACGAGATCGCGCCAGGCCGCTCCCGGTCGCTGGAAGTGGAAAGCTTCGTCGACCTCGCCGAGGTGGACCCGGTGTACTTCGATCGCGCGTACTGGCTTGCCCCGGCGAAGGAAGACGCCCAGCGGCCGTATGCCTTGCTGCTCGACGCGCTGGCGCACCGCGACAAGGCCGCGGTCGCGAAGTTCGTCTTGCACGGCCGCGAGCACCTCGCGCTGGCCCGGGCCGGGGACGGCGTGATCGTGCTCAACACGCTGCACTACGCCGCCGAAGTCCGCGATCCCGCCCAGGGCGTGCCGCAACTGCCGGTGGACGCCAAAACGAACCAGAAGGAACTCGACCTGGCGGTCCGGCTGATCGACGCGATGACCGAGCCGTGGCGGCCCGAGGACTTCCACGACACCTACCGCGAGCGGGTCGACGAACTCATCGCCGCCAAGAAGGCCGGGAACACCGTCACGCCCGCCGCGGCACCGGAAGAGCCGACGAAGGTGACCGACCTGATGGAGGCGCTGGCCAAGAGCGTGCGCGGCAGCCGCCGGCCGCGCACGCCGGACCTTTCTTCCCTGTCGAAGGCGGATCTTCAGAAGCTGGCGAAGGAACGGGACGTCAAGGGCCGGTCCAAGATGTCCCGCAGAGACCTCGAAACCGCGTTGAAGGCGTCCTGACCGGCGTTCAGCCGGCCAGGAGCTTCTTCGCCGTCGCCGCGATGGACTCCGCGTCGATCCCCGCGGCGCGGAGCAGTTCGGCCGGCGTCCCCGAGGTCGGCATCTCCCGGACGGCGAGCTTGTGCACCGGGACCGAACGGCTCGCCAGTGCGTCGAGCACGGCGTCGCCAAGGCCGCCTTCCGGCCAATGGTCTTCGACGGTCAGCACCAGCCGGGTCTCCGCGCCCGCTTCCCGCACCGCGGCGGTGTCGATCGGCTTGATCGAGTAGCAGTCCAGCACCCGAGCCGAAATTCCGTCCTGGGCGAGGAGATCGGCCGCGTGCACAGCTTCGTCCACAGTGGTCCCGCAGCCGATCAGCGTCACGTCGTCCTGATCGCTCGAGCGCACCAGGCGGCTGCCTCCGATGCGCACCGTCTCGTCCGGGCGGGTGCGGACCGGGGTCTTGCCTCGCAACGTCCGGAGGTAGGAGATGCCGGGCTGATCGGCCATCTGCGCGACGAGCTGCGCGGTCTGGTTCGCGTCCGAAGGATACAGCACGGTGCTGCCGTGCACGGCGCGCAGCGCGGCGAGGTCTTCCAGCGCCATCTGGGACGGGCCGTCGGCGCCGATCGCCACTCCGGCGTGCGATCCGGACAGGCACAGGTCCGCCCGGGAAATCGCGGCCATCCGAACGAAGTCGTAAGCCCGCGACAGGAACGCGGCGAAGGTCGAGGCGAACGGGGTCCAGCCGCGCGCTTGCATCCCCACCGCGGCGGCGACCAGCTGCTGCTCGGCGATGTACATCTCGAAGTACCGCCCGGGATGCGCCTTGGCGAACAGATCGCTGTGCGTCGAGTTCGACACCTCGCCGTCGAGTGCCACGATGTCCCCGCGGCCGCTGCCGAGCGCGGTCAGCGCCTCGCCGTACGCCTCGCGCGTCGCGACCTCCTCGCCGACGTCCCACGACGGCATGCTCAACGCGCCGGACGGGAACTGCGGCACAGGCGGGGAAGTGTCCGGCGTCGCCACCGACACCGTCAGGTTCCGGCGGCCGCCCAGCTCGGCGATCGCTTCCTCGGGATCCTCCAACGGCTTGCCGTGTTTGCCCGGCAAGTCCTCCACGGCCGCGACGCCCTTGCCCTTCTTGGTCTTGGCGAACAGGACCGTCGGCTTTCCGGTGGTCCGCTCGGCATCCGCGTACGCCGCCTCGATCGCGTCGACGTCGTGCCCGTCCACGGTGATCGCGTGCCAGCCGAACGCGCGCGCCCGCGCGGCATAGGTGTCCAGGTCCCAGGCGACCATCGTCTCGGTGGTCTGGCCCAGCCGGTTCACGTCGACGATCACGGTCAGGTTGTCCAGCCCGTAGTGCGCCGCGTGCTCGAACGCTTCCCAGATCGAACCCTCGGCCATCTCCGAGTCGCCGCACAGCACCCACACCCGGTACGGCAGCCGGTCGAGGAGCTTCCCGGCAAGCGCCAGCCCGACGCCGATGGGCAGGCCCTGCCCGAGCGAGCCGGTGGCCACGTCGGTCGGCGGGATCCTCGGGGTCGGATGGCCTTCCAGCCTGCTGCCGAACTTCCGGTAGGTGCGGAACTCGTCCTCGTCGATCGCGCCGGCCGCCCGCAGCATCGAGTAGTACAGCGGCGAGGCATGTCCCTTGGAGAAGACCAGATGGTCGTTGTGCGGGTCCGCGGGGTGCGCGTAGTCCAGCCGCAGATGCCCGTCGAGCAGGACGGCCATCAGGTCGGCCGCCGACATCGACGACGTCGGGTGACCCGACCCGGCTTCGCTGCTCACCCGGATCGAATCGACCCGCAGCTGCTGGCCGAGCGCACGGCGGAAATCGGTCGCGATCATGCGCCTGCCCCCTGCCCCGCGAGCAGCTGCCCGCGTTTCCGCTCGATCCCGTCGAGCAGTTCGGCGAAGGAGGTCCGGAACTTCTCCACGCCTTGGCGTTCCAGCAACGCGACGATCCCGTCGTAGTCGATCCCGGCGGCCTGGAACCGCTCGATCGTTTCGCGGGCCGATCCGGTTTCCCGGTCCAGCGTCATGCCGACCCGTCCGTGCTCCAGGAACGCTTCGGCGGTCGAGGGCGGCATGGTGTCCACCGTGCCCGGGCCGATCAGCTGCTCCACGTACTCGACGTCGCGGCGGTCCTCGTCCTTCATCGACGTTGACGCCCACAGGCACCACTGCGGATGCGCCCCGGCCCGGTGCAGGTCCGTCCATTCCGGACCGGAGAAGACCTGCTGGCACGTCTGGTAAGCCAGTCGCGCGTTCGCCACCGCCAGGGTTCCGCGCAAAGCGGCCGGACCGCCCGCCTCGGCCAGTCTGCGATCGGCCTCCGCGTCCACTCGGGACACGAAGAACGACGCGACCGAAGCCACCGTGGAGAGGTCGCCGCCCGCGGCGAGGAACCGCCGCAGGCCGCGCAGGTAAGCTTCGGCTGCCTGCCGGTGCCGCTCGAGCGAGAACAGCAGCGTCACGTTCACCGGGATTCCATGCGCGATCGTTTCCTCGATCGCCGCCAGCCCGGCCTCCGTGCCCGGGATCTTGACCATCAGATTCGGCCGGTCCACGAGTGCGCGCAGACGCCTGGCCTCCGCGACAGTGGCACCGGCGTCGTCCGCGAAGCGCGGGTCGACTTCGAGCGACACCCAGCCGTCTCGGCCGGTGCGGCTCAAGTCGAAAGCCGGCCGCAGCACGTCGCACGCTTCGCGCACGTCCTCGGCGGCCAACGCCAGGAAGACTTCCTTCGGCTCGGTCTCGGTGCGAAACAGCTCGCGCAGCCGGTCGTCGTAGGCGTCGCCGCCGGTGATCGCGTCCCGGAAGATCGTCGGGTTGGACGTCACGCCCAGAACGCCGGCGCGCATCAGCCGGGCCAGCTCGCCGTCTCGGACGAACGGACGGGCCAGATAGTCGACCCACGGGCTCTGGCCGTATCCGAACAGTTGCTGCAATGTGGTTTGCATGCGGGCTCCCCTCAGCGCGGTTCGGGCGGGACGGGCGGTTCCGGAGCGGGCCACGGGCCCGGCCCCGGGCGCGGCGGCGGCGCGGGTTCCGGCGGGAACGGCGGCAGCGGCTCCGGCTCCGGCGGGACGGGCTCAGGTCCGGGCGGGACAGGGTGCACCATCGCGGGCTCCTTCCTCGGCAGGACTCGTCCGAAGCGGTTACCCGCCGTGGCACGGCCGAACACATCGGATCCGCGCTCAGGCGAGTTCCCGTGCCAGCAGCGGGATCCGCCCGCCGGCCCGCACCACGTCGATCTGCCGCGGAGAAAGGCGATGGGCCAGCCGGTACTCCTCGTCGCGAGTGGTGTCGCGCACGGTCAGCTCGCCCTGGTCGAGCCCGTCGTGCAGCCCGGCCAGCACGAGCACGTCGTCGCGGCCGATCCGCGCGTGATCCGCCGGGTCGGCGAACTCCAGCGGCAGCACGCCGAAGTTGACCAGGTTCTGCCAATGGATCCGGGCGAACGAGACCGCCAGCACCGCCCGCAATCCGAGGTACCGAGGGGTGATCGCGGCGTGCTCGCGCGAAGAACCCTGGCCGTAGTTCTCGCCCGCCACCACGAAATGCACCGGTGCCGCGGCCGCTCGCGCCGGATACTCCGGGTCGATGCGGGTGAAGGCGAACTCGGCGAGCTTCGGGATGTTCGAACGGTACGGCAGCGCCCGCGCCCCGGCCGGCGAGATTTCGTCGGTGGACACGTCGTCGCCCGCCGTCAGCAGGACCGGGCCTTCGAGCCGGTCCGGCAGCGGTTCGAAATCGGGCAGGCCGGCCACGTTCGGGCCTTTCACCAGCTCCTCGCGCGCCGCCTCCGCCGGCCGCAACGGCGGCGTCAGCGCGGCGCCGACTTCGGCCGAGCGCGCCGGAACCGACACCCGCGGATACGCCAGGCGCTGCTCGGCCGCGTAGTCCCGGGGATCGGTCAGCACGCCGGTCAGCGCGGACACCGCGGCGGTTTCCGGCGAGCACAGCCACACCGAATCGTCCACGGTCCCGGACCGGCCGGGAAAGTTGCGGGGGAAGGTGCGCAGCGAGTTGCTGCCGGGCGCGGGCGCCTGGCCCATCCCGATGCAGCCCAGACAGCCCGCTTGGTGCACCCGCGCGCCGGCGCCGATCAGATCGCTCAGAAAGCCGGTGCGGGCCAAGTCGACCAGGATCTGCCGGGATGTCGGGTTGACGTCGAAGCTGACCGAGTCCGCGGTCTGGCGGCCCCGCACGGTCGCGGCGGCCACCGCGAAATCGCGGAACCCCGGGTTCGCGGACGACCCCAGGACCACCTGGCCGATCGGCGTACCGGCGACCTCCCGCACCGGCTTGACGTTCCCCGGCGACGACGGCGCGGCCACCAGCGGTTCCACTGTGGACAGATCGACGTCCTCTTCGAGGTCGTAGACCGCGTCCGGACCGGCCGCGAGCGGGAGGAAGTCGCCTTCGCGGCCCTCCGCGCGAAGGAACTCGCGGACCGCTTCGTCGGAAGGGAACACCGACGCGGTCGCGCCGAGCTCCGCGCCCATGTTGGCGAGCACGTGCCGGTCCATCGCGGTCAGCCCGGCAAGTCCGGGCCCGTGATACTCCAGGATCCGATTTCGGCCGCCGCTGACCCCGTGCCGCCGAAGCAGCTCCAGTACGACGTCTTTCGCCGAGACCCACGGCGGCAGCTCGCCGTGCAGGCGGATGCCCCAGATTTCCGGCATCCGCAAGTACAGCGGCTCTCCGGCGATGGCGAGCGCCACCTCCAGCCCGCCCACGCCGACGGCCAGCATTCCCAGCGCGCCCGCCGCGCAGGTGTGCGAATCGGAACCGGCAAGGCTCTTTCCGGGGACGCCGAACCGCTGCATGTGCGTGGGATGCGAGACGCCGTTGCCCGCCTTGGAAAACCACAGTCCGAAGCGCCGGCAGGCGGAGCGCAGGTAGGCGTGGTCTTCGGCATTCCTCTCGTCGGCCTGCAGCAGGTTGTGGTCGACGTACTGGACGCTCAGCTCGGTTCGCGCCCGGTCCAGGCCCAGTGCCTCCAGCTCCTGCATCACCAGCGTGCCGGTGGCGTCCTGAGTCAAGGTCTGGTCGACGCGGAGGCCGATCTCGGTGCCTGGTTCCACCTGCCCGGCGACCAGATGCGCGGACAGCAGCTGACCGGCGAGCGTCTGCTCGCGTGCCACGGCGATCACCTCCTGGACGAGCGCGGCCCGAGACCGGTTACCCGGTCGCGGTGCGGTCAACACTCCAGGGAGGAACTCAGACCGGGTCCGGCTCGTCCGGTGCCAGCTCGGCGCCGTCCAGTTCGCCGTCCAGTTCGCCGTGCCGCTCCGCCAGCGTGCCGGCGAGGTGCACGAGCTTCACGTTGAGCTCTTGGGACGTGCGGCGCAGCAGATCGAACGCCTCGTCCGCGTCCAGGCCGCGACGCGCCATGATGATGCCCTTCGCCTGACCGATCACGTCCCGGCTGTCCAGCGCGGTGCGCAACTGGGCCTGGTGCAGCTCGTCGCGCGTCAGCGCGTCGGTGCCGGCCACTGCGAGCGCGGCATGGCTCGCCAGCAGGAGGAGGATGTCCCGGTCGGCTCCGGCCAGCCCGCCGGGACTGCGGGAGTAGAGGTTGAGCGCGCCGGAAAACCGTGTCAGGGCTTCGTCGGCCAGCGCCGTCGCCAGCACGCTGCGCCAGCCGTCCCCAGCCGCGGCCGGCGCCCAGTCCGGCCACATCGGTGCGGCGCGCAGATCGGCGCATTCGACGAACTCGGCGCTGTCCGGCTGCGCGGCATCGTGGCAAGGCCCCTCGCCCAGCTCGTATTGGAGCCGGTCGAGGTCCGCGGCCGCCGGGTCGGTGTAGGCCGCGGTGTGGAACCGGCCGTCCGGCGCGAGCAGCGTGATCGACACCAGGTCGGCCTCGGGGACCAGGGACGCGGTCGCGTCCACGACGAGCTGGAGTACCGCGCCGACCGTCGGCGCGGCGAGGAGCAGTTCCGTCAGCGACCGGAATTCCGATCCGCACGGGCCGAGCGGATCGTCTTCGCCGGCCAGGGCCGCGACGGCGGAATCGGCGACCGGCAGGCCCGCGTCCGCCAGCACTCGCCGCGCCACGCCGCCGGGCCGGCAGGCGAACACTGCCCGGGCCGCTCCCGCCGACTCTCGCAACATCGTCAGGTCCTCAGCGGAGAACGCGGTGAGCCCGCTCAGCTCGAAGATCACCGAGCGCGGCGCGGCCGCGAGCACCCCGGCCAGCTCCGCACCGGCCCCGGTCGGGTCGCCGCTCAACCGCACTACCGCCGAATGCTCGATGGTGACTCCGGTTTCCGGTTCCACTCCTCGCCTCCCGCTGGCACGGACTCCTTTCCAACGTACCCGCGCCGCGCGACCGCTGCGCACCGCCAATGTTTCACCGGCAACCGGTGCGGAAACCCGATGGACCGCGATACCGGAAGGAGCCGAAATGCCGCAGCAGGCATGGAACAGCCGACGGGAACGCCAGTACGAACACATCAAGAAGTCCCAGGAGGAACGCGGCACGAGCGAAGACCGAGCCGAGGAGATCGCGGCCCGCACGGTGAACAAGAACCGGGCGCGGGCCGGAGAGTCCGAGCGCGCCAGCCGGACCTCATTGCGCGGCAAGTCTCCGCAGGAGCGGGGCGGGCATCGCTCCGGCAAGCGGCTCGGCCCGGGCGGGCCGACCCGCGAGCAGCTCTACAACGAAGCACGGCAACGCAACGTCCACGGCCGCTCGAAAATGACGAAGAACGAGCTGGCCAAGGCGCTGGGCCGGACCTGAGCGCGACCACCCCGACCAGGAACGCGGAAAGGAGCACGACTGTGCCGGAACACCGGACTGACACGTCGGAAGCCGTCAAAGGAACGGTGGAAGATGCCAAGGGGAAGCTGAAGGAGGCGGCCGGCGCCGTCGTCGGCAACGATTCGCTGCACCGGGAAGGCCGGGAGCAGCAGGACAAAGCGGACGCGCAGCAGGAGGCAGCCGCCAAGGAAGCGGACGCTGAACGAGCCCGCGCCGAAGCGGAGCGTCGCGAAGCACGGGAAGCTGCTCAGCAGCGCCGGTGACCGGGCGTGGCAGGGGGTGACCGGGCACGCCCGGCAAACGCCGGCGAGTCCGCGGGCAGAATCAGCCCGCGGACTCGCCGGCGCTCCTTCGGCTGCGGCAACGGAGCCACGCGCCCGAGCCGCGACCCGAAGCGGACAAACGAACGCCTCGGCAGCACGCGAGCGGTCGGACCGGTCGGCAGCACCCCGCTAATCGGCGCTGGTCGCCAGCACACGGGTAGTCGGCGCGGCCGGAAGCGCCTGGCCAGATGCACCAGCGACGCCCCGGCCAGGCGGTCAACTCACCTCAGCCGCTGTCCGCCGCGCGGCGGACACCAGCTCGACCGCCTCCGCGACGCTGCGGGCTAGCGTCACTTCGGCGTCGAGCCGAAGGACCCGGATCGGCCGCAGCACCGCGCGCTGGCCAGCCGCCAGCACGAACGCCACGCCCGCGGCTTCGGCGAGCCTGGCAGCCTCCGCCAGCACGCTGAGCCCGGCGACCGAACAGAACGTCACCCGGGTGAGATCGACGATCAGCCCGCGAGGCCGCAGCGCCAGCTCGTCGGCCAGCCGTTCACGCAGCTGGGCGGTGGACCGCAAGTCCAGTTCCGCCGCGACCGCGACCACCGTCTCGTTCGCGGTCGCGGTGATCAGAATTCTTGCCGGCGTACCCGGCACATCGGTTTGTTGCGTCATGGTGCCCTCCTCGCGACACGCGAGGCCGGACCCGATGTGCGCGGCCCGGCCCGGGACCCGCTGAGGCGGGCCGCTCTGGGTCGGACAACGGCACGTGGGCTGAACCGCTCCCGCCTCGACCGTAGCGCAGTCCGGCCGCAACCGCACTGCCTGGCGAAGACGTGTAGGCCCGGACCGGCCCGGGTAGCCGGAGACCCGATCACTACGCACGGGAAGGACTGCCATGACCGAAACTGTCGGCGACTACCTGCTCGCCCGGCTGCGCGACTGGGGCGTGGAGCAGGTGTTCTCCTATCCTGGCGACGGAATCAACGGACTCGTCGCTTCGTTCGGCAAGGCGGACAACAAACCGCGGTTCGTGCAGGCTAGGCACGAGGAGATGGCCGCATTCGCCGCAGTCGGGTACGCGAAATTCAGCGGCCGCGTCGGCGTCTGCATGGCCACCTCCGGGCCGGGCGCGATCCACCTGCTGAACGGGCTCTACGACGCGAAACTCGACCACGTCCCGGTCGTCGCGATCGTCGGCCAGACCGCGCGGACCGCGATGGGCGGCAGCTACCAGCAGGAGGTCGAACTCCAGACGCTGTACCGGGACGTCGCGAACGAGTACTGCGTCGAGGTCAACGTCGCCGAGCAGTTGCCCAACGCCCTCGACCGCGCGATCCGGGTCGCCCAGGCCTCGCGCACGCCGACCGCCGTGATCATTCCGGCGGACCTGCAGGAAGAGCCGTACGAACCGCCGCAGCACGTGTTCAAGCAAATGCCGTCGAGCCCGCCCGGGACGGCCTGGCCCAACCCGGTGCCGCCCGAGTCCAGCATCGACGAGGCAGCCGAAGTGCTCAATTCCGGCGAGAAGCTCGCCATCCTGGTCGGGCAAGGCGCGCGCGGCGCCGCCGAGGAGGTGCGCCAAGTCGCCGACACCACCGGTGCCGGGGTGGCGAAAGCATTGCTGGGCAAGGACGTCCTCTCCGACGAGCTCCCCTATGTGACCGGCGCGATCGGCCTGCTCGGCACCCGGGCGAGCTACGAGATGATGCGCGACTGCGACACCTTGCTGATCGTCGGCTCCAACTTCCCGTACAGCCAGTTCCTGCCGGAGTTCGGCCAGGCCCGCGCGGTGCAGATCGACCTGGACGGCCGGTTCATCGGGATGCGCTACCCCACCGAAGTCAACCTGGTCGGCGATTCCGCCGCGACTCTGCGCGCGCTGCTGCCGAAGCTGCGCCGGACAGAAAACCGTTCGTGGCGCGAAACGATCGAGAAGAACGTCGCCGAATGGTGGGACACCATCGACCGCCAAGCCGAGGTCGACGCGAAGCCGGTCAACCCGATGCGGATCGTGCACGAGCTGTCCCGCCGCATCCCGGACGACGCCATCGTCACCGCCGATTCCGGCTCCTCGACCAACTGGTACGCGCGCAACCTCCGGATCCGCGGCGACGTACGAGGTTCGTTGTCCGGAACGCTCGCCACGATGGGCCCGGGCGTGCCGTATGCGATCGGTGCGAAGTTCGCTCACCCGGATCGGCCGGTGATCGCGCTCGTCGGCGACGGCGCGATGCAGATGAACGGGATGGCCGAGCTGATCACCATTTCCCGCTACCACGGGCTGTGGTCGGATCCGCGGTGCATCGTCTGCGTATTCCACAACAACGACCTGAACCAGGTCACCTGGGAGCTGCGCGCCATGGGCGGTGCGCCGAAGTTCGAGGAGTCGCAGGCGCTGCCGGACGTCGACTACGCCGGTTTCGCCCGCAGCATCGGGCTCGCCGGGATCAACGTCGACGAGCCGGGCGAGGTCGGGCACGCCTGGGACGCCGCGTTCGCCGCCACCGGCCCGACCGTGCTGGACGTGCGGTGTGACGCCGAAGTGCCGCCGATCCCGCCGCACGCGACCTTCGAACAGATGAAATCGGTGACCGAGGCGGTGCTCAAGGGCGATCCCGAAGCGTTCCATCTGGTCACTCAGGGGGCCAAGACGAAGATTCAGGAATTCCTGCCCGGACACTCGCGATGACGGCCACCGCGGCACCGCGCGTCGAGCACGTCGAAGCGACCGCTTACCGGGTGCCGACGCCTGCCCCGGAGGCCGACGGCACCTTGAGCTGGGACGGAACCACGCTGGTCGTGGTCCGGCTCCACGCCGGCGCTGCGGACGGACTCGGCTGGACCTACGCCGACGCGTCGTGCGTACCGCTGATCGAACAGAAGCTCGCGCCGGAGATCACCGGACTGCCCGCGCTCGATCCTCCGGCCTGCTGGAGCGCCATGCAGCGGGCGGTCCGGAATCTCGGCCGCGTCGGGCTCGTCTCGTGCGCGCTGTCCGCGGTGGACATCGCAGTCTGGGACGCGGCCGCGAAGCTGGTCAGCCTCCCGCTGGCGCGGTTCCTCGGCCGGGTTCACGAACACGTCGACGTGTACGGCAGCGGCGGCTTCACCTCGGAGGACGACGACCGGCTGGCCGAACAACTCGACGAGTGGGTGCGCCGGAGGCGGATCCCGCGCGCGAAGATCAAGATCGGCGAAGCGTGGGGAAGCCACGTCTCCCGCGATCTGAGCCGGGTGCGGCTGGCGCGGGAGACCGTCGGCGACGACACCGAGCTGTTCGTGGACGCCAACGGCGGCTACTCGATCGGGCAGGCCCGCCGGATCACCGGACCGCTGCGCGAGTTCGGCGTGACCTGGTTCGAAGAACCGGTGTCCAGCGACGACCTGGCCGGGCTCGCGCAGCTGCGCTCCCCGGACGGCCCGGACATCGCGGCCGGCGAATACGGCTACGACCTGCCCTACTTCGCCCGGATGCTGCCCTCGGTGGACTGCCTGCAGGTCGACGTCACCCGCTGCGGCGGATACACCGAATGGCGTCGCGTCGCCGCGCTCGCCGCCGCGGCCAACCGCGACGTCTCCGCGCACTGCGCGCCGAACCTGTCCGCGTCCGCCGCGGCCGCCACGCCCAATTTCCGGCATATCGAATGGTTCGCCGACCACGACCGGATCGAAAGCGAACTGTTCGACGGCGGCCTGGATCCCACCGGCGGCACGGTCGCGCCGTCCATGTCCGAGGCCGGGCACGGGCTGCGCCTGCGCACCGCCGCGGCCGCCGAATACGCGCTCTGAAGGAGGGCCATGGGCACCACTGAACTCCCCGACCCGGTCGTGCGGCAGCCACCGCCGCCCGACCTCGATCTCGACGCACTGGCCGCGGCGCTTCGGGAGCGCGTCGAAGGCCAAGTGCGTTTCGACCCTGGCAGCCGCGCCGCCTACTCCACCGACGCGTCGAACTTCCGGCAGGTGCCGATCGGCGTGGTCGTCCCTCGCTCCCCGGAAGACGCGGCCGAAGCGCTCGCGACGGCAAGGGAATTCGGCGCACCGGTGCTCTCGCGCGGCGGCGGCACCAGCCTGGCCGGGCAGTGCACCAACACCGCGCTGGTGCTGGACTGGTCGAAGTACTGCTCGAAGCTGGAGTCCGTCGACGCCGACCGCCGGACCTGCGTAGTGCAGCCGGGCATCGTGCTGGACGACCTCAACCGCCAGCTCGCCGACACCGGCCTGCGGTTCGGCCCGGAGCCGGCCACTCACTTCAACTGCACGCTCGGCGGGATGATCGGCAACAACTCGTGCGGCGCGACCGCGCAGCGCACCGGCAAGGTGGTCGACAACATCAAGGCGCTGGAAGTGCTGCTGCCGGACGGAACCCGGTTCTGGTGCGGCGAGACCAGCGACGCGGAGTACACCGAGATCGAGCACCACGGCGACCGCCGCGCCGCCGTCTACCGGCAGCTGCGCCGCCTCCGCGACGAGTACGCGGACGAGATCCGCCGCCGCTTCCCGGACATCCCCCGCCGGGTGTCCGGCTACAACCTCGACTCGCTCCTGCCCGAACACCGCTTCGACGTCGCCGGCTTGCTCGTCGGCAGCGAGTCGACCCTGGTCACCGTGCTGCGCGCGGAGCTGGAGCTGGTTCCGGTGCTGCCCGGACGCACACTGGTGGTGCTCGGCTACCCGGACATCGCGACCGCCGCCGACGCGGTGCCGGCCATCCTGCCGCACGAACCGATCGCCCTCGAAGGCGTCGACCACCGGCTGCTCTACGACGAACGGATCAAGCACCTGAACGAAAAGGCGCGCGAAAGGCTGCCCCGCGGCCGGGCGTTCCTGATGGTCCAGTTCGGCGGGCAGAACACCGAGGAAGCGGATGCGCAGGCCCACCGGATGATCGAGGCGTTGCGCGGCACCGAAAACGCTCCGGACGTCCAGTTCATGGATGACCCCGCGCGGGAGGCCGAGCTGTGGCAGGTCCGCGAATCCGGGCTCGGCGCCACCGCGCACATACCCGGCGAGCCGGACACCTTCGAAGGCTGGGAAGACTCCGCGGTCGCCCCGGAAAAGCTCGGCGACTACCTGCGGCGGCTCGACGCGCTCTACGCGGAATTCGGCTACGCCAGCGAAACCGGTCCCAGCCTGTACGGCCACTTCGGGCAAGGATGCGTGCACACCCGCATCCCGTTCGACCTCTACACCGCCTCCGGCGTCGCGACCTACCGCCGGTTCATGGAACGCGCCGCCGACCTGGTGGCCGAGTTCGGCGGGTCGTTCTCCGGCGAGCACGGCGACGGGCAGAGCCGCGGCGAACTGCTGCCGCGGATGTTCGGCAACGACCTCGTTACCGCGTTCGGCAGGCTCAAGGCGATCTTCGACCCGGACGACCGGATGAATCCGGGCAAGGTGGTCGCGCCCGCCGGACTGGACGAGCACCTCCGGCTGGGCTCGTCCTGGTCGCCCGCCGAGCCGGACCGGCTCTACTTCCGCTTTCCGCACGACGGCGGCTCGTTCTCCCAGGCCGCAAACCGCTGCGTGGGCGTCGGCCGCTGCCGGCAGACCACCACCGAAAGCGGCGACGTGATGTGCCCGTCCTATCAGGTCACCGGCGAAGAAGAGCACTCCACGCGCGGGCGGACCCGGCTGCTGTTCGAGATGCTGGACGGGCATCGTGACGGCCCGCTGGCCGACGGCTGGCGCTCCACCGAGGTCCGGGACGCGCTCGACCTCTGCCTGGCCTGCAAGGGCTGCAAATCCGACTGCCCGGCAGATGTGGACATGGCCACCTACAAAGCGGAATTCCTCGCCCAGCACTACCGGCGGCGGCCCTGGCGGCGGCCGCGCTCGGACTTCACGATGGGCTGGCTGCCCGTGGCCGCCCGGCTGGTCGGAGGCGCGCACTTGGCGCGGCCGGTCAACCTGCTCACCCGGTCGCGGCTCGCCGGACGCGCCGCCGGCGTCGAGAGCCGGGAGATCCCCCGGTTCGCGCCCACCACGCTGCCACGGTGGTTCGCCCGGCACCGCCCGTCCGGCACCGGTGCCCGCGGCACCGTCCTGCTCTGGCCGGACACGTTCACCGCCTACTTCCAGCCGCAGGTCGGCCAGGCCGCCGTCCGAGTGCTGGAGGACGCCGGATGGCGCGTCGAGCTGCCGGAATCCTCACTGTGCTGCGGGTTGACCTGGATCTCCACCGGTCAGCTGGGAGTCGCGAAGCGGGTGCTCACCCGCACCGTGCGCGCGCTCGCCGGGCACCTGCGCGAAGGCGGTCTCGTGCTCGGCCTGGAACCCAGCTGTACCGCGGTGTTCCGTTCCGACGCCGCCGAACTGTTCCCCGGCGATCAGGACGTCCGGCGGCTGCGAGAGCAGACCGTCACGTTCGCGGAGCTGCTGACCCGCCACTCGCCTGGCTACCGCCCGCCCCGCGTCCCCGGACGCGCACTCGCCCAGGTGCACTGCCACCAGCACGCCGTCCTCGGCTGGGAAGCCGACCGGGAGCTTCTTTCCGCCGCCGGAACCGACGTGGAGCGGCTGGACTCCGGCTGCTGCGGACTGGCCGGCAACTTCGGGTTCGAACGGGGTCATCTCGAAGTCAGCCGCGCGTGCGCGGAACGGGTGCTGTTGCCGCGTGTCCGGGCGGCCGACCCGGACACGGCCGTCCTGGCGGACGGGTTCAGCTGCCGGACCCAGCTCCACGAGTTCGACAGCGGCGGCCGCGAGGGACGTCACCTGGCGGAACTGCTGGCCGCCGGGCTGGAGTGACCGCTGCGATGTCCTTGATCAGGAAGCCGGAGTTCCCGGCCGAGGACGAACGCGCACTCGCCGCGTACGTCCGCGCGGTCGGCCAGGCGCTCGGTGTGCCGGCCGCCGACACCGCCAGCGAGGTCACCGACCTGGTCTGCGGCCACGTCTTCCTGACCAGCCTCCGTCCCGGTCATCCCGCCCGGGAGCTCGTGCTGCTCTGGGACGACACGAACGGCTGGCGGCTCGCGCGCGAAACCGGCCCAGCGGGCGGCCTCCGCGTGGTCGCGGCGTTCTCCGGCGAGCTGTATCCGGATCCGGCCGCGGTCGCCGCGTTCGTCCACCGCGCTCCGTTTGACCGCGAGTGCACCGGGTAGCCGGGCGAAAACACAGCCGAAACAGCGGGAAGGCGACGACGTGACCGAGCACGACGCGAAACAGGACCAACTCGACTCGTACCGGAGCGACCCGGAGGGCTCGTTCCTCACCACTCAGCAGGGAGTCCGGGTCCAGCACACCGACGATTCGCTCAGCGCCGGTGCACGCGGACCGACGCTGCTGGAGGACTTCCACGCCCGGGAGAAGATCACCCATTTCGACCACGAGCGCATCCCCGAACGCGTGGTTCACGCGCGCGGCGCGGGCGCCTACGGGTTCTTCGAAGCCTACGACGACTCGCTGCGCGACTACACCACCGCAGAATTCCTGACCAGCGGCGAGAAGGTTCCCGTGTTCGTGCGGTTCTCCACCGTCGCCGGCTCGCGCGGCTCCGCCGACACGGTCCGCGACATCCGCGGCTTCGCGACGAAGTTCTACACCCGCCAGGGCAACTACGACCTGGTCGGCAACAACATCCCGGTGTTCTTCATCCAGGACGGCATCAAGTTCCCGGACTTCGTGCACGCGGTCAAGCCCGAGCCGCGCGACGAGATGCCGCAGGCCGCGTCCGCGCACGACACGTTCTGGGATTTCGTTTCGCTGCAACCGGAAACACTGCACACCGTACTGTGGCTGATGTCCGATCGGGCGCTGCCGCGCAGTTACCGGATGATGCAGGGCTTCGGCGTGCACACCTTCCGGCTGGTCAACGCCGAGGGCCTGGGCACGTTCGTGAAGTTCCACTGGAAGCCGGTGCTGGGCACGCATTCCCTGGTGTGGGACGAATGCCAGAAGATCGCCGGCAAGGACCCGGACTTCAACCGGCGCGACCTGTGGGACGCGATCGAGGCCGGCCAGTACCCGGAATGGGAGCTGGGCGTGCAACTGGTCGACGAGTCCGCCGAGCACGAGTTCGCCTTCGACCTGCTGGACCCGACGAAGATCATCCCCGAGGAACAGGCGCCGGTGCAGCCGGTCGGACGGCTGGTGCTCAACCGCAATCCGGACAACTTCTTCGCCGAGACCGAGCAGGTCGCCTTCCACACCGCCAACGTGGTGCCGGGCATCGACTTCACCAACGACCCGCTGCTGCAGGCGCGCAACTTCTCCTATCTGGACACCCAGCTGATCCGGCTGGGCGGGCCGAACTTCGCGCAGCTGCCGGTGAACCGCCCGGTCGCCGAGGTCGCCACGAACCAGCGCGACGGCTACGGCCAGCAGACCGTGCACCGCTCCCCCACCAGCTACTACCGCAACTCGCTCGGCGGAGGCTGCCCGGCCGCCGGCGGATCCGGTGCCTACCGGCACTACACGGAGGCGGTCTCCGGCCACAAGATCCGCGAACGCAGCGAGAGCTTCCAGGACCACTACAGCCAGCCAACGCTGTTCTGGAACAGCATGAGCGAGGTCGAACGCGAACACATCGTCGCGGCGTTCCGGTTCGAGCTCGGCAAGGTGGGCGACCGGGCGATCCGCGAGCGGACCGTCGGGCATCTCGCACGGGTCGACCACGATCTCGCCTGCCGGGTGGCCGCCGGAATCGGCGTGGCGGCGCCTGCGGATCTCGGCCCGCACCATCAGGACGCTTCGGCCGCGCTCTCCCAGCTGGACCAGCCGAATCTCACCGCGCAAAGCCGGAAAGCCGCGATTCTCGCCGCGGACGACGTGGACGCGGTCGGCTTGCGCAAGGTCCTCGACGCGTGTGCCGACGCCGGGGTCACGGCGGAAGTCCTCTCGGTCGCCGACGGCGAGCTTCGGCCCGCCGGGGACGGCAAGGCGCTGCCGGTCGACCGGCAACTGTCCACAATGTCCTCGGTCCTCTACGACGCGGTCGTGGTGGCCGGCGGGCCGGGCAGTGTCGATCAGCTCAGCCGGGACGGCGAGGCGGTGCACTACGTCACCGAGGCGTACAAGCACCTCAAGCCGGTCGCCGCGTTCGGCAGCGGCGTCGACCTGCTGCGCCAGGCCGGCGTGCCCGTTCCGGACACCGACGACACCAGGGTCTCGATCGAGCAGGGCGTGGTGACCACCGCGTCCGCCAGCGGGGCGCTGCCGGACGAGTTCGCCGCGTCGTTGCTGGCCACGATGGCCGACCACCGGGCATGGCATCGGCGCACGGAAACAGTTGCGGCGTAGCGACGTTTCGCCGGTCCGGGCCCGGGTACCCGGCTTTCATGGCGACCACCCGCGTGACCGCGAGCCCTGACCTGTCCGAACTGCCCCCGGCCGACGTCCGCCCGGCGCGGGCCTCGGCCCTCGACATCGGGCGCGTCGCGGCGAGGGTGGTCGTCCCCATGGCCGGCATCGGCCTGATCAAGCGGCGGCCGCGGGCGATGAGCGTCGCGCAGCGGCTGCAGCCCGACCGCTCGGCCATCCGCCTGCTCGGCGACCTGCGCGGCCGGTACGGACCGGGCCCGCTCGACGTGTCCGTCCCCGGCCGGCCGTTCCAGCTGCTGCTGGATCCGGCACAGGTCGGCCGCCTATTGGCCGACGCGCCGACCCCGTTCAGCCCGGACACCACGGAGAAGGCGGCCGCGCTGCGGCATTTCCAGCCGCACGGAGTGCTGATCTCCCAGGGCGACACCCGCGCCCGTCGCCGCGACCTCAACGAATCCGTGCTCCAGCCCGGCCGGGCCGCTCACGAACTGGCCGGTTCCTGGACGAAACTCGTCCGCGACGAAGCGCAGGAAATGCTCTGCGACGGCCCGGAGCTCGACGCGACCCGGTTTACCGAGCATTTCTGGGCGATCGTCCGGCGAATCGTGCTCGGCGGCGACACCACCGCGGACCGGCGCGTCACCGATCTGCTGGGCCGGCTCCGTCTCGACGCGAACTGGGCGTACGCCCATCCGCGCCGCGGGGACGAGCGCCGACGGTTCCTGTCCCTGCTCACCCGGCAGCTCGATCTCGACCGGCCGGGCAGCCTCGGCGCGGCGGTGCGCGGACACCCTGCCGACCCGGATTTGGACCCGGTCGGCCAGGTCCCCCACTGGCTGTTCGCTTTCGACGCCGCGTCGCTCGTCACGTTCCGCGCCCTCGCCCTGCTCGTCGCCCACCCCGACGAGCTGGCCCGCGCACATGCCGAAGCCGACCGGGCAGACCTCTCGACCCCGCAGCAGCTTCCCTACCTTCGGGCGTGCGTGCTCGAGTCGATTCGGCTGTGGCCCACCACGCCCGCGCTGCTGCGCGAGAGCACCGAAGACACCGATTGGGGCCCCGCTGGCACCACGATGCTGGTGTACACGCCGTTCTTCCACCGCGACCCGGACATCTTGCCGTACGCGGATTCTTTCTCCCCGGACATCTGGCTCGACGGCCAGGCCGCCGCCAACCCCGCGCTAGTGCCGTTCAGCGCCGGCCCCGCGGTGTGCCCGGGCCGCGACGTCGTGCTTTTCACCACGTCGACCCTGCTCGCCGCGTTGCTGCAGCTGGCGAGTTTCGGACCGCGGGGGAACGCCGCTGACCTGCGGCCCGGGCGGCTGCCCGCGACGTTGGATCACTTCGGGATCCGCTTCGCGCTCACTTGACCCCGGTTCGTCCGTGAAGGGCCCCTTGAGGGAATCCAAGTCCCTCAAGGGGCCCTTCACGGCATCCAGAGGCCCCTTCACGGACAGGCGGCTTACTTCAGCCGTTCCAGCAGGACGTCGCAGAACGCGTCCAGGTCGCCGGGGTTGCGCGAGGTGATCACATCGCCGTCCGCGACGACCTCCCGGTCCACCCACTCCGCGCCGGCATTGCGCAGGTCAGTCCGCAACGACGGCCACGAGGTCAGCGTCCGCCCGCGCGCCAGGCCGGCTTCGGCCAGCAGCCACGGTCCGTGGCACACCGCCGCGACCGGCTTGCCCGCTTCGGCTGTCTCGCGCACCAGTGCGATCATCGACTCGTTCGTGCGGATCTTGTCCGGCGAGTATCCGCCGGGCACCACCACTCCGTCGAAGTCCGCCGCGCCCACGTCGTCCACCGCCTGATCGGCGGTGAACTGGGTGCCGTGCAGAGCGGTCAGCTCCTTCCCGCGCTTCAATCCGACCACGACCGGCTCGTGCCCGGCCGCGCGCAGCCGTTCGCACGGCACCCGGAACTCGTCGTCCTCGACCATCTCGTCCACCAGCACTGCCACTCGTGCCATGCTTCGCTCCTTTCTTCGGGGTTTCCGTTACCCACCAGGCGTGGTTTCCCCGCCCAGCGCTGCCAGCACCTCGCCGGTGTAGTACGACGAAAGCTTGTTCGCGGCGAGGAACACATACGAAGGGGCGAGATCGTCCGGGTGCGCCGCGCGCTGCATCGGCACCTGCAGACCGAATTTCTCCACCTTCTCCGGCGGGAACGTCGACGGGATCAGCGGTGTCCACACCGGACCCGGCGCGACGCAGTTCACCCGGACGCCGCGGCCGGCCAGCGCCTGCGCCATCGCGTAAGTCCAGGCGTGGATCGCGCCCTTCGTGGCCGAGTAGTCGATGAGCGATTTGTTGCCGCGCAGCCCGTTCACCGAACCGGTGTTGACGATCGTCGCGCCTTCCTTCAGGTGCGGGAGGGCAGCGGCGGTCACTCGGAAATAGCTGTGGATGTTCACGTCGAACGTGTGCAGCCACTGCTCTTCGGTGAGGTCTTCGGGCCGGTCCACCGGCCACTGCGTCGCCGCGTTGTTGACCAGGATGTCCAGCCCGCCCAGCCCGGTCAGCGTCTGCTCGACGACGTCCCGGCACTGCTGCGGCTGGGCCAGGTCGCCGGGCAGCAGCAGGCATTGCCGGCCTTCGGCGCGCACGCGGCCCGCGGTGTACTCGGCGTCTTCGTGCTCGTTCAGATACGCGATCGCGACGTCGGCCCCCTCTTTGGCGAACGCGATCGCGACCGCGCGGCCGATCCCGGAATCCCCGCCGGTGATCAGCGCGCGCTGACCGGCGAGCAGGCCCCGCCCCTCGTACTCGGTCATCGAATCCCGCGGTCGCGGGTCCATCTCGGCCGTGCTGCCTGGCGGCTCCTGCCGCTGCGGCGGGCGAATCCGGTCCGTCATGCGGTCCTCCCACAGAGTTGGCTGCGCTCCGGTTACCCGATCGGCCACGAGGCAATCGGACGGTTATGCGGCGGCGGACGGGGTATCCGCCGGTGGTGCGTCGAGAACTCGTGTACTGGTGGCTGGTACTCGTGGCGGTGTGGCTGTGCACCGCCGCGAGCCTGAGCTTGCCGGAGGCCGTGGCAGCAGCGGTCGCGGCGCTCCCCTGCGCTCTTCTCGCCGCAGCCTCGCGAAGAGCTCTACGCGGAGTGCCTCGTCCGCGGCTGCGCTGGTGGCGGTGGTTCACCCGGGTACCGCAGACCGCGGTGGCCGAAACCGTTGCCGCGCTGCGCACTTCAGGACCAGGGCGGACCGAAGAGCTGGCGCTGCCTCGTGATCGCCTAGCCGCACGCCAGGCGGTCGCGACTGTCGCGATCGGACTCTCGCCGGGCACGATCGTGGCCGACGTGCCGGAACGAGATGCGGCGGTGCTGGTGCACCGGCTGGTCCCGGGCCGTTCGCGAATACTCGACCGGGTGCGGCGATGACCGGCTGGCTGATCGTCGCGGCGGTGTTGATCGCGACCGGGCTCGGCCCGGCATTGCTGCTCGCCGCGCGCGGCGGACCAGTCGAGCGGCTGATCGGCCTGGAACTGTCCGCCTCGATCACCGTCCTGGCACTGCTGTGCCTCGTGCAGGCGTACGGTCCCGCCAGCGCGCTGATCCTGCCGCTGGTCCTGGTCGTCCTCGCGTTCGCGGGCACGCTTGTGTTCACCCGGCTGCTCGGTTCGCGATGAACCCCGTCGCCGCGGTCCTCACGTTCGCCGGCGCGGCGGTCGTTCCCTTCGCGGCGTACGGCGCGCTTCGCGCCCGCGGCGCGCTCGCCCGCCTGCATTTTCTTTCCCCGGTCACCACGATCGCCGGGCCGCTGATCGGGCTAGGACTGATAGTCGAAGTCGGCTGGAACCTCGCGTCCGCCCAGATCGCGGTCACCGTCGCGCTGCTCGCGATCACCGGTCCGGTACTGCAAACGGCGACCGCCCGGCTGGAACGGGACCGCCGGTGACCACCGTGCTGTCCCTGCTCCTGCTGGCGCTTGCCGCGGCGGCGGGCTTCGCGGTCGTGCGCACCTCCGACCCGGCTCGCCAAGCACCCACTCTCTCGGTCTACAGCCTCGTGCTGACGCTGCTGTTCGTCGTGCTCCAGGCACCGGACGTGGCACTGTCCGAGCTGGCCGTCGGCTCGGCGATCGTCCCGCTCCTGGTACTGCTGACACTTCGCAAGGTCCGCGGAGGAAAGCCGTGACCCGCCGTTTCCGCACGATCCTGGCGTTCGCCGGAGCGCTGGCGCTCGCCGTCCTGCTCGGGGCCGCGTTCGCCCGGACCCCGGCCGCGACCCAGGTCTACCTCGCTCTCGCCCGCCCGGCCGGCCGGGCGCACGAGACGCCGAACCTGGTGTCCTCCATCAACTTCGACCTGCGTGCTCTCGACACCCTCGGCGAGGAGACCATCGTCGCGGCTGCCGTGGTCGGCACGCTGTCGCTGCTGTCGCTCTCTCCCGGCGAACGACGCCGGCTGAACCCGGACCACCGCCCGGTGCTGCCCGCGGTGCGCATCTTCGGCTACGTCCTGCTGCCGATCACGTTCCTGCTCGGCATCGACGTCGTCCTGCACGGGCACCTCACCCCCGGCGGCGGGTTCCAGGGCGGCGTCGTACTCGCCACCGGCTGGCATCTGCTGTACCTGGCAGGCGACTACCCGGCACTCGCGCGGCTGCGCCCGATCGCCTGGTGCGAATACGCGGAAGCCACCGGCACCGGCCTGTACGTGGTGACCGGGCTGGCCGGCCTCGTCGCGGCCGGCTCATTCCTGACCAACTTCCTTCCGTTCGGCAGCTGGACCGCGCTGCCGTCCGCGGGCACCGTGCCGCTGCTGAGCTTTTTCGTCGGGGTCGAGGTCGCGGCCGGTTTCGTCGTCCTGCTGGCGCGCTTTCTGGAGCAGGGTTTGCTGCCGGACAAGGAGACCGCGTGATCACCGCCTACAGCTGCTACGCCGTCGCCGCCTGGCTGCTGCTCGTCGGCAGCCTCGGCATCGTGCACAGCCGCGACCTGGTGCACACCGTCGTGTCGCTGTCCGTCGCGCAATCCGGCACCTACGTCTTCCTGCTGGGCATCGGGTTCCGGCCGGCCGCCAGCCCGCCGATCCTGCCCGCCGGCCCCGTGGTCGACCCGATGGTGCAGGCGATGACCCTGACCGACATCGTGGTGTCCGCGACGATCACCGCGCTGCTGCTCGCCATCACCGTCCAGGTCTCCCGGCGGCACGGCACGATCGTGCCCGACGAGCTCCGCGCGCTGCGGGGATGACGCCGTGCTGCCCGCCCTCACGATCGCGGTGCCGCTGCTCGGTGCGTGCCTGCTTCTGGCCACCGGCAGGTTCCTGCCTCGACCGGTGGTCGACGCGCTCGCCACCGCGCTGTCCGTCGGCACCGCGGGTCTGCTCTTCGCACTGGTGCTGGTTTGCCGGCGGGGGCGGGTCGTGGACTGGGTCGGCGGTCACGGCCCTCAAGGCGCCCGCTCGGTCGGCACGGTGCTGGTCGCCGACGAACTGTCCGCACTGCTGGGCCTGGTCGCCGGTCTGCTCACCGTTTTCGCGCTGCTTTACAGCTGGCGGTACTTCGCCGTCGCGGAGGCGCGGTTCCACGCGATGATGCTGCTCTTTCTCACCGGCATGCTGGGGTTTCTCTTCACCGGCGATCTGTTCACCCTGTTCGTCTTCTTCGAACTGATGAGCGCGGTCGCGTACGCCCTCACCGGGTACCAGGTCGAGGAAGCCGAATCCGTGCAGGGCGCGCTGACCTTCGGCGTGGTCAATTCCCTCGGCGCGTACTTCTCTCTGATGGGCATCGGCCTGCTCTATGCCCGCACCGGGCAGCTCGGGCTCGCACAGCTCGGCGCTGCCCTCTCGCACGGACCGCGGGATCTGCTCGTGGTGGCCGCGTTCGCGTTCGTCTCGACTGGCCTGCTGGTCAAGGCCGCCGCGGTGCCGTTCCATTTCTGGCTGGCCGACGCGCACGCGGTCGCGCCTACCCCGGTGTGCGTGCTGTTCTCCGGAATCATGGTCGAACTCGGCCTGTACGGGCTCTTCCGGGTACAGCGCATAGTGTTCGACCCGGTGCTGCCCACCGCACTGCCGCACGTCGCGACTGTTCTGGGCATCGGCACCGCCGTGCTCGGCGCGGTGCTCTGCTGCACCCAGCGCCACCTCAAACGGCTGCTCGCTTTCTCCACCGTGGCGCACACCGGGGTTTTCCTCGGCGGACTGTCCGCTGCGAACGCTTCGGCGCTGGCCGGATTCGGGCTGTCGGTGGCCGGCCACGCAGGAGTCAAGGGCACGCTGTTCCTGCTCACTGGCATCCTGCGTGACCGCTACCGCAGCGTTGACGTGGACGATCTGCACGGGCGAGTCGAACACTCCCGGTTCGAGGCGGTGCTGTTCCTGCTGGCCGGGCTCGCGCTCGCCGGGCTGCCGCCGTTCGCCCTCGCCCTGGGCAAGGCGACCGCGGAAGACGCTGGGCCGAGCTGGCTGCTGCCGGTCTCGGCTCTCGTTTCGGTCGCGACCGCGGGTGCGGTGATGCATGCGGGTGCCCGGATCTACTTCGGACTCGGCGCCCCGCCGCCGCGCGACGCGGAGGACACCACAAGCGGTGAGCACGAGGAACCGGAGACCGGCAGGCGGATCGCCGGAACGCCCGCGGTGATGGCAGCCTCCGCGGCCGGACTTCTGGCGCTGGCGCTGGCGGCGGGCCTTCTGCCGGCGGTCCGCGAGTGGGCTTCGATCGCCGGGGCTCAGGCCGCCGACCGGATCGGCTATCTCCACGCCGTCCTGCCCGCGCTGCCCGCTGGCGCCGCACCCGATCCGGCAGACGCGGACGCGAGCTGGCGGACTTCGGGAGTCGTCACCGGCCTGCTGACCGCGTCGGCCGGGGCCGCCGCGGTGGCGTTCTGGCACCGCTGGCGGGTCCCGGCGTGGCCGAGCCTGCACCGGCTCCACTCCGGTCACGTCGGCGACTACGTCGCCTGGCTTCTCGCCGGAGTGCCGCTGCTGGCGGCATTGGTGCTGGCCTGAGGGGTCAGCCCTCGAACGTCGACGGGTCCGGCCCGAGCCGGCGTCCCTCGTCCAGCCCGTCGATCGCCGCCAGCTCAGCCTCGTCCAGCTCGATGTCCGCGACGTCCAGATTCTCCCGGATCCGCTCCGCGTGCACGGACTTCGGGAAAACCACCCGGCCGCGCCGCAGGTGCCAGGCCAGCACGATCTGCGCCGGGGTCCGGCCGTGCTTGCCGGCCAGGTCGGCCAGCACGGCCGCGCCGAGCACCCGGCCCTGCCCGAGCGGGCTCCAGGCTTCGGTGACGATGCCGTGCGCACGGTGGTATTCCGACAGTTCCCGCTGCTGGAAGGCCGGATGCAGCTCGATCTGGTTGACCTCGGGCAGCGGGCCGCCGTGTTCGGCGAGCCGGTCCAGGTCCTCCGGCCGGAAGTTGGACACCCCGATGGCCCGGGTCTTGCCCGCCTTCTGGAGTTCGTCGAACGCCTCCCAGGTGCGGAGGAACTTGCCCCGGCCGGGAAGCGGCCAGTGGATCAGGTAGAGGTCGACATACTCGGTTCCGAGCCGCTCCAGGCTGCCCTCCAGCGCGGTGATCGCGTTGTCGTGGCCGTGCGCGTCGTTGGCCAGTTTCGTGGTGACGAAGACATCCTCGCGGGCCAGCCCCGAATCCCGGATGCCCTGCCCCACCCCCGCCTCGTTCCGGTACATCTGCGCGGTGTCAATGTGGCGGCAGCCCGCCTCCAGGGCCGTCCGGACGACGTTCGCGGTGTCGTCCGGCGGCACCTGGAACACGCCGATTCCGATCTGCGGCAAGCTGGCCCCGCCGGGCAGCGGGACGCTCGGGATGTCAACAGCCATGCCGAACGCATACCCGCGCCCGGCGGAGACCGAAACGTCTCACTGGCCAGGCCGCGGCACCTCGCCCCGCCAGGCCCCGGTCGCCCGGCCGCGCTCTTCGACGTAGTGCTTGAACCGGGCCAGGTCTCCCTTCACCCGCCGGTCCAGGACGCCCAGCTTGTCCGCGGCCTGCTCGGCGAAACCGTCGGGATCGAATTCCATCTGCGCGGTCACCCGCGTCCGGGTGTCGGCGAGGCGGTGGAAGGTCACCACGCCGGCGTGGTCCGGGCCCGAATCTGCCCGCCAGGCCACCCGCTCGTCGGGATGCTGCTCGGTGATGGTCGCGTCGAATTCCCGGCTCACCCCGCCGAAACGGGTGACCCAGTGCGTGTGCGTCGCGTCGAGCTGGCGGACTTCCTCCACCCCCTCCATGAATTCGGGGAAGGACTCGAACTGAGTCCACTGGTCGTAGGCGGTGGTCACCGGGACTTCGACGTCCACGATTTCGGTGATCGTGCTGCTCATGCGCTCCTCCTCGAACGGGGCTTTCCCGCTACGGCTTGCCCGGCCGCACCCCGCCGAAACCCGCGTGATTGCCCGCTCTCGCCACGGGTACCCGGGCGGCGGAAGGAGGCCGCCCATGCGAGTCGTGATCGTCGGCGGCGGGTTCGCGGGCTACCACGCCGCGGAAACGCTGCTGCGGACTCTCGGCGACCGCGCCGAGATCGTCGTCTTGAACCCCACTGACTACTTCCTCTACCTCCCGCTGCTGCCCGAGGTCGGCACCGGGATCGTGGACCCCCGGCACGTGTCCGTGTCCATTCCGGACACTCTGCGCGGCGTGCGGCTGGTCCTCGGCACCGCCGCTTCGGTCGACTTCGATGCCCGCGAGGTCGGCTATACCGATCCGGAAGACCAGGAACGGACGCTGAGCTACGACCGGCTGATCCTGGCCGCGGGCAGCGTCAACAAGCTGCTGCCGATTCCCGGCGTCGCCGAGCACGCACATGGATTCCGCGGCCTGCCCGAGGCGCTGTACCTGCGCGACCACGTGACGCGGCAGATCGAACTGGCCGCCGCCACCGACGACCCGGCCGAGCGCGACGCCCGGTGCAACTTCGTCGTCGTCGGAGCCGGATACACCGGAACCGAGGTCGCCGCGCAGGGCCCGGCGTTCACCAGCGCGCTCGCGCGGCGGCATCCGGAGCTCGCCGGACAGCCGATCCGCTGGCAGCTGCTCGACATCGCCGACCGGGTGCTGCCTGAGCTGGACCCGCGGCTCGGCGCCACCGCGGACCAGGTGCTGCGCGAGCGCGGCGTCGAAGTCCGGATGAAGACTTCCGTCGACCGCGCCGACGCGGAAGGCGTCACGCTCACCACCGGCGACTCCGTGCCCACCCGCACTCTCGTGTGGTGCGTCGGCGTCCGTCCGGACCCGCTGGTCGCGCATCTCGGCCTGGAAACCGTGCGGGGCAGGCTGGTCGTGACCCCGGAGCTGACCGTACCCGGCCGAACTGACGTGTTCGCCTGCGGCGACGCCGCCGCGGTGCCCGATCTCACCCGTCCGGGCGAGACCACTCCGATGACGGCACAACACGCGCAACGGCAGGGCAAACTGGCCGGCCGCAACGTCGCCGCATCGCTCGGCACCGGCCGCCCGCGCCGCTACCGGCACCGGGACCTCGGCTTCGCCGTCGACCTCGGCGCCCGCGCGGGCGCGGCGAATCCGCTGCACGTCCCGCTCGCCGGCCGCGCGGCACGGCTCGTGACCCGCGCCTACCACCTGTTCTCGCTGCCGGGCAATCGCCTGCGCACCGCCGCCGACTGGGCGTTCGAAGCGGCGAGCCACCGCCAGACCGTCCAGCTCGGACTGGTCCGCGCCGGCGCCGTGCCGCTGGACACCGCCTCGCCCGAGCTGCCGCGAACCAGGTGACGCCCCATCAGGACCGGAGGAAATCCACAGTGGACACAGCGGAACTGCACGCATTGCTGACCGACGGACCGTTCGTCTCCGTGCACTTCGACGAATCGCACGACACCGAGGACGCCGCCAAGCAACTTCGGCTGCGGCTCAAGGAGATCGATGCCGCGCTGGACGAGCAGGGCGCGGACCGGCCGACCGCGGAAGCCGTCCTGCACACGGCAGCCGCCGACCCGCCGCCGGTGGGCCAAGGCGGACGCAGCCTGGTCGCCGCGCACGGCGCCGTCCTGCTCGACCGGCGGCTCGCCGCCCCGCCGCCCGCCCAGGAGGCGCGGTACTCGGCGCTGCCATACTTTCTGCCGACCGTGACGCACACCGACGACGTGCCGGTCCACTTGGTGGTGCTCGTCGACCGGGTCGGTGCGGACATGGAGCTGCACCGCGCCGACGGCAGCGTCGAGACGGAGACCGTACGAGGGCAGGATCATCCCGTGCACAAGGTCCGGGGCGGCGGCCCGGCACACCGCGACATCCAGTCGCACGCCGAGCAGACCGCCCACCAGAACCTCGCCGAAGTCGCCGACCGGGTGGCCAAGGCCGCCGAACGCGCCCGGCCGCGGGTGATCGTGCTGGCCGGGGAGGTGCAGGCGCGCGCCGAGCTGCACGACCGCCTTTCCGCGCCGGTCCGGGCGATCACCGCGGAAGTCGACACCGGCGGACGCGCTCCCGGCGCCGACCGCGCCGAGCTGGACCGCTCGGTCCGCGAACTGCTGGCCGGACGGCGCCTGGTCGAGCTAGACGACCTCGCCGAACGCTTCCGGGCCGAGTCCGCCCGCCGGTCGGGCTTGGCAGCGAACGGTCTGCCGTCGGTCGCCGGCGCGCTCGCCGCGGCGAACGTCGACACTCTGTTGATCAGCGACCCCGGCGACGCCGCGGTGTACACCGGCCCAGAGCCCGCGCAGGTCGGCGTCCGCGCGGGCGACCTGGAAGCCAGCGGGGTCGACCATCCAGTCCGCCGCCGAGCAGACGAGGCCTTGCCGTACGCGGCGGTGGCAGTCGGAGCGGACGTCGTGGTGATGGACGAACGGCTCGAACTTGCCGACGGGTTCGGCGCGATCCTGCGCCACGCGTAGTGCTGATCATCCGCCAGTCGTGACTGAGGTGAGCCCAGGCCTCCCCGGCTTGGGCTCACCTCGCGGTCGTCAATCGTAGGACAGGGCTTCCACCAGCACCCCGGTGTCCGGGTTCGGCATGGCCCGGGCCACGTCCGCCTGGGCGACGATGCCGACCAGTTCGTGGCCGTCGATGACCGGCAGCCGGCGGACCCGGTGCTGCGCCATCGTCTGCAAGATCTCGGTCACGTCGTCGTCCGCGCCGATCGTGACGGCTTCGCCCTGGGCCAGCTCACCGGCGTGCACCGCACGCGGGTCCTTGCCCTCGGCCAGCACTTTCACCACCAGGTCGCGATCGGTCAGCATGCCAGTCAGCCGGCCGTCCTCGCCGCAGATCGGCAGCGAGCCCAGTTGCTCGCGGGCCATCGTCTGGGCCGCGTCGTGCGCCGTGTCCGACGCGCGGACGCACACCGGGTCGGCGGTCATCAACGCGCGGGCCGTGGTCGTCGCGTTCGTCATCGCGCACTCTCCTTTCTTCGACCGGACACCGGCTACCCCGCTGCCCCGGGTTTACGCCTACCCGCCGAGGGAATCCCGGACCGGTGCCGGAACTCGACGGAGCCCGGCCGCCCCGGACGGCCGACCTGCGCCGTCTCCAGGAGGCGGCGGCGCAGTGCCAAGGTTGTGAGCTGTACCGCGACGCCACGCAGACCGTGTTCGGCTCCGGACCGGCGACCGCGGACCTGTTCGTCGTCGGCGAGCAACCCGGGGATCGTGAGGACCGCGCCGGGGAACCGTTCGTCGGCCCGGCCGGGCAGCTGCTCGACCGGGCGCTGCGGGAAGCCGGTTTCGACCGCGCGCACCTCTACCTCACCAACGCCGTGAAGCACTTCAAGTTCGTCCGTGCGGAACGCGGCAAACGGCGGCTGCACCAGAAACCCGGCCGCGCCGAGGTCCGCGCCTGCCGACCGTGGCTGGAGGCCGAGCTGCGCGCGGTTCAGCCCCGGCTGATCCTGGCGCTCGGCGCGACCGCGGCGCAGGCCCTGCTCGGGCCTGCGTTCAAGCTCACTGCCCATCGCGGCGAACCGATCGCGTCGGATGAGCTGGTCCCGGCGGTCATCGCGACCGTGCACCCCTCCGCCGTCCTGCGTGCCCCCGATCGCGACGTTGCCTACCGCGCTTTCCTCGCCGACCTCACCGCGGCGCGGTCGGCCCTCGACTGACTGTCCACAGCGGACTCGTGCCCGCGACGCCTGTCCGTAGCGAGAAAGGAGCAGCACATGCCCGACGCGACCCCGGCCGACCCGATCCGCGGCGATGGGCCGCCACTGGTCACCGCAGGACAGCCCGGCGCCCGGCGGCTGATTGTGCTGGACCCGGCGGGCTCGGCCAAACACGACGGCCTGCCCGCGACCTGGCGTCCGCTGGCCGACGACCACGAGATCCTCTGGTGCCGGCTGCCCGTGCCCGGCGCCTGGGACAAGTGCGCGGAGGTGCTCGCCGAGCCCGCTGGGCCGCTGCGTCTGAGCGATCTCGTCGCCAGCGGCCCGGTCGCGACCGAAGCGTTGCGGGCCGCCGCCCGCTTCCCGTCCGCGCTGCGGTCGGTACTTCTCGTCGACCCCGCAGCGGAGGGCGTGGTGAGCCCCGGCGACGCGGCCGCCGAAGACCAAGCCTGGTTCGCGAAGCACGGCAACGAGATCGCGGTGCTGCGCGAATCAGGTACCGAAGTCCGGGTGATCGCGCACAGCACGGAAACCCCCGACGACCAGGTCCCCGCACCGCTGCCGCTTGGGCACGGACGGGTCGTCCAGGCCCTGCGCGAAACCCTTGACGACCTGCCCGCGATCCGCCGTCCGGACTTCTGACCCGCTCCGGAAAGTCCGTGAAGGGCCCCTTCAGAGAATCCACGTCCGTGAAGGGCCCCTTGAGGGAACCCAAGCCCCTCAAGGGGCCCTTCACGGACGTGGGGCGAAATATCACCGCAGCGCGGGAAGCAGCTCCTGGCGCGCGAACTCCAGGAAACCGGGTTGCCGCTCCGCGCCGCCGACCTGGACCAGCGCCAGATCAGTGAACCCGGCCTCGGCGAACCGCGCCGCCGCCTCCCGGATCGGCTCGACGTCCGGCCCGCACGGAATGCCTGCCGCCACGTCTTCTTCGCGCACGTACTGGGTGGCTTCGGCGAACGCCCGGGTGCCCGGGAGCTCGGCGTTGACCGGCCAGCCGCCGCCGAACCAGCGGAACTGCTCGTGCGCCCGCCGGACCGCCGCGTCGCGGTCCGGGTCCCAGCACACCGGCAGCTGCCCGATCTTGCGGGTCGGCGGACCGAGCCGGGTGCGATCCCATTGCGCGCACAGGGACGCGTCCGGTTCCACCGCCACCATCGCGTCCGCCACCGGGGCGAACCGCCGCACCGATCGCGCGCCGGACACCGCGATCGCGATCGGGACCCGCGTCGAGTGGAGGTCCCAGAGCTTGGCGGCATCCACCCGGAAATAGTCGCCCGCGTAGCTGAAAACGCCGCCGTCGAAGAGCCCGCCGATGATCTGCACGGCCTCGGCGAGCCGGTCGTGCCGCGCGGAAACCGCGGGCCAGTCCCGGCCGACCACGTGTTCGTTCAGGTTCTCCCCGGAGCCCAGTCCCAACGTGAACCGGCCGCCGGACAACAGCTGCACAGTCGCCGCCTTCTGCGCCACCACCGCGGGGTGGTAGCGCATCGTCGGGCACGTAACCAGCGTCATCAGCTCCACCCGCGCGGTCGCCTGTGTCACCGCCCCCAGCACACTCCACGCGTACGGCGCGTGGCCCTGTTCGGCCAGCCAAGGCGAATAGTGGTCGCTGCAGACCTCGAAGTCGAAGCCGGCCTCCTCCGCGGCGGCCGCACCGCGGACCAGTTCCCGCGGCCCGGTCTGTTCGGTCATCAAGGTGTAGCCGATGCGCATGGTTTCCCTTCCGGATGGCTCGCCGATCGCGTCCGCGGCACGGCTACCCGCTGCCCGCTCGCTTCACCCGCGCGCGTTTGCCCTCCGCTGGCACGGGTACGCGAGACAGGTGAAGGGAGAAACCGTGTTGGAGGAAATGAACCGGACGCCCGCCCGCGAGAAGTCCACTGCGGAGCTGGCGGCTGATCTGAGCGTTGAGGTCCGGCACCTGATCAACGACGAGTTCCGGCTCGCCCAGGCGGAACTGCGCGGGAAGGCCAAGCGGCTCGGCATCGGAGCTGGCATGGCCGGTGCGGCCGCGACGGCGGCGTTCTTCGGCGGTGGCGTGCTTGTGGCCGCTGCCGTGCTCGGACTCGCCCTCGTGCTGCCGGCGTGGCTGGCCGCGCTGCTGATCGGAGCGGCGCTGCTGCTGGCCGCTGGTGTCGCCGCCCTGCTCGGCAAGAAGCAGGCTCAGCGCGCGGTGCCGCCGCTGCCGGAGGAAGCCGTCGAAGGGGTCCGAGAGGACATCGACGTCGTCAAACGGGAGGTGCGGTCATGACGGAGCAGAAACCGTTGCCGTCCGAGGCAGATGTCGCGCGCGCCGACCGCGACGTGACGCGGGAAGAGCTGGCGGAGACACTGGACGCGCTGGGCCACAAGCTCGATGTCCGGTCCCGGGCAGCGGAGCGGGTCGACGCCACGATCGACCAGGCGACCGCGAAGGTCGCCCAGACCGTGCCGCCGCCCGCAGCCGAGACGTTCCGCGCGGGAGCGCTCGCTGTGCGCAACAAGCCAGTTCCGGTGTTCGCGGCGGTGTTCGCCACGGTGGTGCTGGTCCGGCTGCTCGCCCGTCGCCGCCGCGGGCGGCGGGAACGGTGACCGCCTCGCGGCCGGAGGGTCGTCCAGCGCTGTCAGAAGGAGAGCAGCTCGCGCTCCGGGCCATTGAGCGCGACCTGCGCACCACCAATCCCGAACTCGCCAGCGCGATCGCCCGCGGGATTCGCAGCCAGCATTGGCGCTGGAAGGCGATCCTGGTGCTGGCCGACGTGACCGGCGTGCTGCTGGTCGCCAGCGGCGTGCTGGCCGGGGAAGCCGATCTCGCGACCCTGGGAGTGCTGGCGCTGGCCGCGCTCATCGGGACGCCGATCGTGGTGCGCCGCAAGAAAATCCGCCGCCTCGCCGAGAGGGAGCGAACATGAAGGCAGTGCGTTACCGGGGCCCGCGCAGCATCGAGCTGGCGGAGGTCCCCGAACCCGCGATCCGGGAACCGGCGGACGCGATCGTCAAGATCACCACGACCAACATCTGCGGTTCCGACCTGCACATGTACGAGGGACGCACGGATGTCGAACCGGGCAAGATCCTCGGCCACGAGAACATGGGCGTGGTCGTCGAAGTCGGCGGCGGCGTCGCGCGGCGCAAGGTCGGCGACCGCGTGTCGGTGCCGTTCAACATCGCCTGCGGCACCTGCCGCAACTGCTTGGCCGGCTGGACTTCGTTCTGCCTGCGCACCAACCCCGTCGACGGAGTGGACGGGGCCGCTTACGGCTATGCCGGGATGGGGCCCTACGACGGCGGCCAGGCGGAGTACCTGCGAGTGCCCTACGCCGACTTCAACCTTCTCGAGCTGCCGCCCGGCCTCGAATACGAGAATGATTTCACGCTGTTGTCCGACGTGTTCCCGACCGGCTGGCACGGAACCGAACTGGCCGGCCAGCGCCCCGGCGACCGGGTAGTCGTGTTCGGCGCCGGCCCGGTCGGCTTGCTGGCCGCTCACAGCGCGCTGATCCGCGGCGCCGCGGAAGTGTATGTCGTGGACAAGGAACCCGACCGGCTCGCCCTCGCCCGCGAGGCGGGCGCGACGGCGATCGACCTCGCCGAAGCCGACCCGGTCGACCAGATCCTCGCCGCGACCGGCGGAGAGGGCGCGGACTGCGGTGTCGAAGCGGTCGGCTACCAGGCACACGACCAGACCGGCCAGGAACATCCGGAACTGGTGCTGGACAACCTGATCGAATGCGTGCGCTCCACCGGGGGCGTCGGCGTCGTCGGCGTCTACCTGCCGCAGGACCCAGGCGCGGCCACCCAGAACGCGCAAGACGGCCGGATCGCCTTCGACTTCGGCCGCGCGTTCCAGAAGGGCCTGCGCATCGGCACCGGCCAATGCCCGGTCAAGCGGTACAACCGGGAACTGCGGGACTTGATCATCTGCGACCGCGCGAGCCCGGCGTTCGTCGTGTCGCACGAATTGCCCCTGGACCAGGCGGCGGAGGGCTACGAGCGGTTCGATCGGCGCGAGGACGGCTGGACCAAGGTTCTGCTGCGCCCGTGATCCCGGGACCGGCGGTCGGCGCGGATCCAGACCGGCGCGGTCAGGAGGTCGCGGCCAGCTCCAGCACGGTTTCCGGGGCGGCGGGCAACGTGAGCGGCCGCAGCGGCATCGCCGCGCGAGCAGCAATGTTCTCCAAGTGGCACAACATGATTCCTTCGCGAAGCGCCCACGGGCATACCTCGACCGAATCCAGTCCCAGCGCGGTCATCGCGGCTTCGGCGACCACCGCGCCGGTCACGATCTGCCGGGACCGCGATTTCGACACGCCGCGCAACTTCCCGCGTTCGACGACCGACAGCTTGGCCAGCCGCGGGACCAGCTCCCGGAGATCGCTTCGGCGCAAGGTCCGGCTGGTGAACGGTCCGTGCCGCTGGGGCGCTGCGCCCGCGAGACGGGCCAGCTGCTTGAACGTCTTGGATGTCGCGACGGCCCGGCGCGGCTCCCCCTCCCAGCGCATCCGGTCGACGACCTTGGCCAGTCCGTCCCGGGTGTGCCGGCGAATCGCCTTGAGCTGCCTGGCCGTCGGCCGATCGGCCGGTGCGAGGTCCCGGGTCAGCTTTCCCGCGCCGAGCGGCAACGACACTGCCATCGCGGGATCGACGTCGCGCCCGAGCACGACCTCCATCGAGCCACCGCCGATGTCGACCACCAGCAGCTGTCCTGCCGACCAGCCGTACCAGCGGCGGGCCGCGAAGTAGGTCAGCCTGCCTTCGTCGGACCCGGAGAGATACTGCGGCCGGACGCCGGAAACCTCCTCGATCCGGTCGAGCACCTGGTCCCGGTTCGTGGCGTCACGCACGGCCGCGGTGACGAACGGGTAGAGCAGCTCGGCCCCCAGCCGGTCTGCTGCCAGGACGCCGCGCCCTGCCGCGGCCGCGACCTGCTCCATCCCGGCTGCGCTCACCGCACCGTCCGCGCCCAGTTCTTGGGCGAGCAGCGTCGGTTCCTTGACCGCCTGCAGCGGCAACGGCGGTGCGCCGGGTGCCAGGTCGGCGACTTGCAGCTGAGCAGAATTCGATCCGATGTCCAGCACGGCGAGTCTCATCGCACTGGGATACCCCGGCCGGTGCGCGATAACCGCCGATCTGCTTGTCAGTCCTCCGGACGGACGCGGCCCGCGCGTTTGACCGAGCTGAGAATCGGCGTCACTTCCAGGTCTCGGATACCGGCGAGCGATCCGACCGTTTCGGTGAGGAACCGGTACAGCCCGTCCAGGTTTTCTGCCGCGACCGCCACGAGCAGGTTCGCCGATCCGGTGGTCGCGGCGGTGAAGCGTACCTGCGGATGACGGCTGACCGTGTCTCCGATCGCGCCCAGTTCGCCGGGGCTGGCGGAGATCCACAGCAACGCCTCGCTGGCGATGCCGAGCAGGCGGAGATCCACTTCGCAGGTCAGCCGTATCAGGTGCGCGGCGAGCAGCTGGTCGAGCCGGCGGCGCACGGTCGAGGCCGAGGTGCCCAGTCGGGCCGCCAGTTCGTGGTAGCTGGCGCGCGCGTCGAGCGACAACTCGGCGATGAGCGCTTCGTCCAGCGGCTGGATCGGCGGCGCGTCGGCCGGCGGGTGCGAAAACGACGCGAGTGCGGCGAATTCGTCCGGGTGCAACAGGCCCGCGCTCCAGGCGAAGCCTGCCGTGAACACCCGCATCAGGTCGTGCGCCTCCCACGACTGCACGTCCGCGGTGGCGGGCAAATCCCGCAGCAGGAGCGCGTTTCGCGCTTCTGGTCCGTCCAGGAAGAGCACGGTGCTGATTTCGTTGCCGCCGCCCAGAATGTCCACCCACACCGTGTCCGGTCGACGAGCGAGCCCGGCGGCGATCGCCTTGATCCGGCTCGGGCGGCACCGGATCCGCAACGCCATCGGCACGATCCGGGGAAACCGCGCGGGATTGCGGACCGCCGTGGGCCGCAGCGTCCCGTCGTGCAACAGCGGCGAGGCCCGGCGGAGCACCGTGCGCTCCGACAAGCCCAGTACCTCGGCGACGGCCCGCCACGACGCCCGCGGCGACGCCATCAGCACCGCGGCGATCCGGCGGTCGATCTCATCCACGAGGACCTGTCCCATATCACGCATAATCACATACTTGCTGTCGTAACTCCGTCATTATCAGTGCGGTTGTCGCTGGTTTCGTGCGTTCCCCGGTAGACCGAGGAGGTCCCGCACCGACACCGGAAGGAAGCGCCGATGACGAACCGCCCGCTCGTGGAGACCGAATCGGGGGCTGTCCGGGGCATCGTGGAGGACGGGGTCGCCGCGTTCCGGGGCATCCCGTACGCCGCGTCCCCAACGGCTGAACTGCGATTCGCCGCTCCTCAGCCGCACCCCAAGTGGTCCGGCCCGCGCGATGCCTCCCGGCCCGGCCCGTCCGTCCCGCAGAGCGCATCGCGGTTGGAGGCAGTCATGGGACCGCGGACCCCGGACTCGGCCGAGGAGAACTCGCTGACTGTCAACGTGTGGACGCCGCACCTGCCCAGCGCGCGGCCGCTGCCGGTGCTCGTGTGGTTCCACGGCGGCGGATTCACCAGCGGCTCCGGCGGCTGGGACTGGTACGACGGCCGGAACCTCGCCGCGGCCGCGGAGATCGTCGTCGTCACCGCCAACTACCGGCTCGGACCGCTGGGTTTCCTGCATCTGCCGGAGCTGGGCGTCGACAACCTCGGTGTGCAGGACCAGGTCGCGGTCGTGGAATGGGTTGCGCGCAACATCGCCGGCTTCGGCGGGGATCCGGAGTCGGTTACCGTCGGCGGCCAGTCCGCCGGTGCGTTCTCCGCCGCGTATCTCGCCGCCGCACCGGCCACCGGCACGCGGATCCGGCGAGTCATCGCCCAGAGCGGCCCGTTCGGGCTGGCCCCACAGGACCCCGGCGACGCCGCCGAGCACTCACGCCGCTTCCTCGAAATCCTTGGCCTGACCGGCAGTCTGGACCTTCTCGCCGGACTGCGCACCGTCCCGGTGCAGCGGCTGCTGACCGCCTACGGACAGCTCGCCGGCGAACTGGCGCGACCAGGCAACGTGGCCCCGCCGCTCTACCCCGTTCTCGGCGGAGCTGGCATTCCGATGTCCTGGCAGGAAGCGCTGGCCGCCGGTCGGCTGAACGGTAAAGGCTGGCTCACCGGTACCACGCGGGACGAAATGACCGCCTTCTTCGCTTTCGACCCGCGAGTAAAGGCGATCACCGCCGAGCAAGCCCGCCAGCTGGTGACCGACGGACGGTACGCCGACGCCGCCGCTCGGATGCCGGGAGCCGCACCCAGCGAGGTGCTGACCGTGGTGGAGACGGGCTCGCTCTTCCGCGAGGGCACCCTCGCCATCGCCGGGCAGCTCGCATCCGCCTATGTCTACCAATTCGACTACCAGCCGACGCCTGACCCTTCGCGGCTCGGCTCAGCCCATTGCGCGGAACTGCCGTTCTTCTTCGACACCCTCGACGCCTACCCGGACAGCCCGATGCTCGGCACGCCGACCGCGCACGCCCGCGACCTCGCCGCGACGTTCTCGCGCGCGGTTGCCGGGTTCGTCGCGACCGGGAAGCCCGCCGACGCCCGATGGCAGCCCTACGAATCCGGCGACTCGGCGACAGTGCGGCATTTCGCCTGACGGGAGAATCCGCCGACGGACGCCATCTCTTCCGCGACCTCGCACAGGAACGCGGTGTCGCTCGCCAGGTCCGGTCCGCCGGCGACCGGTTCGGTCCGGGCCGGTTCGACTCCCCCGGCGCGAGCCTCGATCGCGGCGGCGATGACCGCGGCCTCGACCTCCGCCGGGCCGGCCGCCCGTTCCCGGGCCGCTCCCGCGACGTCCGCGTCCCGATACGGCTGCAGGTCGAGCAGCCCGTCCCGGATCTCGATCACCCGCCGGTACACCCGCAGCCGCATGTTCCACCAGCCGACGCGTGGATTCAGCGCGATCGAGGGTTCGGCGGCCGCCAGCAGCTGCCAGAGCGGACGCAACTGGGTGTACTGGCGATAGCGCCGCCGCCACGCGGCCACCGCTGGGATCGCGGCGCCGAGCAGCACCAAGGCGTGCGCCGCATTGGGCGCCACCGCGCTCACCCAGAACTGGTACCCGAGCCGGTACTGGTAATCGAACCGGCCCGCGCCGACCCGGACGACGCGGTTCACCAGGTAGACCAGCGCCAGCGCCGTGCCGCTCACGATCAGGTGCAGGCCCACGCGCAACGCACGGTCCGAGGTGGCACGGGCGAAGCGGAGGCCGAGCCGGATGACGTTGCCGAACGCGGGCGTCAGCGTCAGCAGGTAGGCGACCCAGTACTCGAACACCCACGGCGACTGCGGCAGCAGGTTCGGCTTCAGCGCGAACAGCACGCACATCACCGCGAACATGCCCGCCGTCCACCACTTGCTCCAGCGGCTCCGGCGCAGGCCGTTGAGATGTGCCAGGAAGTCGTGCGCCGACCACGCGACGAGCACCATGCCGGCGTGTCCGAGCAGCCGCACGAAGTCGTGCTCCCCGGTCACCGCCGCCACTGCCGACTGCCCGGCCGGGGTCAGCACGGTCAGCGACACCGCGAGCCCCAGCCACAACCGGCGGATCGCGTCGTCCTGGCTGCGCCAGACGAGCACCAGCAGCCACGCCGCGACCGGCGGCAGGTAGCGGATCAGCAGCTCACCCATGCAAACCGTCGAAGGCGGAGCGAAGCCGGTCGGCCAGCGTCGTGCCGGTGTGGACGCGCTGGCGGATCAGCGTGGCCAGCATCTCCGCTTCGCGCTCCTCTTCGGTGGAGTACCCGGCCCGTCCCAGCACCCGGCGCACCAGCGCGGGAGAGAGGCTCGGCAGCAGGTCTTCGGCGTGCGCGGCGAGATCCGCGGACACCGGATAGTGGTCGCACAGCACATGGCTCAGCTCGTGCAGGACGATGTGCTCCTGATGGGCCGGGGTGGTGTCCTTTTCGTAGAACACGAGGTCGGCCGCCTCGGTGGCGATCCAGAGTCCGCACACCCCGGTGAGTCCCGCGCTCGGCAGGAGACGGATCGGGCGGCCGCGCCGTGCCGCGATCCTCTCGGCGAAGGCCCCGACCTCGAACGGCACCGGGACGTCCAGGCCGCGCAACAGCTTTCGCAGGCGGCGCGGGTTCACGACTGGCCGTCCGCCTGCGGCAGTCCTTCGAGCTCGCGCACGCGCTCGACCATGTCGGCGATGGTGGCGAGGCTCTTCTCCGACAGTCCCCGGGCGCGCAGCGCGAGCTGCCGCACCGGAGCGTCCCGCAATGCGTTGAGCAGCACCAGTTCCGCGTCGATCCGGGCTGCTTCGGCGTCGTCGAAGAAGTACGCGGGCGGAACGCCGAAGAACCCTGCCAGCGCCTCCACGTGCCGCTTCGTCGGGTTGTCCCGCACGCCCTTGCGCAGCTGCCAGAGGTAGGTGGCCGAGATCGTCGGCCCGCCCTTGCCCCGGATCGCCTCGGCGACCTCCTCGAAGGTGTACTCGCTGCCGTCGTCCGCCCGCACCGTGCGGAACAGATGGTCGACCCGCGCGGCCAGCACCCCTTCGGCTTCGGACATGGGCGACATCCTACCGCCGGCCGTCAGCTGCGGTGGCATGCGCACCGGCCAGCTCGTCCATGCCAGTTGACAACGGCCGTACATCTCAGTTTACTTTGGACGGCAGCTCATCAACTGAGGTGTCGGGGGAGGACGCAGGGGGCCGGCGGGCGACCGCCGGCCCCCTGCGTAATACCCAGCCTGAGCCCGCAATGGAGTCGCGCCGCTAACGGTCGAGAATCCGCTCCAGGCGATCGATGTCCTGGCGCAGAAGTTTCAGTGCCGCGGCGGGGCTTTCGTCCTCGACGGCGCGGTGCTCGGACCGTTGCAGGGCGCCGACGGCCATGTCGGCGAGCTGCTCGGTCACCCCGGCCGCGGAATCGCGGCCGCCGGGGGCGAACCACCAGGCGACCCAGTTGCACATGCCGAGCACGCCCAGCGCCGCGACGCGCGCGTCGACCGGCCGGAACTGACCGCCGCGCACCCCGCCTTCGATCACGCCGGCGATGGTCTTCAAGACTGCCCGGCGGCCCTGGTCGTAGGCGTCGGACAGTTCTTCCGGCAGTTCGGCTTCCGAGCGGACCAGCAACCGGAACCGTTCCGGCTGCGACGCCCGGCGCCCGACCAGCACCTCGACGATCCCGCGCAGGGTGGCGAGCGGGTCGAGCCCGCGGGCGGCGAGTTCCTTCAACTCGTCCAGCGGGCCGCTGGTCACCTCGGTGACCAGCTTCGCGAGCAGCTCGTCCTTGCTCTTGACGTAGTAGTAGAGCGCGGGACGGGTCATCCCCATCGCGTCCGCGACATCCTGCAGGCTGGTCCCGGCGAAGCCGCGCTCGGCGAACAGCCTGGTGGCGTGCTCGTACAGCTCGTTCTCGACCAGTTCCCGGCGCGCCGTGCTCGCCGTGCTGCGTTTGCGTCCGGACCCGTTGCCGCTCATGAGCTGATCGTAAGGCCCGGCTGCTCCGGGACCGTCGAAGCGGCCGCTCGCGCGCGCGGCACGAGCACGACCAGCACCGCACCAGCAAGGGCCGGGATCGCGAACCCGTAGAAGAGCATCGCGGTGGGCAGGTGCGCGGAGAGCAGTGCGCCGCCGTAGAGCGGCCCGAGGATTCCGCCCAGCCGGCCGACCGACAGCGTCAGCCCGACCGCGGTGGCGCGCGTGTGCACCGGGTACCGGCTCGCCACGAACACGTTGATCAGAATCTGCGTGCCCACGGTACCGACTCCGGCCAGGACCACGGCGACGTAGAGGACCATGGTCGGCAAGGGGTAGCTCAGCACCGAGATGCCCACGACGGCGAGCAGGAACGACCCCGCGATCGCGCGCTGCGATCCGATGCGGTCGGCGAGGCGGCCCACGAGCAGCGGGCCGACCGCGGTGCCGAGGTTGAGCACGATCAGGAAGCCCAGCGCGGAGCCCAGCTGGTAGCCCGCGGACCGCATCAGCTGCGGCAGCCAGGTGTACAGGCCGAAGAGCACCAGGAGCGACGCGAAGGTGGTCAGGCAGAACAGCACGGTGGCGACCAAGTGCGCCCGCGCGAACAACACGGCGAACCGGGGCTTGGCCGGCTCCTGCTGACCCGCGAGGAAGACCCGTGATTCGGGCAGCGAGCGAAACGCCACCGGGAGCACCGCCAGCGCGCCCAGGCCGCCGATCAGGTACTCGGCTCGGAAACCGAATCCAGGGACTGCGGTCGCCGCCACGATCGCGGCGAGGGCACCGCCGAGCCCGACACCGGCGAACGCCAGCGCGGTGTTCAGATTGCGCCGCCCCTGCGGCGAATATTCGTAGACCAGCGCGGCGATCGAAGGCAGGACGCCGCCGACGCCGAGCCCGACCAGGACCCGGCCGATCGCGAACAACGGAACGCTCGGCACCGCCGCGCACAGCAGCATCGCCGCCGAGAACAGCGCGACGCTGGCCAGCACGAGCCGACGCCGGCCGACGAGATCGGTCAGGACGCCGACAAGCAGGGCGCCGGCGAGCATCCCGATCGGGGTGAGAGTTCCGAGCAGGCTCGCCTGCCCGATGCCGAGGTGCCAGGTTCGGTCGGCGAGCATCGCCGGCAACGCCGCGCCGTAGGCGATGACGTCGTAGCCTTCCAGGGTCATGCAGGCGAGGCAGAGCAGCAGCACGCTCGCGGGGGTGCGGGTCGGCGGCGGGGACGAGGGCATGGACATGGCGGCGTTGCCTTTCCAGTGGTCCGCAATGGACAGTCGAGCCGGGTTGGGTCAAGCGAGTTCGTAGCGTTTGGCCAGCCAGCTGACGATTTCGGCGGCCGCCAGCTCGTTGCCGGTGGGCTCGCCGTCGCCGATCGGCCCGCCGAAGTGCAGACCGCGCACCGCGACCGCGGTGAGGTCGTCAGCACCGAGCGCGCTGATCATCGCGCGGGAATCGGCGGGGAACGCGGCCTGATCGCCAGTGACTTCGACGAACAGCGTCGGAGCCGCGACTCGCGGCGCGCAGCGGACGAAGTCGGCGTTGGAGCTCAGCCCGGACCAGGTGGACAGCCAGGCTTCGGGCGTGGTGACCCGGCCGAAGCCGACCTGTCCGTAGTTGATGAGGTCGGGCCGCTTGCCGAACAGCGACCCGTACGGGCGCTCGCTCGGGTCGAGGGCAAGGTCGACGGTCCGAGGATCGGCGTCGGTGCGGTACACCGCCATGATCCGCGGTGCCAGCGAACGACGGCGGTCGACCGCGTCGCGGCTCTTTGTGAAGGATGCGCGGGATTCTCCGGCGCGAGCCAGGTGTTCCCGGGCGACCGCGTCGATCCTCGCGACCCGATCGCGCTGCGCCGCGCGATAGCGGGCCAGGAACTCGGGCGAGTACGAGGAACTCGCGGGCGGCTCCGCGAACCCGTTGGCCGGGCTGAACGGGTCGAGGTCCGGTACCACCGAGAGCGGATCGCGCTCGTCGGCGACGGACGGGTCGATGCAGGCGAGCAGGAGCTTGCCCTGGCCGGGATGCGGCGCGAGGAAGATCGCGCCGTCAGGCAGCGGCATCTCCGTTTCGGGGAGGGGGACCGGGCGGCCGCCGGGGGCGAGCGCGATCCGCTCGGCGGCGGGCAGCCCGGCTTGCTCGTGGTAGAAGGCGTAGAGAGTTCCGCCACCGGAGTGTCCGAGCGTGACGATCGCCCGGAAATCCCGCTCCCGCAAGAACATCATCCCGGCGGCGACGTCCAGCAGCGCCTGTTCGTGCACCAGGGCGAGGTCGTTGTTGACCGACCGGGTGTGCTGAGTCCAGACCGCGGCCCCTGCCCGCAGCAGCAGCGGCACGAGCGGATGGTGCGTGAGGTCCTGGCGAGGGTGCATCAAGCAGACCACCGTGGTCGCCCCCGGCACCGTGGACAGTGCGCCGCGCACCGTCGAACCGTCCTCGGTGGACAGTTCGTGCAAGGTCGTGAGCGAGTTGTCCGGACGCTGCCCGGCCGCGAGGTACCGGCCCGCGCCCAGGCGTTCGACGCCCGTCATATCCGCTCCACGCGCAGCGCGTTCTTGTCGTGCTGGGTGATCTGGCTGCCGCGGGAAACCCCGGCGATGGCGCTGTACCAGACCGCGTGCCGGCAGCCGGTCGCCCGCCGGTCGACCACAATCGGGCCCTCCGCGCTCACCTCGAAGTACGGGCCGATCCGGTCGACGGTGACCGCCGGGTCCTCGGCGGCGACCTTCACGACCGGGGTGTTCTCCGGGACGTCGAGGACGTAGAGCTTGGTCACCGCCCGGCCTCCTGCGAGTTCCGGGCCAGCTCCCACTCGGCAGCGCGGTCCACGATCAGCTCCGCCTTGCGCGCCAGCAGCTTGCCGAACGTCGGCTCCGGCTCGGCCACGACGTCCAGCAGCGCGTCGATCGTCAGGCTCGCGTCGAGGTCTTCCTGCGGCGTCACCGGGCGCATCGCGCGGGTGATCTCGAACATGTAGCCGTTGGGGTCGTGGGTGTAGATCGACTCGATGGTCTCGTGCTGGACCTGCATCTCCACCGGCCAGTCGCTGACGTCCAGCCGGCGGCGGTACTCGAGCAGGTCCTCCTCGCTCTCGACGTGGATCGCCAGGTGCCGGGACCGCACGAAGAACTCCGGCACGTCCTCGCCGAAGCGCGCGTAGACGTCGCCCTTCGCGCCCGGCGCGCCGGCGATCTCGCGGTGCGCGCCGAAGTAGTAGAAGAACGCGATCCGGTCGCCGTTGCCGATGTCGAAGAAGAAGTGGATGAAGTCCGGGTGGTCCTCCGGGCCCCAGCCAGCCGCGCAGATCGAGTGCACGACCGGGAAGCCGAGCACATCCCGGTAGAAGCGCACCGTCGCCGCGGGGTCGAAGGTCGGGAACGCCACGTGGTCGACGCCCCGCACCCGATGGTCCAGCTCCGTCATGGCCAACCTCCTGGGTAGATCGAATCTCGTTGCAGGGCAACGCTACCGTTGCCTTGACGCGCACGTCAATAGTTTGACGTAGGCGACAACCACTCAGCGCGCCGCGGCCAGCAGGCTGCCCGCCCCGGGCAGCTCCGTGGCCAGGCCGAGGTGCCGCAGCAGCGTGAACGCGCCCGCGGTCGCCGCGGACAGGACCGGGACGCCGAACTCGGCCTCGGCCGGTCCGACCAGGTTCAGCGACGGCATCTGCACGCACGCGGAAATGACGAGCGCGTCCACGCCGTCAAGATTCAGCCCGCGCGCGGCCGCCATCACCCGCTCGCCTGGAATGCAGCCGACCTCGGCGTTGTCGCCCACTTCGAGCGCGGCCCAGTCCCGCACCTCCAGTCCCTCGGATTCGAGATACCCGACGACCTGTTCCGCCAGCGGCCGCAAATACGGCGTGACCAGGGCGATCCGGCGAGCGCCGAGCGCGGCGAGCCCCTCCACCAGCGCGCCCGCGCTGGAGAGCACCGCCGGATGTTGGCCGGCGTTCGCCAACTGCTTGACAACAGCGGCTTCGGTGCGCTGGTGCTCGCCCGGTCCCTGCGCCATGAGCGCGACCAGGCAGGCGTAGAGCAAGGCGTCCACACTCGCGTCCGCCAGCTCGTCGATGCACCGTTCGCGCTGCGCGTTCATCGCGCGCAGCTCTTCCGGCGACACCTGATGCATCCGCATCCGGCTGGAGTGGAAGGAGAACCGCGCTTCGGCATGCCGGCCGAGCAACGCCGGGACCTCCGTTTCCACCGTGACATTCGAGCTGGGGACGACGAGTCCGATGCGATGGACGGTCACAGTGTTCCTCCAGAGCTGAGTTCGGCGGCGACCTTTTCGGCGATTTCCGCGTGCAGCCGCTTCTTGTCCATTTTCCCGACGAGAGTGCGGGGCATTTCGGCGAGCAGTTCGACGCGTTCCGGCCATTTGAACTTCGCCACGTCCAAGCTGGCGAAGTGGCGCTGGACGTCGGCCAGCGCGAGCGGCTCGCCGCGCACGACCAGGTAGGCGCAGCTACGTTCACCGAGCCGCGGGTCCGGCATGGCGACGACTGCGGCGGCGGCGATACCGGGGTGGCGGAGCAGCAGCGACTCCACCTCCTCGGCGTTGATCTTCTCTCCCCCGCGGTTGATCAGGTCCTTGATCCGGCCTTCGATCGTCAGGTACCGCTCTCCCCCGATCTCCCGCAACGAGGCGAGATCGCCGGTTCGGTAGAACCCGTCGGAGGTGAAGGCGCGTGCATTGTGCTCCGCGGCATCGAAATATCCGCGAAGGGTGTACGGACCTCGGCAGCACAATTCGCCGACCTCTCCAGCGGGCAGTTCGTCCTCGGTCCCCGGGTCAAGGATCCGGACCTCGTCCATCTCGGACAGCGGCGTGCCGACTGTGTCCGCCCGAGCCTCGCGCGGCGCACCCGGCCGGGTCCTGGCGAAGAATCCCTCGCCCATTCCGAACAGCTGGCCCGACCAGAGTCCCCGGCGTTCCAGCTCGGCGAAGAGCACGGCCGGCACCTTCGTGCCGGAGAGCACGACCTGACTCGTCGATCGAGTCGCGGCCGCGAACTCCGGTCGCTCGACGGCCTTGAAATGGCCGTGGCCCAGGAGAACGTGTGTGGCCTGCTCCTCCGCCATCAGCGGCAAGGAGGTGTCCAGGTCCGCCGTGCCCAGTATCAGGCAGGCGCCAACGCTGTGCGGCCCGTGCACCGCGCACACGATCCCCGCGTTGTGAATGACTGGAATCAGGTGGGCGACCCGGGTTTCCGGCGTCCACCCCCACGAGCGCGCGTACTCAACCGCGTTGTACCAGTATTCGGCGTGCAACCGCGGGATCACCTTCGGCACCCCGGTAGTTCCGCCGGACAGCTGGAAGACCGCGACGTCGTCGGGTCCGATGCCGCGCTGGATCCCTTCGACGGTCGCCCGGGCCGCCCGCGGGCCGATCCCGTCGCCGAGCGATTCGACCGCAATCCCGGCACTGTCCGAGTCTCCGCCCAAGACCAGCACGTGCGTCAAGGTCGGGTGGTCTCGCCGCTGTTCCACCGCGAACCCGACCAGATCGAACCTGCGGGCACCTGCCTCCACCAGGTGCGCCACCGCGCCCACGCGCCGGCTGATCTCGCCGATCTCGTGCCCGCGGTGCGCGGCCAGCGTGCACACCGGCACCAGCCCGGCTTTCAGCACGCCGTACCAGGCGACGATCGCGCCCAGCCGGTTCGTGACCTGGAACAGCACCGGGTCGCCGGGCACCAGGCCGAGTCCGGCAAGACCGGCGGCGAGGCGATCGGTGCGCTCGTCGAGTTCGGCGTAGCTGAGCCGCCCGTCGAGCGCGACCACCGCGTCCCGGTCCGGATGGGCGAGCGCCACCGCGTGCAGTTCGTCCGCGATGGTCCGCTCTCCCCATAATCCGGCCGACCGGTAGCGGCGGGCCGCGTCCTCGGGGTAGGCCACGACCCGGTCGCCCCACCGGCTGCTGTTCATGCCACCTCCTGGTAAAGACATCGGCTCAGCCGGTGAACGAGACAAGGTCGCAGCGGCCGCTGAGCAGACCGGCCGCGAGATCGGCGCGCAGGCTCTCCGGACCGTCCACAATGACCAGTCCGCCCACCTCCGTACGCACTCGCTCGGCCAGGTCCAGCCGCGTCAGCACGTCCGGCCGGGCGGCGGGGCCGCGGAACCGGAAGACGTCCGCGCCGCTTCGCCGCGCCTGCGCGACGACCGCGTCCCCCGCCTCGTTCCACGGATCGGCCACGGCCGCGTCGAAGACGGTGATCGCGAGCTCGTCGGGCACGGTCGCGACCACCCGCCGACTGAACTCGGTTCCCCGGTGCCGCAACGGTTGTTGCAGCACCCAGCCGACCGGATCGGCGGTCGGCGGCGGTGCGGACGCGTAGTGCGCCGACGCCGCGGCGACCACGTCCGGGCTGCTGTCCGCGAAGCGGTCCAGCGGAACGTTCCCGGCTCTGGTCATGTAAGCGACCATGAGCTGTTCGACCGGAATGTCAAGCCGGGACGGAAAGGACTCCCACCACAGCCGGCTGCGCCGCGCTAGCTCCTGCAGCCGCTCGACAGCAGGCCGGCGCACCGTCTCGTACCGCGAGAAGGCCGCCTCCGCGTCCGGTTCCTCGCGCAGAGCTTCGACCAGGCCGATCGCGTCTTCCATGGCGAGCTTGGTGCCCGATCCGATGGAGAAGTGCGCGGTGTGCGCGGCATCGCCGAGCAGGACCGTGCGCCCGTCCGACCAGCGGTCGCAGCGCACGGTGCGAAACCGCGTCCAGCGGGTCCGGTTGCCGATCAGCGAACTCCCGCGCAGCTGCTCGGCGAACACGTCCTGCAGCCAGTTCAGCGAAACCGCGTCTGATGCGTCCGGTGGAGTCGCTTCGGTCGACCGGTCGAAGCCAGCACGCTGCCAGGTCTCCTCGTCTGTCTCGATCAGGAAGGTGCTGCGGCCGCCTGCGTACGGGTACGCGTGCGTCACGAACACGCCGTGCTCGGTCTCGACCGGGGCGAACAACGCGTCCGGCAGCGCGAAATCCGCTCCGCACCAGAGGAACAGGCCGCGCCCGACGTCGACGCTCTCGCCGAACTCCCCCGCCCCCCGGGTGGCGCTGCTGATCCCGTCCGCGGCGATCACGAGGTCCGCGTCGAGCTCCGCGGCCGTGCGCCGCGCCCCGTACTCGATGCGCACGCCCGCCTTCTCGGCGTGCCGCTGCAGGATCGCGAGCAGCTCCGTCCGGGCGATGCCGATCAGCCGGTCGTTGCGGACCCGGACCTGCCGGCCGCTCACCGCCATCGTCATGTCGTGCCGGCATCCGGCGCCGAGGATGTCGTGGAGCGTGTCCGCGTCCGCCGCCTCCAGTTTGCGTTGCGTGCCCGCGGCCAGCCCGACCCCGAACCCGAATGTGGTGCCGGGTTCGCCCTGCTCGTGAACGACCACCTCACAGGACGGCTGGGCCAACTTCAGCAGACGTGCCGCGTAGAGGCCGCCGGGGCCTCCGCCGAGCACCGCGGCGCGGCGTACATGCATCCTGACCTCCCATTTCCCGGTTGGTTACGTCGCCGTAGACTATTCAACGTATTCGACAAAAGTCAACGGCCCGGACCCTTGACTTCAAACTCAAACGTTCAATAGTCTACGGCCCCGTAACCACTCGCGGAGCCTGGGCGTCTTGCCCTCTCGCCGGCTCCCCTGCGACCGTTTTCCGCGCAAAGGAGCGTGAGTCATGGCGTATGTCATCGGCGTGGACGTAGGCGGCACGTTCACCGATGCCGTCCTGGACGACGACGCGGGGACCGTTCTCGCGGCGAAGTCCCCGTCCACCCCGCCGGACTACTCCCGGGGCGTCCTGGACGTGCTGGAACTGCTGGCCGAGCAGCTGGACAAGACGCTGCCGGAGATGCTGGCCGAAACTCACCACATCGCGCACGGCACCACCTCGTCGCTCAACGCGCTGGTGATGGGCAACGTGCCGCCCGTCGGCTTCCTGACCACCAAGGGCCACCGCGACTCGATCTTCATCATGAACGTCGAGGGCCGCTACCTCGGCCGGTCTCCGCACGAGCTGCAGAACGTGCTGGACCAGGCCAAAAACCACACGCTGCTGCCGAAACGGCACGCACTGGAAGTCACCGAGCGGATCGATCGCGACGGCCGGATCGTCGTCGGGCTCGACGAGGACGAGGCGCGCGCCGCGATCGCCGCGCTGCTCGCCGACGGAGTCCGCGCGATCGCGGTCTCGCTGCTGTGGGCGTTCCGCAACCCGGTGCACGAGCGGCGGCTGCGGGAGCTGGTCGCCGAACAGGACCCGGGCGTCTTCGTGGCGGTGTCGTCGGAAGTGAGCCCGCGGATCCGGGAGTTCGCCCGCAACGCGACCACGATCATGAGCACGCAGATCGGCCCCGGCCTCCGCGATTACCTGACCACGCTGGAAAACCAGCTGCGAGACAACCGGCTGTCCGGGCCGCTGCTGGTGATGCAGAGCAACGGCGGCGCGGTCGCGGCGAAGGAAGCCCCGGCCACCGCGATCAGCACGGTCGGGTCCGTCCTGACCGGCGGCGCGGTCGGGTCGGTGGCGCTCGGCCGCCAGCTGGGCCACCGCAACATCATCTCCACCGACGTCGGCGGCACCACTTTCCTGGCCGGCCTGGTGGTCGACGGAGAACCGGTGCGCGACACGACCACGGTGATCAACCACCACCCGATCAACGTGCCCACTCTGCGGGTCGACGCGATCGGCTCGGGCGGCGGCGCGATCGCCTGGCTCGACGCGGGCGGCAACCTGCGGATCGGGCCGCGCAGCGCGCAGGCCGTCCCTGGTCCGGCCTGCTACGGCAACGGCGGCTCGGAACCGACCAACACCGACGCGAACCTCGTGCTCGGCATCCTGCCGGAAAAGGGACTCCTCGGCGGCCGCAAGCCGCTGTCGAAAGACCTGGCGCGGCAAGCGATCGACACCCAGATCGCCAAGCCGCTCGGCCTCTCGGTCGAGGAGGCCGCCGCGGCGATCTACGCCGTGCAGAACGCCCAGACCGGCGACCTGCTGCGCAAGACCGTCGTCGAAGCGGGACACGATCCGCGCGACTTCGTGCTGTACGCCTTCGGCGGAGCGGGCCCAGCGCACTGCGCCCGGTATGCCGCCGAGGTCGGGGTGGACGAGGTGGTGGTCCCGCTCGGACCGGTCGCCTCCGCGTTCTCCGCCTACGGCCTCGCATCGTCGGACATCGCGCTGTCCGCCGAACTGTCCGACCCCGCCGTCGTTCCGTTCGACCCGGCGCAAGCCGAGCGCAACTTCCGCGATCTGGAGAAGCAGGTCCGGGAAGGACTCGACCGCCAGGGCGTCCGGTTCGACACCGTCAAGTTGTACCGCGAGATCGACATGCGTTACTCGATGCAGCTCGCCGAAGTGACCACTCCGGTCCCCGGCGGCGCGCTGGACATGGCTGCCGTCGAAGCCTCGGCCGCCGCGTTCGAAGAGCGTTACGCGGCGTTGTACGGCAAAGACGCCGGCTTCCGCGAAGCAGGCATTCAGGCCATTACCTTCCGCGTCCGCGGCGTCGGCGTGCTGCCGTTCAACCCCGCGCTGCCGCCGGTTCCCTCCGCGAGCGCACCGGATCCCGCCGAAGCCGTGGCGGGCCGGCGGCCGGTCTGCCTCGACGCCGCGGCCGGCTACGTCGACACCCCGGTCTACGACTACCGCAAGCTGCGCGCCGGCCACCAGCTGACCGGCCCGGCGATCGTCGAGGTCCCGACCACGACCGTCGTCGTCCCGGGCGGCACCACCGCGACGGTGGACTCGCTCGGCAACCTGATCATCCGCCGCACCACCGCCGGGAGCGTCTCATGAGCATGCCCATCCTCGGTTCGGAGCAGTTCTCCAGCCGCCCCGTCGACCCGGACGCGCTGCGTCGTTCGCTGCCCTCGTCGCTGCCGACACACACCGTCACCCAGGAGCAGATCGACAACCTCGACCCGCTCACCTACGAGGTGGTGCGGCACCGGCTGTGGTCGGTCACCGACGAGATGGGCGAGGCGCTCAAGCGCATGTCCGGCTCGCCGATCGTCACCGACGCCAACGACTTCGACTTCGCGGTTTCCGACGAACTCGGCCAGGAAGTCCAAGTCGGCCTCTACAACACCATGCTGGTCGGCGCGGTCGACCTGGCGATCTACTGGACGCTGCGCAACCGGGCGGCCAATCCGGGCATCGCCGAAGGGGACATGTTCCTCACCAACGACCCGTGGGTCGGCGGCGGCCTGCACCAGAACGACGTGATGGTGTACCAGCCGGTGTTCCACAATGGACAGCTGTTCGCCTGGACCAGCGCGATCTGCCACGAACCGGACCTCGGCGGCGTCGGCCTCGGCTCGTTCTCGCCCGCCGCGCAAGACGTGTTCTCCGAATCGCTGCCCACCCCGCCGGTCAAGGTGGTCCGGGATTTCCAGCTGCAGAACGACATCGCCGACGTCTGGGTGCGCCGGTCGAGGGTGCCAATGCTGGTCGCGCTCGATCTGCGCGCCAAGATCGGCGCGAACAACGTCGGCCGCGAACGGCTGCACGCGCTCATCGAGCAGTACGGCGCGGACACTGTGAAGGCGGTGATGAAACGGATGATGAGCGACGCGGAAACGCGGCTGCGCGACAAGCTCGGCGCACTGCCGGACGGCAGCTGGAGCGCGACCGGCTACCAGGACCAGTCCCACGAGGGCGACCGCGGCCTGCACAAGATCACCGTCACCACCACGAAAACCGGCGACCACCTGAGCTTCGACTTCACCGGCACCGACCCGCAGTCCGGCGTGGTGAACTGCACCTACGCCGGGATGCGCGGCGGCGTGATGCTCGCCCTGCTGCCGATCCTGGCCGGTGACATCCCGTGGTCCGCGGGCGGGCTGATGCGCTGCTTCGACCTGGTCAGCGAGGAAGGGACGCTCAACAACGCGACCTACCCGGCCGCGGTCGGCCGCGGCCCGATCGGACCGGCCTGGCTCACTGGGAACCTGGTCGCCGAATGCCTGTCGCAGATGCTCGACCGGGATCTCGAACTAGGCAAGAACGTCCAGGCGACCTGTTGCGGCACCTGGGACACCGCGGTCATCGCCGGCCTCGACGAACGCGGTGAGCGGCCCGCCCCGTTCCTGAACATCGTCATGGAGCCGATGTCCGGCGGGTACGGCGCGCGCCCGCACGCCGACGGCATCGACACCGGCGGGCTGTTCTGCATCCCGATGGGCCGCATTCCGGACGTGGAGATGACCGAGTTCCTCTATCCGGTGCTGGCCCTGTGGCGGCGCGAGGTGCCGGACTCCGGCGGGCCTGGCCGGCACCGCGGCGGCGTCGGCGCGTCGATCGCGATCACCCCGCACGGCACCAGCGTCCCGATGGGGCTCGTGCTCGCGTCGAACGGCAAAGCGGTGTCGCAGAACGGCGGCCTCGCCGGCGGGCACCCGGGCAACACTGGGCTCGACGTCCTGGCCCGCAACAGCCGGGTCACCGAGTTGCTGGCCGCCGGCACCCTCCCCGCCGACCTGTCTGAACTCGGCGATTCTCTGGAGCCTGGGCAGAACTACGCGTCCAGCTACCTCGCGCCCGGAGAAGTGTTCGTGATGAGCTGGCAGGGCGGCGGCGGCTACGGGGACCCGTTGCGCCGTGCCCCGCAAGCCGTCGCGGACGATCTCCGGGAACAGAAGATCACCGAGGCCGCGGCGCGGGAGGTCTACGGCGTGGTGCTCGCGGACGCCTCGGTGGACGAGGCCGCGACTGCCGACGAGCGGGCGCGCCTGCGGGCGCAGCGGCAGGAACGGTCCCGGTTGCTGCGTGTGCCGGAGGGCCGAAAGGCCGACCCGGCGTCGGAGAAGCGCGTGGACGACAACCTGGTGGAGGCGGTCGACGGGACGCGGACGGTGGTCGCGTGCGGGCACTGCCACGAGATTCTCGGCGAGAAGGACGGCGACGAGAATCTCGCGGTAGCGGTCTATGAGGGTCCGGCCACGGACGCCGGCCCGCAGATCGTGGCGAACGCGGCGGACTACGTGGACCCGCCGGTCGTGTTCCGGCAGTACTGCTGCCCGTCGTGCTGGACGGCGCTCGGCTCGGCGGTGGTTCCGGCGGACCATCGGGACACGCTGAGCGGGCGCGGGCTGACGGCAGTCCGCTGAAGCGGGAGCTGGCCGGGGGACGGTGCTGTCCCCCGGCCAGTTTTGCCGGACGCGCCTAGAGTCGTAGTCATGGCAGGTTCCAGGTCGCGGTGGTGGTGGCTGCTGGGAGCCGAACTGGCGGTTTGGGCGGGCAGCTGGCGGATCATGCACCTCGAAGTGCATCGCTGGCATCACCTTGGTCCGACGCTGCGCTTCACCCCGCCGCCGGTGCCGCCCGGCACCCCGCAGCCGCGTCCGGGACTGCCCGTGCGCGGCATGCGGGCGGTCGCCGTCGCCGCGCCTGCGCTGGCCGCCGCGACCGCGGTCCGTCTCTGGCGCCGCACGGATTAGTTCCCGTCCGCCACCCGCTGCGCTCGATCGGCGAGTTCGGTCTTCCGGATCTTCCCGGTCGCCGTCATCGGGAATTCCGTCACGACTTCCACCACCGGCACCTTGTACGGCGCCATCGCCGTCTTCGCCCAAGCGCGCAGCTCGGCCGCCGACACCGGCTCGGTCACGCTCACGAACGCCACCGGCACCTGGCCCCACTCCGGATGCGCGGCAGGCACCACGGCGGCAGTCCGGACCGCGGGATGGCGGGCCAGCAGCAGTTCCACCTCCGCCGGGAACACGCTCATCCCCTTCACCTTGATCAGGTCCTTGTCCCGGCCCAGGTAGTGCAGGCAGCCGTCCTCGTCGAGCCGCCCGTTGTCGCCGGTGTGCAGCCAGCCCTCGACCAGCTGCGCGGCAGTTGCGTCGGGGCGGTTCCAGTAGCCAGTCATCACCGACGGGCTGCGGACCACGATCTCGCCCGCCTCGCCCAGCGGCAGCGGGTCCAGCGTGCCGAAGCGGACGACGGCGATCTCCGTCTCCGGCATCGGCACTCCGCAGAACACCGGTTCCGCCAGGAGGTCCTTGTCCTCGTCCGACATCCCGTACGGCGTCGCGTCGAACGTGTGTGTCTCGGTCATCCCGTACGCCGCCTCGCACAGCATCGAGTGAGCGCCGACCTTTTCCAGCCACGCGGCGCGCACGTCCTGAGTCAGCTTCCGCACGAACGACACGGCCATCGGCATCCTCAGGCTCGACAAGTCACGCTTCGCGAGGCCGGGCAGTTCCAGCAGTTCGAGGTAGTTCTCCACGGTGCCGACCATCGACGTGACGCCGTGCTGTTCGATCGCGGCCAGCGCCGCTTCGGCGTCCCAGCGGCTCATCAGCGCCGACGTCCCGCCGAGCACAAGCGGGTTCAGAATCCCCAGGTCTTCCCCGGCGATCCAGAAGATCGGCAGGTAGCACAGCGGCACATACCCGGTTTCGACCGTATGGCCGGTGGCCGCGGCGGAGGTGGCGGCGGTGTAGAGCATGTGCCGCTGGGTGTGCTGGCAGCCCTTCGGCAGGCCGGTCGTCCCGCCGGTGTAGTTCAGCGCCGCGAGCGCGTCCAGGTCAGCGGGGTGCTCCGGAGCCGGGTCATGCGCGGCCGCTTCCGCCCACGGCGTGCAGTCCAACCCGTCCGGGATCTCCGGCCGGCCACCGGCGGCGGACAGTTCGCCGAGCGCCGTGACGAGGACTCGCCGCACCTGCGTTTCCGGCAGCGCCGAAGCGACCACCGGCAGCACGGAGTCCGCCGCGACCAGCACACTCGCCCCGCTGTCGGCCAGTTCGTAGACCAGCTCCGCGTGCTGGAACATCGGGTTCACCGGCACGTGCACCGCACCGAGCCGCAGGATCGCGAGCATCGCCACCGTGAACTGCGGACAGTTCGGCAGGTCCACCGCGACCCGGTCGCCCGGCCGTACGCCCACGGCGGCAAGCCATCCCGCTACGCGCGCGACCAGGCCGGCGAGTTCACGGTAGGCGATCGCCCGGCCTTCGTAGACGATCGCGGCCTGCTCGGGCCGCACCCGCGCCCAGTGGTCGAGGTGCCCGGGCAAGCTCAGTTCCCCGAGCGGCAGCACGACGTGGTCCGGGGTGTTCGCGGGCCGCACCCGCGCCTGCCGGGCGCGGACGTCGTCGAGGTAGGTCTCGAGGTCCATGTCGGTCTCCTTCGTCACCAGGTGTCGATGCGCTTGCGCGGGCCGGCGGGGCGGTCGCCCGGCAGCGCGCGGGTGATCCACCTGCGGGTGTCGGCCGGGTCGATCACGTCGTCCATTTCGAACACCGCCGCCGCGGCGAGCGCCTTGCCGCGCTGATAGCTCTCGGCGAGCAGCCGGTCGAATTCGCGCTGTTTCTCGCCGTGGTCGGCGATCGCGTCGAGTTCGCGGCGGTAGCCGAGACGCACCGCGCCCTCCAGGCCCATCCCGCCGACTTCACCGCTCGGCCACGCGACCATCGCCGCCGGCACCCGGAACCCGCCGCCGACCATCGCCATCGCGCCGAGCCCGTACGCCTTGCGCAGCACGACTCCCACCATCGGCACGTCCAGATGACCGCCCGCGACGAACATCCGGCCGAACTTGCGCACCGTCGCGGTCCGCTCGGCGTCCGGGCCGACCATGAACCCCGGAGTGTCGACCAGCGAAACCACCGGCAAGCCATGCGCGTCGCACAGCTGCAGGAACCGGGCGGTCTTGTCCGCGGCGTCGGCGTCGATCGCGCCGCCGAGATGGCGGGGGTTGTTCGCGATCAGGCCCATCGGACGGCCTTCGATGCGCACCAGCGCGGTCACGACCCCCGCGCCGAATCCGCGGCGCAGCTCCAGCACCGAATCGTCGTCGGCGAGCAGTTCGATCGCGCGCCGCACGTCGTAGACGCGGACGCGGTTCTCCGGCACCACGTGCCGCAGCCGTCGCTGGTCCGGTGCCGTCCACTCGCGACGGTCGCCCTGGAAGTAGGACAGGTAGCGGCGCGCCAGGTCCACCGCCTCGGCCTCGTCGGCGGCGACCAGGTCCAGCACCCCGTTCGGTTCCTGCACCGAAACCGGGCCGACCTCCTCTGGCCGGAACACGCCGAGGCCGCCGCCTTCGATCATCGCCGGACCGCCCATGCCGATCGTGGCGTCCGCGGTCGCGATCACGACGTCGCAGACGCCCAGCAGGGCGGCGTTCCCGGCGAAGCACCGGCCGGCCGCGATGCCGACCGTCGGCACCAGCCCGTTGAGCCGGCCCATCGCCGCGAAGGTGTCGAGATCGAGCCCGCCGGCGGTGACCACGTCGGTGTCGCCCGGCCGCCCGCCGCCGCCCTCGGCGAACAGGACGACCGGAAGCTGCTGGCGTGCAGCGAGATCCAGCATCCGGTCGGTCTTCTCGTGGTTCATGAAGCCCTGCGTGCCGGCCAGCACCGTGTAGTCGTAGGACAGCACGACGCACCGTCCGTCGCCGGCGTGCTCGGCGTTGACGGTGCCGATGCCGGTGACCATGCCGTCGGCCGGGGTGTTGGCGATCAGGTCCTCTTCCGTCCGGCGCTGGCGCTGCGCGGCGATCACCAGCGCGCCGTACTCCAGGAAGCTGCCGTCGTCGCACAGATCCGCGATGTTCTCCCGCGCGGTGCGATGGCCGCTCCGGCGGCGCTTGGCGACAGCTTCCGGCCGTGCCTCGTCGAGGCCGATCCGGTGCCGCTGCACCACTTCTTCGAGGTCCGGGCGCACTTCCTCGGGGTCTGGCTCGGCCCGCCCGGCGTTTCCCTCGCCCGGATCGGCGTCCGGGATCAGGTCGACGAGCGACTGCCCAGCCCGCGCGAGGTCGCCGACACCGATCCGGACCGCCCGCACCTCGCCGGGGTACGGCGCGGCGAGGACATGCTCCATCTTCATCGCTTCCAGCACGACCACCGGATCCCCGGCCGCCACCCGGGCACCCGGGTCGGCCACGAACACCACCGTGCCGGCGAAATCCGCCGCCAGCCCGGCACCGTCCGCGGCGGCCGGGGCGGGCACCGGGACCAGTTCCGCGAGATGTTCGTCCACAAAGGACGTCGTTGCCCGGCCCTGCCGGACTTCTTCGCGGGCGAGCAGTTCCCGCAGGAATTCCACGTTCGTCCGCAGGCCCTCGACACGCACCTCGGCCACTGCCGACCGAGCGGCGTCGAGCGCCGCCGCCAGCTCGGCGGACGGAACGTGCGTAATGATCTTCGCCAGCAACGAGTCGTAGACCGTGGTCACGACCTCACCGGCGTGCGCGGCCGTGTCGACCCGCACGCCCGGACCGCCCGGCAGGTCCAGCGCTTCGATCCGGCCGGCCGTCGCGTGCGCGGCTCCGTCCGGGCGCAGCTCTTCCGCGTTGACGCGGCACTGCACCGCTGTCCCTTGTGCCGGCGGGATCGCGTCCTGAGCCAGCCCGAGTTCGGCCAGCGTCGCGCCGGCCGCGATCCGCAACTGTGCGGCGACCAGGTCCAGCCCGGTCACCGCTTCGGTGACGGTGTGCTCGACCTGGATCCGCGGATTCGCTTCCAGGAACGCGAACCGCGCCGGATCGTCCGCGTCGACCAGGAACTCCACCGTGCACAACCCGCGATAGGAAACCGCGGCCGTCATCCGGACCGCGGCGTCGCGCAACCGCTCGCGGCACGCCTCGGGCACCGTCCGCGCGGGCGCGACCTCGACCACCTTCTGCTGCCGCCGCTGCAGGCTGCATTCCCGGTCCCAGACGTGACTGACCGCTCCGGTGCCGTCGCCGACAATCTGCACCTCGACGTGCCTCGCCCGCGAGACCAGTTCTTCCACGAAGACGGTGTCGTCGCCGAACGCCCGCAACGCCTCCGACCGGCACCGTTCGATCGCGCCCGCCAGGTTCGCCGGGTCGAGCACTCGCCGCATCCCGCGTCCGCCGCCGCCCGCGACCGCCTTCACCATCACGCCCCGCCCCGGGCCGAGGCCGGCCAGGAACTCGCTCGCCGCGTCGACGTCGGCGCAGGCTCGCAGGACCGGCACGCCGAGCTTCTCGGCCAGCTGCCGCGCGCCGCCTTTGTCACCGAACGTCCGCAGTACTGCTGCTTCCGGCCCGACGAACCGGATCCCGCGCGCCTCGCACCCGTCCGCCAGCGCCGCGCTTTCGGACAGGAAGCCGTACCCGGGATGCAGCAGCTCGCATCCGGCGCGTTCCGCCGCCGCGACGAGCTGGTCCGCGTCCAGGTACGGCCGTTCCCCTGCGAGCACCACCACCTCGTCGGCCAGCCGGTGCACCGGGCCGTCGGCTTCTTCGGCGGCCTTCACGGCGACCGCGCGCCAGCCGAGGGCGCGTGCGGCGCGCAGGACGCGGAGGGCGATCTCGCCACGGTTGGCGATGAGAACGGAAGGCAAGGCGTGCTCCTCGGGGAACGGGACGTGCCCTCATCGTGCTTTGACATTGACGTCAACGTCAATAGGTATGCTCCGGGGATGGCATCCGGAACCTGGGCGGTGCGCGAGAAGCTCGACCGTGCCGACAGCGCGACGCGGCACGCGCTGCTTGCCGCCGCGCGCCGCGTGTTCGAGACGAAAGGGTTCGCGCTGACCACCATCGCGGACATCGCCCGCGAGGCCGGCGTCGGGCGAGCGACCTTCTACGTGTACTTCGCGGACAAGGAAGAGGTCTTCGCGCACCTGGCGCGCCAGGTACGCGACCAGCTGGTCGAAGCCCAGGAGCTGAGCGGTCTCGACCCGGACGACCCGTGGGCGGTGGCCGCCGCGACCACCGCCGCGTACCTCGACGCGTACGCGGAGAACCTGTCCTTCCTGACCGTCCTGGACCACCAGGCGATCGCCGACCCCGCGATGGCGGAGCTCCGCGAGGAGATCCACGAACTGCCCACCAAGCGCGGCGGCCGCTACATCCGGCGGCTCGCCGAGCGCGGGCTGGCCGACCCCGCCGCCGACCCGGAAATCGTTTCGCTGGGCGGCGGCGGCCTGGTCGCCGTTCTCGCGCCGGTGCTGGCCCGGCATCCGGAACGCCGGGAGCAACTGCTCGCCGACCTGACGCAGATGTACCTGCGGCTGCTAGGAGTTCCGCCGAAGCCGTGACACCTCGGCCCGGCCGGCCCGCCTGGTACCGTCGGAACGTGATCTTGCTGCCCGGACAGCACGGCGGAGACGAACCGGCACCCGGCGCGAACCCCGGCAGCCGCCGCGCCCTCGTCGACCGGCGCAGGCTGCTCTTCGGGCTCCTTCCGGCCGCCGCCCTGCTGGCCGCTTGCACTCCCCCGGACAACCCAGCACCTGCCCGGCCGCAGGCCCGGACCACCGGTAAGCCGCTGGCGCTGATCTACAACGGACCGCAGGGCTGCACCGACTGCGCCCCGACCATGGCGGAGGTGTTGCACACGGCGCCGCAACCATTCGAAGTCGCCTATGTGGGGCCGGGCACTGGCACTCCGCTGACCGCGTCCGCATTGGCGCCGGCGCAGTTGTACGTCCAGCCTGGCGGCGGAGCCGACCTGGACGCGACGTGGCGCGATCTGAAGGGTTCCGCCAAGGCGCTCCGCGACTGGGTGCACGGCGGAGGCTGCTATCTGGGCCTGTGCTTCGGGGGCTATCTCGCCGGCCGCAACCCGGGATTCGAGCTGCTGCCCGGCGACACCCGGGGGTACACCGACACGCCGGACGCGACCGTCCTGGACGCACGCGACACGGTCGTGCCGGTGACCTGGAAAGGCAAGCCACGGCACATGTATTTCCAGGACGGGCCGGCGTTTCTGCTCGACGACGGCGCGGACGCGACCGTCCTCGCGACTTATCCCAACGGGACCGCCGCCGCGGTCGTCGCGCCCTACGGCAAGGGGCGGGCAGGCGTCTGCGGACCGCATCCGGAGGCCGACGAATCCTGGTATGCGGACGAAGACCTCACCAACCCGGACGGGGTCCGGCTCGATCTGGCGTATGAACTGATCGACGCGACGCTCGGCCGTACCGCTCGCTGACCGACGCCGTCGTATCCAACTGCGGTCGTCGATGTTCAGGCGGCGAGCCGGTCAGCGATCCGGCGCATCGAACAGCAGTTGTGCTACTTCGCCGAAGAGCCGAGGCGGAACCGCAGGATGCTGTCGATGCCCCGCAGGAACGTTTCGCCGACCTGGGCCGGGTCGGCGAGACAGCCCGACGCCATCGCGCCGTCGCGCAGCAGCACGAAATGCCGGCCGGCCGGCTCCGGCGAAGTCTCGCCGGCCTTCGCGAGCAGGTCCGTGATCGTGCGGAGGAACCATTCCCGGTGTGCCAGAACGGCTTTGTGCACCGGATGGGCCGGGTCCGGATACTCCGCCGCCGCGTTGAGGAACGCGCAGCCGCGGAAATGCGCGGACTGGATGCTCTCCGCGATCGACGCGGCGATCGCGCGCAGCGCGTCCTCCGCCGGCAGGTCTCCGGCCAGGATCTTCTCGATGCCCGCGCGCTCCATCTCGGAGACGCCGCGCAGATACGCGACGACCAGGTCTTCCTTGCCCGGGAAATGCCGGTACAGGGTGGCACGGGTGACCTTCGCTTCCGCCACGAGCCGGTCGATCCCCACCGAATGCAGGCCCTCGGCATAGAAGATCCGGGTCGCTGTCGAGAGCAGCCTCGCCCGCGCCTGCGACACCTGGCCCTTGGCCTTCTGCACCATGCCGGCCACGCTAGCAAAGAGAACGGCCCGTCTCGCGGACCAGAAGTACCCCGAGTTCGGCAAACGCCACCCAGGCGGCCGCGATTGTCGGCAGAATCGGAGCCGCCCCCGACGCCTGAGCCCGGAGAAGCGAGGCACCCCAGTGAACGCACGCAACAAGACAGCTCGTGGCATCGCGGTTGCCGCGCTGACCGTCGCCGCCACCGTCACCTTGACCGCCGCTCCGGCCATCGCCGCGCCTGCCTCGGCGCTGTACGCGCCCGCCGCGAGCCATGCCATCGGCAGGCTCGGCCCGCTGGTCGGACTCGTCGTCGAGCGGCTGCAAGTCAGCGACGACGTGGCTGCCGCGAAGTTCGGCACCGGGTCGCCGATCGACGACCCGGCTCGCGAACAGCAGGTGCTCGACCAGGTGCGCAAGCAGGCCACCGCACTCGGGCTCGATCCGGACGCGGCGGCGGCCTTCTTCCGAGACCAGATCACCGCGAGCAAGACGGTGCAGCGGGGCCTGTTCGCCCGCTGGACCGCGCACCCGGACCAGGCCCCGACCACCCGCCCCGACCTGGGCCAGATCCGGATCCGGCTGGACCGGTTGACCACCGAACTGCTGGCGCAGCTCAAGTCCACCGCCCGCTTCCGCGCCGAGCCGATCGGGTGCACCGTCCAGCTGGCGCTGGCGGCCGGTTCGGCGACGGTGCTGGACCGGCTGGACGGGCTGCACCGCCGGGCACTCGGCACCGCGGTGCATTCGGTGTGCGCCCGCCGGTAGCGCGAACGCCCTCGAGGGCGGGATGTCAGCTGTCGAACGGAGACCACGGCAAGACTTTGCCGAACCGGACCAGTTCGCCGTAGTGCGCCGGGTCGACCGGGTTCAGTGCCAGATCCGCCAGCGGGACCGCGGCCTGCGCGGGCGTCTGCGCGGTGCTGACGTCCCACCAGAGCGCCGAGGTCGGCGTGTTGATCATTCCCGGGCAGACCGCCGCCAGCAGGATGCCGCGGCGCTCGTCCTCCGCCCGGCGCTCGGACGCGAGCGCCCGAACGGCCGAGACCTGGGCGATCTTCGACGGGATGTTGACGAACCCGGGCCACGCGCCGGAACGGGCGCTGCCGTCGCGGACCGCGTCGCGCCAGGCGGACACCTGCTCGTCCACTTCGTCCAGAGAGGACAGTGCGGCGAATCGGTCGTGCAGCACCGGGGCCAGGTGGTGCAGCCGGCCGAGGCTGCTGGCGACCACGATCAGCCGGCCGTCGTCGCGCAGCAGCGGGGCGAACGCACGCAGCACCCGAGTGGTGCCGAAGTTGTTCACCTCGGTGTACGCCTCGACGATCTCGCGCGGGTCGTCGTCGGGGCCGACTCGCATCACGGCGTTGTTGAACACGATGTCGACGCCGCCGTGCCGTTCGCACAGCAGTTCGGCGAATCGCGCCGCCGCGTCCGGCACCGAGACATCGAACACCTCGCCGCGCACTCGCGCGCCGCCGGCAGGCAGTGTTTCGACGGCCTGCTGCACGCGGCCGGAATCCCGGCCGGTGAGGTACACCGTGTCCTCCGCGTTCATTCGTTGCGCCAGACCTTCGACCAAAGCGAGGCCGAGCCCTTGGGTCGCTCCGGTGACCACGGCGACCTTCATGCTCCCGCCGCCAGCTTCGGTGCGACGCGAATCCCGGTGGCGACGAGCGTGGACGAACCGCCGGTGACTACCGCGCGGCGGCCGGAAAGGTCAATGCCGGCAACGACTTCGGCGGCAGTACCGGCGAGGCCGAACGGTGGCTGGAACAGTGTCATGTCTCCACGGTAAGCAGCTTTCGCTCATGTAGACAGCGAAAAATTCTCAACCGTGGTATGCGTAAACGTCATGGCCTTCACCGACGCGTCACTGGTCGCTCTCCGGGTGTTCCGGGAGGTCGCCGAACGCGGCACGCTCACCGCGGCGGCCACCGCGCTCGGGTACACGCAGTCCGCGGTGTCCCGGCAGATCGCCTCGCTCGAACGGGCAGCCGGTGCGGCACTGCTCGAACGGCGCCACGACGGCGTCCGGCTGACCGCGGCAGGCCGGATAGTGCTGCGCCGCGCCGCCGACGTCATCGACCAGATCGACGCCACCGCGCGTGAACTGGCTGGCTTGCCGGAGGAATCCGGCCACGTCCGGCTCGGCTGGTTCGCCACCGCCGGCGCGGTCATCGTCCCCCGCGCGCTGGCGCTGCTCCGGGAAACGCACCCGGCGATCGTCGTGACCAGCCGCGAAGGCAGCAGCCCGGCTCTGGTGCGCGCGCTGCGGGCCGGGACGATCGACCTCGCCGTGCTCGCCGCCGCTCCCCCGTACCGGCCGCTGGACACCGAAACCCCGGAACTGCGGGTGCAGGTGCTCACCGAGCGCAGCCTGCACGTCGCGGTGCCGGCGACTCATCCGCTAGCCCGCGGCGAATACCTCGACGTCGCGGACCTGCACGGGCAGCGCTGGATCGCAGGAGCCGCGCAAGAACTTCAGATGGGGGCGTGGCCGGGCCTCGCCGAACGGCCGGTGATCGCCCACACCGCCCGCGACTGGCTCGCGAAACTCCAGCTTGTCGCGGCGGGCTGCGGGATCACGACGGTCTCGCGGCTGCTCGCCTCGGTCGCCCCGCCCGGGGTGCGGATCCTCCCGGTCCGCGGCGGACCGTCGGAGCAGCGCCGGGTCCTGCTCGCTCGGCTGCCGCAGCCGATGCCGGACGCGGTCGCCCGCGTCGCGGCGGCGGTTCGGGAGGCGGCGCTGGAGGCCGGCGGAGCCCGGTGAACCGCTGGGGCCCCTGGCTCCGGCGGCTGTTGTTGTCGCGGACCGGCGTCGCACCAAGCGAAACCGCTCTCAGACGAGGGCGGCGGCCAGGCAGACGAACGCGGCCACAATGACGGCAACGCGGGCGTAGTGGTAGCGGTCCCAGCGGCTCATCTGCTCTTTCCAGTCCGCCGGCCGGGTCTGCGCGGTCCACTTCTTGCCCTGATTGTTGATCGGGACCAGCAGCAGCACCGACATGACCACGCTGACGATCAGCAAGGCGGCGCCGGCCACGACCAGCCCGGTGCCCGAGCCCCATCCGGCGACCGCCCAGATCGCGGTCAGCAGCAGCGAACCGAAGTACCAGAACGGCATGACCGCGCCGAGCATCCGGCCGCCATGGGAACGGGCGGCCTGATTGCTGTCGTCGGGAAGCGCGCTGAAGATGCGGTTCATGACGAAGGCGACCGAGAACTCGACCCCCACCATCATCCCGACGATGACGACAGTGCCGACCTCGAGCGTGCTGAGCATGGTGTCCCTCCAGAAGATCTAGCAATGCTAGGTGATGAAGCGATGCTAGTACTACTGCCGCTCGGTTGTCTAGCGGTGCTAGACTCCAGTCATGTCGGTACAAGAACGCAAGCAGCGCGAACAGGCGGATCGCGAGCGGCTCATCGTGGCGACGGCCCGCGAGCTCGCCGAACAGCAGGGCTGGGACGCGGTCACCACCCGCCGGCTCGCCGAGCGCATCGAGTACAGCCAACCCGTTCTCTACAGCCATTTCCGGGGCAAGCGAGAGATCATCGGCGCGGTCGCGCTGGAGGGCGCGAGCGAATTGGCGGCCGCGGTCCGGGCCGCGACCTCGGCCGCCGACGGCCCGCGCGCCCGGGTCACCGCATTGGCCCGCGCCTACCTCGACTTCGCCGCCCGCAACCCGGCCGTCTACGACGCGATCTTCCAGCTCGACGGCGGACTCGCGTTCGCCGAGGAGGAAACGCCGGAACCGCTGAAGGACGCCTTCGCGGCGCTGATGGAGACCCTCGGCGAGGCCGCCGGGAACGGGGTCCATCCAGGACTGTTCACCGAGGTGTTCTGGGCCGCATTGCACGGGCTGGCCACGCTGAGCCGGGCCGGACGGCTCCCGCCGGAGCTCGCCGAGCAGCGGGTGGCGCTGGTGGTCGACCGGCTCGCCGTGCTGTGAACCGCGCTCCGGCGCCGCTGCCGGGTAGCGCGGTGCCATCGGAATGCAGCGGTCACCGACGCTCGGCGAGCACCGCCCCGAGCCCCTCTCGCAAGTCCTGGACGAAGTGCCCGGGGACCTCCAGCGACGGGAAATGCCCGCCCCGGTCCGGCGTCCGCCATCGGACGATCCGCCGGTACCGTTCCCGCGCCCAGGGAAGCGGATACTTCTCGATGTCGCGGGGGTAGACGGTGATCGCGGACGGGACGTCGACGCGGAGTTCCGGATCCAGCGAGTTGTGGCTTTCGTAGTAGATGCGGGCTGCCGAGGCGCCAGTCCGCGTCAGCCAGTACAGGGTGACGTCGTCGAGGATGCGGTCCCGGGAGATCGTCTCGAACGGGCTGTCTTCGGTGTCCGACCATTCGGCGAACTTGTCGAGGATCCAGGCGAGCAATCCGGCCGGCGAGTCGACCAGGGAGTAGCCGATGGTCTGCGGCCGGGTCGCCTGCTGCTTCGCATACGCCGCGCGGTGGCGCCAGAAATGGCGGGTTTCCTCGGTCCACGCGCGCTCGACGTCGGTCAGCCCGTCCGTGGTCAGCCCGGGCGGCCCCTCCGCGAACGTGGTGTGGATGCCGAGCACGTGCTCGGGGAACCGGCCGGCGAGCACCGTGGTGATGTTGCCGCCCCAGTCGCCGCCGTGCGCGAGGAAAGCGCGGTAACCGAGCCGCCCCATCAGTTCCGCCCAAGCGGCCGCGATCTTTTCGGTACCCCACCCGGTCGTCGCCGGTTTGTCGCTGTAGCCGAAGCCGGGCAGCGACGGAACCACGACGTGGAACGCCGGAGCGCCGGCGTCTTCCGGATCGGCCAGATCGCCCGCCACGTCGACGAACTCGGCGATGCTGCCTGGCCACCCGTGCGTCAGAAGCAGCGGAGTGGCGTCGGCGCGCGCGGACCGGCGATGCAGGAAGTGGATGCCCAGGCCGTCGATCGTCGTGCGGAACTGGCCGATCTCGTCGAGGCGCGCTTCGAAGGACCGCCAGTCGTACCCGGTACGCCAGTAGTCCACCACCTCGACCAGGTCGGCGAGCGGAACTCCTTGGTCCCAGCGGTGCCGGCCCGGCGCGGCGCCCCGGACCGTCTCGGCCTCCGGCAGCCGCGCAGCGGCCAATCGGGCGCGCAGATCGTCGAGATCAGCCTCCGGCGCGCGGGCCTGGAACGGATGCACGTCGCTCGCAGGATGGGACATGAGACCTCCTGACCATGGAAGAACCAGCTAAGCCGGTTCTAGCACGGCGGCCGGGCGGCGAGCAACCGGCTAAGCTGGTTCCATGCCAACTGAGTTCCCCGACTTCCGCCTCGGCACGGTGCTGGCGACCAGCTTCACGGCGACGTTGACGGAACGGCGCGGCGATCCGGTGGAACGCATTCCCACCCCGCAGCGGCTGGCCGACTGGCTTGCGGTGAGCGGCCTGGCCGTGGACGCCTGCACCGCCGCCCAGCTCGAACACGCCCGGGAACTTCGGGAATCCATTCATGCCGCGGCGACCGCCGCCGCGGTCGGCGAAACTCTCCCGGCGGAGGCAGTCCGCGTCATCAACGACTGCAGCACGCGAGGCCGGGCGGCGGCGGTCCTGACGCCCGAAGGCAGTCGGCGATGGCAGCTCGGCTCGGCGTCGGTCGAGGACGCTCTCAGCGTGATCGCCGCCGACGCAGTCAGCGTCCTCTCCGGCGAGCGGGACGGGCGGCTTGCCTTGTGCGCGTCGCCGACGTGTCAGGCCGCGTTCTTCGACACCAGCCAGAGCAGGACCCGCCGATGGTGCGAGATGAACACGTGCGGGAACCGGCAGAAGAAGAAGCGCTTCAACGCCAATCAGCGCAAGAACGGGACGGCCGCTCGCTGAGCCGGACTGCCCGGTCCGCACCGGCCGTGGTCAGCGAGCGAGCCGTTCCAGCAGGACGACGGTCACCGTGTCGCCGGCTTCCTTGCCGATCGCCTTGCGAATCTCAGCGTTGACCGGAAGCTTGTGCGTGCCGTCGCCCAGCGCCATGAACGAACTGCGGAACGGCTCGCCGTCGACCGTTCCGCGCACTTTCACCAGGCCGCGGGTGCCGAAGTAGGCCACCGACTCGGGCCAGACCAGGTAGGTGTGGCCGCCCTTGGCCGGGCTTTTGCGCAGCGTGGCGGTGAATTCCTTGGCGAGCTCTTCGGCGGTGGTCATGGCAGTCATTCTCCCTCGTTTTCGGATGTTCACTGGGAGGTACGTACCGACGCCCCGGATTTCGACACGCGCACTGGATCATGCGGCGGTGCGCCGCCGATGAGAGACCGGACCTGCCGCGCCTACGCCGCCGCTACGTCCGCTGACGTACTGCCCTCCCCCGCACTGTCGCTTCTCGCCCGATGCCGCTACTCCCGCCGCCCGATGACACTGGGCGCCGAGTCAGTTCCCACGGGCTAAGAGGGGGCGTCGGATGAGGCTTCGTACCGTGCCGGGGCGCGCGAGCGGGGTGCACCGCGTGTTGCTGATCGGCACCTGCGTCGCGCTGGTCGTCGCCGTGGTCGGCGACGAGGCCACCGGATACGACGGGCCAGGGCCGTTCGTCTGTCTGGCGCTCGCGCTGATCGTGGGTTTCGTGCCCGGGCGGTACACACCGCTCGGCGCGGCCGCGGTGAGCGGTTTCCTCCTCGTCGGCGGGCTGGCTTCGTCCGCGTTCACGGACCGGCTGTTCGACGCCGGCCGGATCGGGCCGTTGGCGGCCGGCTGGGTGCAGCTGGCCGGGTTGACCGTCGCGGCGGTGAGTGCGGTGGCGGCGGTCGCCATCGGCCGTCGCTCTGCTGAGTGAAGGAGTGCCTCATGATGCGCCGTCTGAACCGCCACACCCTGCTCGCGTTCGCCGGGCTCGCCGTCGGGATCGTCGGGCTGCTTGTCCAGTGGACAGCCGATCCGGGGAAGTTCTCGGCGGCGCAAGGGTTCTTCGGACTGGCTTTCCCGCCCGGGATCCTGTTCATCGCGGTCGCGGGCGCGCTCAGCGCGGCCACCGCGCGCTGGTGGTGGCACGCCGTCTTCAGCGTCTTCATCGCGTTCTGGATCGCTGGGGTGGGCGGGATTTCCGGGCAGCTCACACCGAATCTGCTGTCGTCCAATCCGGGGACGGTCGCCGGCAACGTGGTGATGACCGCCGGACTGCTGCTCGCATTCGCCGCCGGGATCGCGAGCATGCTGCGGGCGCGCCGGCTGGCCCGGGCCTGATCTTCGCACCGCGGGTGCGCGCCGGCCCGAATCAGCCGACACTGGCCGGTATGAAGAAACGCTGGAGATCCGCGGCCCTCGTCGCGGTGCTGCTGTCGGCGAGTTGCAGCGCCGCGCCGGAGGCCGCTCCGCCGGTCAGCTCGAAAGCGCCGACCGCGCCCGCCCGGCCGGCCGTGCAGAACGGCACTCCCGGCTGGGAAATCACTCACCCGGGCCCAGCCCATGCGATCGAAGGCTTCGCCGACCGCAGCAGCGTCCTGCCGGGCGCGCCGGTGCGGCTCTTCGTGAGCACAACCGCCGCGCATTACACGGTCACGGCGTTCCGGATGGGCGCTTACCGCGATTCGGCCGCGCTTCAGGTGTGGAAATCGTCGTCGATGGCTGGATCCGTGCAACCGGCGGCAGTCGTCCAGCAACCGACGCGCACGGTCGTCGCTCCCTGGCGGCCGTCGCTCGATCTGCCGACGCGGGACTGGCCGCCCGGGGACTACCTGCTGCGGCTGGACGGCGACAACAGCTCCGCGCAGTTCGTCCCGCTGACCGTGCGCAGCCCGTCCAACGCCGGGAAGATCGTGCTGGTCAACGCGGTCACGACGTGGCAGGCCTACAACGAATGGGGCGGCTACAGCCTCTACACCTCGCCGAATGGGTCCAAAGCGGCTCGCTCTCGTGCGGTGTCGTTCGACCGGCCGTATCAGGCGCAGGACATGCAGGGCGCGGGCGATTTCCTGTACTTCGAACTGGCCCTGGTGCGGTTCGCGGAAAACCTCGGCGTGCCGCTCGGGTACGCCACCGACACGGATCTGCACGCCGATCCGCACCTGCTCGACGGCGCCCGCGCCGCGATCACCCTCGGGCACGACGAGTACTGGTCCGCCGCCATGCGCCAGAACACCACCGCCGCCCGCGACCACGGCGTGAACCTGGCTTTCCTGGGCGGCAACGAAATCTACCGGCACATCCGGTTCGCGCCGAGCGCGGTGGGACCGGACCGGGTGGAGATCGACTACAAGTCGTTCGCCGAGGATCCGTATCACCAGACCAATCCGCTCGAAGCGACGCCGGAATGGCGTTCGCCGCCGTTCCCGCGCCCGGAAAGCGTGCTGCTGGGCAATTTCTACCGCTGCAACCCGACCCGCGGGAACCTCGTCGCCGCGAACGCCGGGAACTGGCTCCTGTCCGGAATCGTCCACAACGGACAAAGCCTGCCCGGCCTGGTCGGCAACGAGTACGAGCGGGTCGATCTGTCCGTGCCGACCCCGCGCCCGATCGAAGTGCTCTTCCACTCGCCGGTGACCTGCGGCGGCCGCCCGGATTTCGCGGACACCAGCTACTACACCACGCCCAGCGGGTCCGCGGTCTTCTCCGCCGGAACCCAGTACTGGATCTGCGCGCTGGACGCCGGTTGTCCGGAAGACCACGCGGACCCGGTCGCACACGCCGCGATCACCGCCATCACCGAGCGGCTGCTTCGGGCCTACGCCGCCGGGCCGGCCGGCCGCGCCCATCCGGCTCAGGACAATCTCGCCGCGCTCGGGGTACCCGGCGCGAAGCCCGATCCGCAACCGACCCAGCCGCCCGACCATCCCGCGGGCCAGTGATCCGCCCGGTCGCGGGCAGCCGCGTGGTCAGTACCCGAACGGCAGACCGGCGTAGTTCTCCGCCAGTCCGGTCGCCCCCGCGGTGCTGGCCGCCACCCAGCGCAGCTGGGAGAGCTGAAGCTGGGTGTCGAACGGGTCGGCGGAGGTGTGCAGCATCGTGGTCATCCACCAGGAAAAGTGCGTGCATCGCCAGACGCGCCGCAACGCGGTGTCGGAGTAGGCGTCGGCCAGCTCGGGGTTCTTGTCGCGGAGCAACGCGGCGAGCGCCGGCGCCAGCAGCGCGACATCGGCGACCGCGAGGTTGAGCCCTTTCGCCCCGGTCGGCGGGACGATGTGCGCGGCGTCGCCGGCCAGGAACAGCCGGCCGTGGCGCAGCGGCTCCTGGACGAAGCTGCGCATCGGCAGCACGGATTTTTCGGTGATCGGGCCGGGGGTGAGAGTCCAGCCGTTTTCGCCGTGCCCGAGCCGGGTGGCCAGCGCCTCCCAGATCCGGTCGTCGGACCAGGTCTCGACCTCGGTGCCGGCCGGCACCTGCAGATAGAGCCGGGAAACGGTCGACGAGCGCATGGAGTGCAGCGCGAACCCGTCAGGATGCCAGGCGTAGATCAGTTCGTCCGTCGACGGCGCGACGTCGGCGAGGATGCCCAGCCAGGAGTACGGGTAGACCCGCTCCCAGACCGACGGGTCAGGCATGGCGCGGCGGCAGGGTCCGAAGGATCCGTCGCAGCCCACGACCACGTCCGCGTCGAGCCGATCGGGCCGGCCGTCCGGGCCGATGAAGGTGACGTACGGTCGGTCGGTCTCGATGTCGTGCACGGCGGTGTCGGCGACCTCGTAGACGATCTGCTGCCCGGCCGCGTCGCGCGCCCGGCCCAGGTCCTTGGTCACTTCGGTCTGTCCGTAAACGGTGACCGTGCGGCCGACCAAGTCGACGAAGTCCACGTGGTGGCGGTGCCCCGGCCACTGCAGGTGGATGCCGCGGTGCACGTCGCCCTCGCGGTCCAGCCGCTCGCCCAGCCCCGCCGCGCGCAGCAGGTCCACAGTGGATTGTTCGAGGATGCCGGCCCGGATACGGGCCTCCACGTATTCGCGGGACCGCGTTTCCACGATCACCGACTCGACACCCGCGCGGTCCAGCAGGTGCGAAAGGAGCAGTCCGGCCGGGCCGGCGCCGACGATGGCGACTTGAGTGCGCATCCGCCGAGTCTGCCGCCCGCTGCCCGCTCCGCCCAGCCCGATCTCTCACTCAGTGGAAAGCACCCGGCCGATTCCCGCGGCCGCGACCCGCAGGGCGGCCACCAGCTGGCCCCGGTTGCGGCGCAGATCGGGGACGACTACGCCGAGCGCGGCGATCACCTCGTCGCGGCGGCGGACCGGAACGGCGACCGAACAGGCGCCGAGGCTCATTTCCTCACTGGTCTGCGCGAACCCGTCCCGTCGGGCACGCTCCAGCTGGCCGCGGAGGATCCGAGGCTGCACCACCGTGTACGGCGTGATGCGGGGCAGTTCGCGCAGCACCGCGCGCTGCACGTCGCCGGGCGCGTACGCGAGCAGGATCTTGCCGACTCCGGTCGCGTGCAGAGGCAGGGTCCCGCCGACCCTGCTGACGACCGGGACGGTGGCCCGGCCGGACAGCCGGTCGAGATAGAGCGCCTCCTGCCCAGCCCGCTCCGCGAGATGAACGGTGGCTTGCGTGGCGGAATAGAGGTCCTGCAGGAACGGCGCGGCGGCCTGGCGCAGTTCGGCCTGGACCGGGGCGAGCAGGCCCCAGTCCCACACTCGGCGGCCGATGACGTAGCCCGCGGCGCGGCGTTCGAGCACGCCCAGAGCCGCCAGCTCGACCGCGAGCCGGTGCGCCGTCGCCAGCGGGAGCCCGGCGCGCCGGGCCAGCTCGGCACCGGTCAGCACCCGGTGGTCGACGTCGAAGGCGCCGAGCAGCGCGACCACCCGGGACGCGACAGTGGCGCCGGGACGGGACAGGTTTCCGGGCATGGCACCATCTTGACTACCCGGCGCGCATCCGGCTCGTCTCGGCCCGCCGCTCGATCTGCCAGCCGGTGCCGGCCAGTGCCCGGCGGGCCAGTTCGAGGCATTCCCGGTGCCCGGAACCAGTCGGCTGAGGAGCGTCGACGCGGTGCGAGGGATCATCTTTTTCGGGCATCGGGGCACGCCTTTCCGGGAGTTTCTGGACTGCCACCACACCACAGCGGCGGGCGGGCGGAGATCTCGTTCTGAGACAGAACGCGGCTCCCGCCCGACCTACTCTTCGGCAACGTCGAGTACCAGGAGGCCGGGCCATGCTGGAATACCGGAACGGAACGGTCGTGCTGCGCTTGCGGACCGGGGAAGCCGGCCTGGACACGGCTGCGCTCGACGCGCTCGTCGCAGCACTGGCCTACGCCGGGCCTCGGCCGATCGTGCTGACCGGAGCGGGCCGCCGGTTCGCGCCCGATCTCGCGGCGGGCGTCGAGCGGGCCGCGCTCACCGCAGCGCTGGCCGCCGTGCGCCGCCACCCGGCACCGGTCGTCGCCGCGATGAACGGCGACGCGGTAGGCGCGGGCTACGCGCTCGCCGAAGCCGCCGATCTCCGCATCATGTCCGGCGGCGTGGTGCACCCGGACGGCTGGCCGCAGCCGGTCGAAGCGGCCGCCGCGACCGCCGCCGGACTCGTGGATCTCCAGTGCCCGCCCGCGCGGTTGCTCGGCTTCGCCGTCCGGCTGGCCGCCCGCATTCTCCCCTCGGCCGCGGCGTAGTCCCGCGCCCTCCCCTCGGCCGCGCCGTAATCCCGCGCCCGTCCCTCCCAACGGCCGCGTAGTCCCGCACGGACCCCGCGACGGCGCAACCCCGCACGCTGTCCACGGCCGCGTAATGCCGCACCCTCCCCACCCCACGGCAGCGGCGCAATCCCGCACCCTCCCATCGGCCGCGGCGTAGTCCACTGCGCCGGGTCCGCTCGCAACGAGCGGACCCGGCGCAGGACCCCCGGCACCTAGTAGATGTTGGACGGGCGGACCATGCCCTCGGCGAGATCGCCGAAGCCCGGCGCGATGATCGCCCCCGGGTTGACCAGGACCTGCTCGACGATCGCGGTCTCGGTGGTGATCACCAGCGCCGCGATGGACGCCGCGCTCTCCAGCGCGGAGCGTGTCACCTTGAGCGGATCGATGACGCCCGCGGCGAACAGATCGCAGTACTCGCCCGCCAGCGCGTCGAACCCGTTGCCGTTGCCCAGTCCCGCCACGCGTTCCCGGATCTCGGCCCCTTCGTACCCGGCGTTCTCCGCGATCCAGTGCAGCGGCTCGCCCAGCGCCCGCAGCACGATGTCGCGGCCGTGCGCCGCGTCGCCGGTCAAGTCCAGGTCGACCTGCGCCGCCGCCTGCGCCAGCGCCGAGCCGCCGCCGGCGACCACGCCTTCCTCCAGCGCAGCCCGCGCCGCGGCCAAGGAATCCTCGACGCGCAGCATCCGCTCCTTGAGCTCGACGCTCGTCGCCGCGCCGACCCGCACCACCGCGATCCGCCCGGACAACCGCGCGATCCGCAGCCGCAAGCTGTCCTGGTCGTGTTCGATCCGCGCGCGTTCCAGCTGCTTCTCCAGCTGACTGATCCGGGCGCGCACCTCCGCCTCGGGCCCGGCGCCGCCGAGGATCGTCGTCGAGTCCTCGGTGATCGTGATGTGCGCGCATCGGCCCAGGTCGCGTTCGGTGACCTCGGCCAGCGTCACGCCGGAGTCCTCGCTGACCACCCGGCCGCCGAGCGCGGCGGCGAGATCCTCCAGCTCGGCGATCCGCCGGTGCCCGAAGCCGGGTGCGCGGACCACCGCGGCCGCGAACGTCCGGTGCACGTTGCCGCTCACGAGCAGCTGCAGTGCCGGGCCGTCGACGTTCTCCGCCAGCACCACCAGCGGCCGGTCCAGCCGGCGAGCCGCCTCGATCGTCGGCATCAGGTCCTGCACCTGGCTGATCTTCTTGTTAGTCAGCAGCAGCACCGGGTCGGCGAAGCTCACCTCCATCCGGTCCCGGTCGGTGACCATGTACGGCGAGGTGTAGCCGTGGTCGAATTCGATCCCGTCGGCCAGCTCGACGCTCAGTCCCGGCTGCTCCGATTCCTCGACCTCCACCACGCCCTCACGGCCCACCGCGGCGAGCGCCTGGGCGATCACCCGGCCGATCCGCTCGTCGTCGCTGGCAGCCAGCGTCGCGATCCGCTCCAGCTCGGTTTCGCCGGACACCGCGACCGCCGATTTGCGCAGGTACTCCACGACCGCTTCGACGGTTTCCTCGATCCCCCGCCGCACCCGCATCGGGTTCGCCCCGTCGCCCAGTGCGGCGAGACCTTCGCGGACCATCGCCTGTGCGAGCACGGTGGCGGTCGTCGTCCCGTCGCCCACCGCGCCGTTGGTCTTCATCGCGACTTCCTTGACCAGCTGGGCGCCCATGTTCGCGAACGGCTCCGCCAGCTGGATCTCCCGGGCGATGGTCACCCCGTCGTTCGTGATCGTCGGCGGACCGGTCAGCTTCTCCAGCACCGCGTTGCGGCCCTTCGGGCCCAGCGTCGCTTTCACCGCGTCGGCCAGGGTGTTGACCCCGAGCTCGAGCTGTCGCCGCGCGTCGACGCCGAACCTCAGCTCCTTCGCCATGATGGTCTCCGTCCTTTCCTTGCGGTTTCAGGGAATGAGGATCGCCCGGCCGCGGACCCGGCCGGCGCTGAGATCGTCGATCGCCTGCTGGAAGTCGTCCAGCCGGTACTGCGCGGTGTGCAGCTTCACGCGGCCCTGCGCGGCCAGGACCATCAGGTCCTGCAGATCGGTGTACGAGCCGACGAGGTTGCCGACGAAGTTGATCTCGCTGGAAATAATGTCGATCGTCGGCACGTCGATGTTCTCTCCGTAGCCGACGACGTAGTAACTGCCCGCGCGCCGGAGCATCCGGACGCCCTCGGCGGTCGCGCCGCCTTCGCCGACGAAGTCCACCACCGCTTCCGCGCCGTGGCCTCCGGTCAGGTCAAGCACCGCGTCCACGTGGGAACCGTCCGCGACCACCGTCACGTCCGCGCCGATTTCCTTCGCCAACGCCAACGCCGCCGGGTTGCGGTCCAGCACGACGAGCGTCGCCGCGCTCATCGCTTTCAAGCACTGGATGCCGATGTGGCCGAGTCCGCCGGCGCCGATGATCACGCAGACGTCGCCGGGCCGCAGCTGCCGCGCCGCCTTCGCGGCCGCGTGCTGGGCGGTGAGCCCGGCGTCGGCGAGCGCGGCCACATCGGCCGGTTCGAGGCTGTCCGCCAGTTTCACGCACGACCGCGCGGACGTGCGGAGGTATTCCGCGTAGCCGCCGTTCGTGTCGATTCCGGGGAAATCGGACTGCTCGCAGTGCACGTCGTCGCCGAGCCGGCAGGCGCGGCAGAGCCCGCAGGTGATCAGCGGGTGGAGGATCACCTTGTCCCCCACCGCGACATTCGTGACCGCATCGCCGACGGCGTGCACCCAGCCCGCGTTCTCGTGGCCGATCGTGTAAGGCAGCGCGACGCCGGTTTTCTCCGCCCACTGGCCTTCGAGGATGTGCAGGTCGGTCCGGCAGACGCCGGCCGCCCCGACTTTCACGACCACGTCGAGCGGACCGGCGACTTTCGGTTCCTCGACGTCGCGCAGTTCGAGATTCCGGTGGTATCCGGTGACCTGGACGGCTTTCACGATCGGCTCCTCGAATTGACGACGACCGGCGCGGCCCCCTCGGGATCCGCGTACCGGGTGGCGAGCAGGCCACGGCAGAAATGCGCGTTGCCTTCGATGGAAATGCGGGTCGCGGCCGCCAAGCGCAGCCACAAAGCGGTGTCCTGCTTCCTGATCGGAGCGCCGGTGTGGTCGACGGCCACCCGTGCGTGCGAGTCCGTCGGCAGCCCGATCGCTTCCCGCCGACGCAGCAGGGCGATCTTCAACCGGTCCTCCGGCAGGTCGAACAGCTCCAGCAGCGGCAGCTCTTCAAGCGTCCACGCGCCGCCGGCCAGCACCGCCCGACAGCAGCGTTCGACCGCGGCCAGATGCGCTTTCCGCTGGAACGTCCGGCGGAGTTCGTCCAGGCTTTGCTCCGCTTCGACCCCGAACGTGCCGACATACCCGGCACCTGCCGCCACTCCGCTGTTGATCTTCGCGGAGTCGTGGTGGTCGTCCAGCAGCACCCGGACCCGGCGCGCGTCCGGAAGCGCGGCCAGCGCGTCGTAGGCGTCCGAGACCATCAGGTACGCGAAATTCGGCGCACAGAACGACGTCGGCAGCCGCAGGTGCACCTCGATGCCCTCGTCGTCGATCGTCACCGAGCGGACGAAGCCGAGTTCGGTCACCGGCTGGTCCAGCTCGGGATCGAACACGGTCGCCAGCGCCGACAGAACGGCGTGGTCCAGGGACAGGGCCGCGGTGGTCATTGGGCACCAGCGGCGGTCTCCGCGGGCAGTCGCAGCTGCTGCGGCACGTCCAGGTCGTACAGCGCGGCGGCGTTCAGCCCGAGGATTTTCTTCTTCTGCGCCACCGTGATCTGCGGGTACTCCGGCAGGTCCGCGGGCATTTGGAAGTCCACGAACTTCTCCACCAGCCACTGCGGCGTCCACAGCGCGTAGTCGCTGCCGAAGAGGATCTTGTCCTCGCCCAGCCAGTACAGCAGTTCGCCGATGATCTGCGCGAAGTAGCGCGGGCGGGCGTGGATGAACGGCATCGCCACCGCCAGGCCGCCGTACACATTGGACTCCTGGGTGGCGATCCAGCAGAAGTCCTCCAACCGCGGCAGGCCGACGTGCTCGACGATGAAGTTCAGGTCGAGGTAGTCGGTCGCGACGTGGTCGATGTCGGCGACGTCGAACGCGTCGCGGTCCAGCGGCCGGATCGTCGGTCCCTTGTGGACGTGGATGTTCTTGATGCCCAGCTTCAGGCATTCCTCGAGATAGCGACGGGACCACGGGTCGTCCAGCCGGTAGCCGCGGGAGTCGCCGTGCCACTCGGCGGTGTAGAGCTTCACGCCCTTGAGCTGCATCCGCTCGGCGTCGCTGCGCAGCTGATCAAGGCCGGCCTCGCCGTCGCGCGGGTCGTAGGCGTGGTTGTAGGTCAGCTTGCCCGGGTGCTGCTGGGCGAGGCCGAACGCTTCCTCGGTCTGTCCGAAGCAGTTGTGGTAGAAGTCCCGCAGCAGCGTGGCCTGGAAGACCGCGTGGTCGACGTGGCCGTCGCCGAACACGTCCTTCATGAAGCGCTCCGGGCCGTAGTAGCTGTAGGTGTCGTAGTCCCAGACCACCTCCTCCGGGCTGAGGTTGCGGTGGTAGTCGTAGAAGCAGTCGATGAACTGCTTCCCGTGGATGTTCTTGATGTTCGACTCCCGCGCGTCCCAGATGTGGACATGCCCGTCGACGACGTAGTACTGCTCGCCATCCTTCTCATACATCGGAGATCCTCGCCCTTCGTTGGTGCGGTGCGGTGGAAACGCGGCGGCGGACGGCTCGGTCCGCCGCCGCGCGGTTCAGGTCCGGCCTCAGCCCTGCGCCAGCAGGTCGAAACCGATGTATTCGGCGGCGTCTTCGGGGTTGGCGAAGAGCAGGGTGCGGTCGTCGAGGTGCACCATCCGGCCGTAGTGGGTGGAGCTGATCTCCTCGAAGATCGACCCGTCGAACTCCTGGCCGAGTGCCTCGGTCAGCTCGGCGTAGTCGAATTCGAGCAGCCGGGTGCCGTCGACCCGGATCATCGACGGGTACTCGACGAGTTCGACGCCCTTCTTCGACCCCATGACGTCGGCCACGACCCGGCCGATCGGGGTGTTCATCAGGGTGACGCCGCACATGTTCGAGATTTCGGTTTGCGCACCGAACTGCATGTCGCTCACTTCTCCAGCTCCTTCGGAACGTCGAGCCCGATCTCCTCGAGGAGCTGGGCGAACTTCTCCTTGCTCGCGGCGAGCGAGTCGGCGAACGTGCGCGCCTTCTCCGCCGGCTGCGACCAGATCGGCTGCAGCGCCTCGGCCGCGGTGAGGCACTTGGGCACCCAGGTCGACAGCCACTCGCCGAACAGCTCCTTGTTGGCGGCGCCGTGTTCGTCGTCGCGGGTGAGCAGCTGGAACAGCGACCGGGTGTAGGCGAGGTCGCGGCTGTAGTCGTACTCGCCGGTGCCGACCAGCGTCGGCGTCACGTAGTCGCCGTTCGCGGCCGAGATCTGCATGACCAGCTCAGACCGGAACAGCTGGCCGACCAGCTGCTCGAACACGACGTTGGTGGCGAAGAGCAGTTCCGCCCAGTCGCCGACCGCGGTCAGCTCCTCGACCACGCGGCGGGTGGGCTGCCATTCCTCCGCCGACTGCCAGACCTCCCGGTGCGCGCCGCCGTCGAAGCTCTCCAGCGAGTCGGACAGGTCGAGGTTGAACAGCGCGAGGTCCTGCGCGAAGCGCATCTTGTGCGCCGCTGTGACCGCCACCGCGGTATTGATCATGTTGGTCGGGCCGGAGCGCTGGATCGAGGTGAACACGTGCAGCGCCATGCCGTTCTCGGCGTGCATCCACGCGCCGAGGTTGCGCGCGATGAAGGTCTGCCAGGCCGGCTTCCAGTTGCCGTAGGCGTTGGCGCGCTTGGCGTTCTCCAGGCTCAGCGAGACCTGGCGCACGACCGCCGAGTTGTTGCGGTAGAGCGTCTGCTCCCACTCCTCGTTGGGGTCGAGGAACGCGTGCCAGTTCGAGGACTTCGCCCGCGTCCACTCGTGCGGGTAACCGCCCGGGCCGTCGCCGAAGCCGTAGATCCAGCCTTGGCTCAGGTGCCGGTCCGGGTCCGGCTGCACGTCGACGGTGACGTCCTCGTACACCGTCGCGCGGAGCTTGGCGGGCTTGAAGTAGTTGTACGTACGGCTCTTCGAGCTGGGGAATTCCAGCGCCCCGGCCTCGGAGTCGGTGAACTCCACCTTCGGGAAGCTCCGGGTCGCTGTTGGATTGCTCGCCATGCGATTTCTCCTTGTTCTCTACTCGTCTCGAACCGACGTGGTGAACTTGTCGAAGAACACCTGATCGTCCGGAACTCCTTGCCGTGCCGCGAGTTCCAGCGCGGCGTCGACCATCGGCGGCGGCCCGCAGAGGTACACCTCGGTGCGGTGCAGCTCGGGCTCGCGTGCTTCGACCACGGTGGTGACCATTCCGGAATCCGCGGTGACGCCGAGATCGTCGGCGCCCTCCACCGACTCGGAAAGGGCCACCACGAACTCGAAATCGTTCAGCCGGTCGCCCAGGGCCTTGATCTCGTCCAGGTAGAACAGATCCGCCACGGTGCGCGCGCCGTAGTAGAACCGGATCCGCCGCGGGTCTTCCGTTTCGCTCAAGTGCCGCAGCAGGCTGAGCACGGGAGCCATGCCCGCGCCGCCCGCCATCAGCACCAACGGCAGTACGTGCCCGTTCTTGAGCGTGAAGTTGCCGTACGGCCCGGTCAACCGGATCGTGTCGCCGACGGAGATTCCGTCGTCGAGCAACGCCGAGAACTTGCCGCCCGGGTACTTCTTGATCACGAATTCGACGTGGTCAGCGCCCGGAATCGTGGCCATCGAGAACGACCGGTGTTCGTCGGTCCCGGGGATGGTCACGTCGGCGTACTGCCCGGCCTTGTACTCGTAGGCCGGCGGGTCCACCGGGCGAAGCTTCAGGCCGACGATGTCGTGCGTGTGCTCGACGAGCCCGACCACCTCGGTCGTGACCTCCTGCAGCGGAGCGGAGTTGAGCAGCTCTTCCTCGTCGAAGTTGAGCAGCTCGATGGTGCAGTCGCTGAACGCGTGTGCCCGGCACAGCAGCACGTAGCCTTCCTCGACCTCCGCGTCGTTGCACGCGAACGTGGAGTACCGCTCCATTTGCAGGTCGCCTTCGAGCACATAGGACTTGCACGCCGAGCACTGCCCCTCGCGGCAGCCGTGCATGAGGTGGATGCCCTGGCGGAAGGCGGCGTCCAGGACGTTCTCCTCCTCGCCGACCTCCATCTCGATGTCGACCGGTTCGAAAGAAATGCGATGCTTGTCGGCCATTGGCCTCTCGATTCTCGAGCTCGAGGGGCACGGCCGGCGGGCGTTCGGCGCCCGCCGGCCGCAGGATCCCCGGGTCCGTCAGGCAGCCGTGACGTTCGGGTTGGCGCGGTAAGCCGCGGCCCACGCTTCGCGTTCGGCGTCGGTCATCTCGTTCAGCGTGACGTTCGGGCTGCCGAACTGGATGCCCTTCAGATCGGCCAGCGTCCAGAGCTTCTTGGGGTCGTCGAGGTCCAGGTGCGGCTGCGGGATCAGCGTCTTCCCGTCGTCGCGCACGTAGCCCAGGTCCTTGACGATGTCGGCGAGGTCGCGGCCGTGGTGCAGGGTCTCCCACTCGCGCTGCCCGGTGAGCCGGCCCATGTTCGGCGTCGGCCGGCCCTCGTACTCGGGCCGGAACGCGACCTTGTCGGTCCAGGCGCAGGTCTCCGAGCAGTAGGTGCGCCACTGGTTGTCGACCTTGTCGACCACCATGTCCTCGCGGATGAGCGCGGGGACCATGCAGGTCCAGCAGCGGTGCGGGTACTCGTAGCCGACGTCCTCGAACGCGATCGGCTTGTTCCGGCCCGGGTAGCGCAGCCGGTTGTAGGCCTCCCACCACTTGCCGAACTGGTCGTACCAGCCCGGGTACTTGTCCTCGAACCACTCGAAGTCGGCATCGGTCATGCCGTCGATGCGCCAGTAGTTCACCGGCCAGCCGGTCGCGAAGAACTGCGCGACGCGGTGCACGTAGTGCTTGTTGGTGATCCGGTTCCACGCTTCCTCGACGAGGTCGTGCGGGATCACCAGGCCGTACTTCTCCAGCGGCAGCAAGTAGCTGCGGTAGTAGTCGTCGTAGATCCAGCGCCGCCACATCTCGGCATAGGATTCGCGGTTCTTGCGGCGGTCCTTGGTGCCGTACTCGATGAACGTGCCGATCGCGGCGTCGACCACGCAGTGGTTGTTCCACCACGCGTAGCGCAGGTCGCGCTCCAGCAGCGGCCGGTTGCGCTCGTCGGCCAGCGCCATCAGCAGGATCGAGTAGCCGTTGCTGATGTGCCGCGACTCGTCCGACTGCACCGAGTGGAACACCGTCGGAAGCAGGTAGTCGCCGTTGGCCGCCGCCTCGTCCGGCATCGCGACGAACAGGGTGTTGGTGAACGCGGTTTCGGCGACCACGGTCAGGTAGATGTTCGCCGCGGTGATCGCGTCGCCGGTGATGAAGCCTTCACCGAACTGGCGGCCGATGGTGCCCGCGTAGTTGTTCGCGAACGCCTTCTCGGTGATGTCGAATCCGGCCGGGTCGATGTAGTTGTTCATGTAGAGCTTTTTGAGGTTCATCTGGATCGTCGAGTGCCGGACCTCGTCGATCATCTGAACCGCGAGCCCGTTGTGGATCTCCGGGTTCGGCACCGCGTCGATCGCCATCGGCATCGCCCGGGCCGCGGAGATCTCCGGGAACGGGATGATCGAGAGGAACAGCTTCTGCCATTCCAGCCAGCGCTGCTGCACCTGCCGGAACATGTTCCCGCGGATCGCGCCGTCCATCGCGCCGAAGACGCGGTTGTCCTTTTCCTCCTCCATCGGGAAGTAGGACCGCATGATCTGCTTCAGCGGGTCCTTCTTCGGCGCCTTCTCGAACGTGTAGTCGGTGCCGAACCGGGTCGCCGGCGTGGCGAACGTCGGTTCCCACGACAGTTCGGTGATCTTGTTGTGCGCCTTGGTAAGGCTCTGCCTGCTCACTGGGGCCTCCTGGAACCGGCGGCATCTCCGCCGCTGTCCGTCTGACCGGCAAAGTGTGTCCCCGGCGGCGACTGTGTTCTATCTCATTCTGAGATGGGGTCCCCAGGCACGAAAAAACCCGCTCTTGCCGAAGGCAAGAGCGGGTCGCCAAACAGCCCCGGGTCAGCCGGTGACCGCCATTTCGCCGAGTTCGGACCAGTCGCCCTGATCCACCTCCGCATGCACGATGCGCGGCGTTTCGGCCAGATATCCGGGAAGAACCTCCTGCGCTTTCCGGAAATGCGCGGACTGGACGTGCGCGGCCCCGGCTTCCGGATCAGCGAACGCTTCGACCAGTACGTATTCCGCCGGATCGGCGAGGCTGCGCGACCAGTCGAACCACTTGCACCCCGGCTCGGCGCGAGTCGACTCGGTGAACTCGCGCGCGATGGCCGGCCATTGACCGGCGTGCTCTGGTTTGACCCGGAACTTGGCGGTGATGAAGATCATCTTCTTTTCCTTTTTCTGCGAACGGACGTCCGGAATCCCGGAATCAGCACGCTTCGTCGACGATTCCGAAGGCGCGGATTTTGCGGTAGATAGTGGCCCGCGACATGCCGAGATCGCTCGCCGCGCGTTCTTTGCTGCCGCGATTCGCGGCCAGACTGCGGACGATCGCGTCGCGTTCGATGGTCTCGAGCTTGGTGAGCCGGCGCCGGGTGAACGTGCGGCATTCGGCGGGCAGGTCCGCGACGTCCAGCACGCCGCCGTGCAGGTGGTGCGCCGCGGCGGCGAGTACCCGGTCGAGCTGGCGGACGTTGCCCGGCCAGGGCAGCCGCATCAGCTGCCGGACGCACGCGTCCGAAGCGGACAGAGTCCGGCTGCCCGCTCGACGGCCCAGCAGGTGCGGCACGAGCCGCTGCACGTCCTCGATCCGATGGCGCAGCGGCGGGACGTCGATCTTGCGGGCGAAGAACGCCATCACCGTGCCTTGGACGCCCGGACCGGCCGGCTCGCTGCCGACCGTCGCCACGACCCATGCGGGAGCGTGCTGAGCGGGGTCGTTCTGCCATGCGGTGAACAGGTCGGCCAGCGCGGGCAACGCACTGTCGTCGAGCGCGTCCAGGTGTTGCAGAAGCACGACCGGCGGGTCACTGCAGGCCGCTTCTTCAGCGAGCGCGGGCAGCCATTCCTCGTCGGCGTCCACCGAAGCGCAGTCGACAACCACTTGGCGTCGTCCGTGCCGCAGCGCGACCGCGCGGGCGATGGCCGTCTTCCCGACGCCGGGCTCCCCGCTCAGCGCGAGCCACTGCCCGCCGCCGAGGCTCGCGTCGGCGGCCGCGCTGGCCTGTCGCCACGCCGGGCTCGCCCCGGCCAGGCCGGGCAGCTGGAGCTCGGCACGGGCGGAGGCGCGCCGCGGACCGGTCTGGTTCTTGACTCGGAAGATGCCGCCAGCGAGCGTGCTGCCGTTGAATACCGGCCGGTATTCGAGGCGCGCGCTGACTCCGGACGGCAAATCGGCCAGCACTGTCGCGGGTTTGGCGGAACCGGCGAGATCCGTGGCGTGGGTGATCAGCGCCGAGCGATCGGTGACGTCGTAGCGCTCCTCGGCGTGACTGTTGACCATGACGACGTCGTGGTTCACCGCCAGGACTGCCCCCGAGCCACGCTGGCACGCGGCGAGGTACTCCCGGAAGAGGGCCAGTTCGCGCGCACCGGTGCTGGCGAGCATCGCTTCTTCGATGCGCTTCGCGGTGGTGCGGGCCAGCGTCAGCAGGAGCGGGCCGGATGCCTCGGCCCACGACGTGAGGTCGAGAACGCCCGCCAGATGGCCCCGGATCGGGTGCACGATCGGCGCGCCGGCGCATTCGAAGCCGGTCAGTTCGCCGTTGAAGTGCTCGAAGCCGGACACCAGCACGGACTTCTGGCATTCGAGCGCGGTGCCGATGCCGTTGGTGCCCACCGACTCCTCGGCGTAGCTGTAGCCCGGGGCGAGCCGCACCTCGTCGAGTCCGGCGGTGAGCGCGTGATCGGGGCTGAACCGGTCGACCACCAGGCCGTTCGCGTCGGTCAGCAGGATCGCGGTCGGATGGCCGGCCAGCTCTTCGGACAGATTCGCCAGCACTGGCGCCGCACTGTGCGCGAGCAGGCTCTCCTCGTCGCGATCGGACACGTAAACCGGCTCCGGCCGCTCGACGTCGACCCGGTTCTCGAGCGCCCGCTGCCAGGACGCGGTGATGACGTCGCGCACTCCCGACATCTCGGGTGTCCGCCGGGAGAGGAACAGCTCCCGCAGGTCGCGCATGGTCTCGTTGCCTCGAGTCGCCACCACCGTCTCCTTTGACGTCCAGTGCCGGGGGGTCGTGTCCACCCTACGGGCAATTATGGTGCACTCGTGGCACGCATCACTCTGTCTCATAGTGAGACAACCGGTGGTCAGCGCCAAGGCAGCGGCGGCGGTGGGGGGCGCTGGAGAACGTCCTGATGAGGTGGCGGCATCGGTCACAGCTGTCTGTGAAGGACCCCTTGAGAGACTCAAATTCCCTCAAGGGGTCCTTCACAGACGAGTCCGCCCGCCCTGCTTCGCGGCGGGCAGCGGTTCAGCTCGTCGTGGGCAGGGTGAGGACCTGGCCGGAGTCGCCGGTGCTGACCGTCACCGGGGCGAGGGCGAGCCCGCCCCGGTAGTTCAGGTCGCCGCTGGCCAGCATGACGCGGATGGCGTGGCCGGCGGCGAACTGGTGCACGATCGCGGGCAACGTGATGTGTACCGGTGCGGTCGGGTCCACGACTCGCGCGGGCGCGATCAGGTTGTGCACCAGGCTTTCCGTGCCGTCCGGCGCGACGTCGTAGATCTTCGCGAACAGCACGAGCTGTCCGGCCGGTCCGCTCGGGCTGCTCAGGACCGCGGTGGGAGCCTGCACCCGCACGTCGAGCGTCGGCGCACCGGCCACGTCGACCGCCGCTGGCAGCGCGGCGCCGGTCCAGGACGCGTAGGTGCCGGGAAGGTTGTAGTCCGGCGGCAGGTTCGGCGAGAACGCGTCGATGCCCGAGGAGCTGGTCGGGAATCCGGCCGGCGGGGTGACGAAGCTTTGCGAACCGGCCGCGATCCGAGCCGGATCGGTGACCAGGCCGGTGCCGGAGAGGTAGTACTGCGTCGGGTTGCCCGCCGGGTAAGCCGGCGCGGTGCCGTAGGCCGGGGTCGCGATCCCGGTGTAGGACACCCAGTCGCGGAAGTAGGCGAAGTCCGGGGAGGTGTCGGCGGGGCCGTCGGCGAGGTACTGGCCGAACCAGCTCGCCACCCGGGCCGTCTCGTACTGCGTGCCCGGGTCCGGATTGGACAGATCGAGTTCGCCGGGCGCGGGCGTCGAGCCCGAGTGGCCCCAGGACTGCCAGACCATCTTCACCGGCGTGCCCTGTGCTTTCAGCGTCTGATAGGTCGCGGCTGCCTCGTTGAGGTTGAACAGCGTGTCGTTTTCTCCCTGCATCAGCAGCACCGGGACGTGGATCCGGTCGGCGTAGGTGCTGACCGAGGCGTGCCGCGTCAAGGCCAGCAGATCGCTCGTGGGATAGCCGAGCGTCCCGGCCGCGGCGAGCCCGGTGCAGACCTCGGTCGGGAAGTTCGGGCAGCCGATCACCCGCGACGGGTCGTACTGGAAGCCGGTCGCGCTGTCGAGCAGCGCGCCCTCCGAGAAGAACAGCAGCGGCCAGGTCAGCTTGGTGACGCCGGATCCGTTGGAGGTCACGCCACTGCGCACGTCAGTGTTGTTCGGGGTCAGCGAGTACGAGAGGTCGTTCCAGGTGATCAACGGGACGAGCGTGTCGATCCGGGGGTCGACCGAAGCCGCCGCGAACTGCACCTCGCCGCCGTAGGAGCCGCCGATCATGCCGACCCGCGGATCGTATTGGTCGTGGTTGCCCGCGTGGTCGACCTGGTCGTGCACGACGGAGTCGAGTCCCGCCACCGGCTGCGTGTGCGCGGCGTCGGCGTAGGCGATTCCGTTCTGGCCGCCGAGGAAGCTCACCAGCTGGCTCGCCGCCTGCCCGTCCCAGTCCGGATCGTCGAGGGTGATCTTGCACCCCGAGCCGCCGAAGCCGAGCCCGGAGTAGGACAGCACCGCGTAGTCCTGTCCGGCGAAGTACCGCGCGAGCCCGGCCTGGTCGTCCTTCGAGCCGCCGAACCCGTTGGTGGTGAGAACAGCCGGGACCCGGTGTCGCGAGTTCGCGTCGGCGGGCAGGTAGAGGTCGCCGACGATGTCGCAGCTCTCCGCTCCGCCCGGTCCGGCCAGCACGCTGAAATGCAGTGTGGTCACCGAAAAACCCGAAACATCCGCCGCGGCTGTGCTCGGTACCGCAGAGAGCAGTATCGCCACGGCTGCCAGTGCCCAGGTTCGTCGCATCACGCCCGCCTTCCGCCGCTGTCCCCAGCACCACACCAACGGGCGGGCGGCGAATCGGTTACGCACATTCACACCCGGAATGTTCGATAGTCACAATCGGGCGACAAACCTGGTAATTCGTTCAGGTGAATGTTTACGGTCCTTCGCACTTTTCCGATCACCATCCGCGACAGCGAGGAGATCGTCATGCGTTCGCGGGCCTTGATCTTTCCCCTGACCGCCGTAGTAGTGCTGAGCTGCGCGAGCGCCGCCGCCGCGTCCACCCCGGCGGCACAGACGGTGACCCCGTCGACGACCTCCGGCGGACAGGTGGTGGCGACCTGGACCGGCACTCTGCCGGGCGGGGTGAATCCCGGCTCCGACTGCACCACCTCGGCGTCCGACAGCCTCAACGACCACCACGGCATCGATCTTCAGCTCCCGGCCGGCTTCTACCCGACCCACCAGCTCACCGCCGCGTTCACGATCACGCCGGACGCGCCGGATGCCGACGTGGTGCTGACGGTGACCCGCCCGGACGGAACCCACAGCAACTCCGACAACGGCGGTGTCGGAGCGGCTGAACAACTGGTCGTGGCCGACCCCGCTGCGGGCAACTACGACGCGACGGCCTGCGTCTTCGCCGGCGGTCCCACGACCTACACCGGCAAGCTGGTGCTCACGACGGATCCGCCCGGCGCGGTTCCCGGCGGGTTCGGCTCGCCCGGAACCGTCAGCCCCGGCTACCGCGATTACTCCTCCCCCGCCGGCCTCGGCGATTCCGCGGGCGAGCCGTCCATCGGCGTCGACTGGACCGCCGACCAGAGCGGCAACGGCGGCGCCGCGATGTTCCAGGCAGGCACGCAGACGCTGCGCCTGACCTTCGACCAGTCCGGCAATGCCTCGTGGAGCGACGTCACCGCGCCCGTCGAAGGCATCACGACCCTCGACCCCATCCTGGACACCGACGCGGCGCACGGACGCACCTTCGTCGCCCAGCTCGCCGGAACGCAGAGCCTGTTCTCCTACACCGACAATGACGGCGCCAGCTGGGTCGGCCCGACCCAAGGCGGCGCTCCGTCCGGCGTCGACCACCAAACCGTCGGACACGGGCCGTACCCGGCCGGCCTCTCCGGGCTGACGTTCCCCGACGCGGTCTACTACTGCTCGCAGTATCTGCAGGGCGCGTTCTGCTCGCGCAGCGACACCGGAGGGCTCACCTTCAACGGACCGCGGCCGGTCTACGACAGCATCACCAGCGGATGCGGCGGATTGCACGGCCACCTGCGGGCGGCCCCGGACGGGACCGCGTACTTGCCGAACAAGAGCTGCAACGGCCACCAGGCCGTCGCGGTGTCCTCCGACGGAGGCGACAACTGGCAGGTCCGCGAGGTCCCGCTGTCCACCTCGGGCACCAGCGATCCCTCGGTAGCCGCGGACCAGCAGAACACCACGTACTTCGGGTTCGTCGACGGGACCGGCCGCCCGGAGATCGCCACCTCCGCCGACCACGGCCAGACCTTCGGCACGCCGGTCGACGTCGGTGCGGCGCTCGGCCTCCAGAACGCGGTGTTCCCCGAGGTCATCGCCGGCAGTGGCGGCCGCGCCACCTTCGGGTTCCTCGGCACCACCACGCCCGGCGACTTCCAGAACTCCGCGTTCGGCAAATCCGCCGACGGCAGCACCTACACCGGCGGCGAGTGGCACCTGTACCTCGCCACGACCTACGACGGCGGCAGCACGTGGAAGACGGTCGACGCCACGCCGAAGGACCCGGTACAGCGAGGTTCGATCTGCCTGGAAGGCGTCGGGTGCTCGGGCAACGACCGGAACCTGCTCGACTTCAACGACATCACCGTCGACAAGTACGGACGCGTTCTGTTCGCCTACGCCGACGGCTGCACCGGTGCCTGCGTTACCTCCCGTGCGGTCGCCGACAATTCCCACACCGCCAAGGCAGCGGCCGTCCGCCAAACCGCGGGCACGGGCTTGTTCGCCCAGTAGGACAACGGCCAGAACAACTAAGCCCGGACCGGTGTCGCCCGCCGCGGGAACTCGTGCCCGCGGCGGGCGGACTGGTCGTCGCTTTCCGGCAGGGCGGCCCCGCCGCCCGGTCACCGGTTGAAGACATCCAGTCCGAACGCGGTCACGCCGCTGCTCGCCGCGTATCCCAGCCGGGACAGTCCGAACTGGTTCTCGATGCTGGCCAGCAGGCTGTAATGGTTGTACGGACGGTCGTTCCAGCTGCCGGGCGCGGTGTATTTCGAGAGCACCAACGCTCCGGTGCGGCCGCCGCCGAGCCCGGTGATCCCGGGCAGCGGGGCGTTCGGGCCGGGGCCTTCGCCGCAGCACGCGCTGGAGTCCGAACTTGGCCCGTCGGATTCGTCGAAAGCGATCACCAGCATCCCGTCGCGGCCGAAGGCGGGCGACGAGGTGATCTGCGGGACCCACTGGCGCAGCCAGGCGTCCGCGGAGACCAGGCCGCCGGGTTCCCCGTCCACACAGGGCGCGTCGTGCGCGTCGTGGCACAGGTTCGGCGTGATGTAGGTGAGATTCGCCGTTGTCTGCGGCGAGGACAGGTCGCCGGGCAGCGCCGAGAGGTCGACGTCGGCGGCGCACGCCGGGGTGTCGATCACCGAATGGAAGTAGACGAACGGGTTGTGCCGGGCCGCGTACTGGTCGCCGACCTTGGCCTTCTGCGTGTCGTCGACCGCGCCGATCGCCGGGTGGCGGCACGAGGTGCCCATGTCCTCGAGGTACGCCTTCCAGGTCAGGCCCGCGGCGGCGAGCTGACCTGGCAGCGTCGGCACGGACGCCGGGTAGACGCAGCCCTGGCCGACCGCCTGGCCCGGAGCGACCGAGCCGACCTGCTGGAACTCGTCGTAGACCTGGCAGTCCGCCTGCGTTTCGGAATTCGGTCCCTGCCCGGAAATCTGCGCGACGTAATTGTCGAGGCTGTTGTGCCCGATCCCGTAGTACTGCGTCAGCAGGACGCCCTGCGCGCGCAGGGTCTGGCTGAGATAGGGCGCGGCCGACCCGGGGCCCCAGGTCTCGTCGTATCCCTTGTTCTCCAGGTTGATCACGAACACGTGCCCGATCGAGGGCAACGTCGAGGCGGCGCTCGCGGAGCCCGCGACGACGACCGAAGCCGCCGCCAGCACGGCCGCGGCCAGGTATTTGCTTCTCATGGCAGCGTCCAGCCGTTGTCGAGTGCCAGTTCCTTCAGCGCGAGCCACTGCTCGTAGTCGACGTACTGGCTGAGCGCGCACGGCGTCCCGACCACCTGCGGCACTGGCCAGCGCGGCGCTGTCAGGTCGGGAGGGTTCGAGAAGTCGAGCACTTCGGCGAGGTTGCGGGCGCCCGCGTCGCGCACGGTCAGCGGCGCCAGATTCCATCGCCACTCCACGGCCTTGAGAACCGAGGTGTGGTCGTAGACGTTGTGCGCCACGTAACCGCGCCGCGCGCGCGGCGAGATCACCAGGCACGGCACCCGGAAGCCGCGCAGCCCCCAGGCCGGGTTGGCGTCCGGAGCCACCGTGGGCGGCACATGGTCGAAGAAACCGCCCCACTCGTCGTAGTTGATCACGAGCAGGGTGCGTTCCCAGGCCGGTCCGCCGGTCACCGCGCGGTACACCTCGTCCAGGAAGGACTGTCCGGCCCGGATGTCGGCGTGCGGGTGGTCGTCGGCGGAGCTGCCCGAACCCTCGTCGAGGAATTTGGGATCCACAAAGGACACCGCGGGCAGGGCTCCGGTTCCGCAATCGCTCAGGAACTCGGCGTAAGGCCGGCTGATCGGCTGGTACTTCGCGCCCCACAGCGCGGTGAACGGCGTGTCGCAGAAGTAGTACCGGCCGGTCACGCCGGCCTCGGCCAGCCGGTCCCAGATCGTCGGGAGCGTGGAGACCGTATTCGAGTTGTGGATCCGGTCGGTCTGCGCGGCGTGCTGGTAGAAGCGGTTCGGGTAGGTCTCGGCCATGATCGCCGAGAAGTAGTTGTCGCAGACCGTCCAGTACGGCGCGGCGCCGCCGTAGAAAGGCAGGTCCTGCTGTTGGTAGTAACCGATGCTGAACACGTCGTTGCTGCCCGCGCGCAGCCAGCCGTCGCACTGGCCGTTGTTGTACTCGACGCGTCCGCCCTCGAAGCTGTGGTCCGGGTCCGGATGCGCGCAGCCCTGGAAGTCCTCGAGGTGATAAGTCCGGTGCGCCGCGCCTAAGGAGTCCACATAGGACAAACCGGACTGTTTGCCGTCGGCTCCGGGAAGCCAGCCGAGGAAATGGTCGAACGAACGGTTTTCCATCATGACCACGACGATGTGGTCGATCCCGGACGATTCAGGCGGCGGGAGCGGCGAGGACGCGGCTGCCGCCTCGGGCGCCAGCGTCGCGGCGACCGCGGTGGACACGGCGCCGGCGAGGAACTGTCGTCGCGAAGAAGTCACCCGGAAGTTGTAGCCCAGCCCCGCGGCCAGGACTATCCCCCGCGGCGAATGTTCAGCACCCGGCAACCTGTCGCGCCGGGCGATCGCGTCCGCGGTGCCGCCGTGATCGTCCCGAATCAGCCTGATTGCCCCCGGCCGGCCGCGGCGGCTCGGCATACCGCTCCCGTTTGCCCAGGCGGAGAACGGGTACCGCCCAAGCATGACTGCCACCTCGCGAAACCACGGCTCCCAGCGAGAGCAGGCCCCGGTGCAGCGCCTGCTCGAACGCCTCGAAACCGCCGATGCGCTCGACCGGCCCGCCTCGAAGATCGCCGGCGCGGCGGAACAGTTCCGCGGCCGTCCCGGCCGGATCCTGCGCGGCCAGTGGCTGGGTCACCCGCTGCATCCGGTCGCCGTCACCGCGCCGATCGGCGCTTGGCTGACGGCTGCGGTATTCGACTGCTTCCCCGGACAGGAGCGCGCGGCGGAGCGCTCCCTCGGGCTCGGCCTCGCCGCCGCGCCCGCGGCCGCGGTGCTCGGGCTCGCCGACTTCCGCGACCTCGACGCGCGGCAACGACGGGTGGGCCTGCTGCACCTGGCGGCCAACGCTGTCGCGACCAGCCTGTGCACTGCGTCCTACGTCGCCCGTCGCCGGGGGCGCCTCGGAGCCGGCCGGCTGCTGGCACTTGGCGGGCTGGCCGCCGCGGCTACTGGCGGCGCTCTCGGCGGCCATCTCTCCTACGCGCTCGGCGCGGGCGTGTACCGGTGGCAGAACCGGGGACCCGCGCAACGGCCGCAAGAGGTTTCGACGCACGCCAGCGGGGTATAGCCGGAATCAGGGAAAGCCGTAGGGAGGCACCATGACCCAGGCACCTGAACAACCGCAGCCGCTCCCGCTCGACACGTGGGTCGGCGACCACGACCCGGCGGACCAGAACTGGCTGGAGCACGGCGACGAGATCCGCCTCGCCGCCCAGCGGGCCGGACGGGAGCGGCAGCAGCCGGAAACCGACTGACCGCGGGTCAGTCGTACTGGACGAACATGGTCGCGCCACCGTCCGCGAAGTTGTCCAGGTCGGCGGCAGCCGCCTGCCCCTCCGGCGAGGAAAGCCCGGCAGCGAGCGCCTCGGCGGACCGGAACGACAGCTCGGCGAGCAAATAGTAGGGCGGTTCGCCGCCGTCGAGCGCCGCGCACCGCCGGGCGGAGAATCCGGCCAGCTCGGGCACCTTCTCCACGAGCGGCCGGTGGGTGCGCGCATAGTGTTCGTCGAACGCCGCGGGGTCGCTGGGATGTCCATATGCGACCGTCAGGATGTGCATGCCGGATCTCCTTCGTTCGGACGGGCCTGCTCCCACCGTGGCCGCCCGGGCCGCTGCCGTCAATCCGGTCGGCCGGGCTCCGGCATCTCAGTGCCGGGCGCCTAGACTTCGGCCATGGTGCTGGGCGAGCCGCGGATCCTTGTCGTCGAGGACGCCGAAGCGATCCGGGTTTCGGTGGAAGTCGCGTTGCGGGGAGCGGGCTTCTCGGTGCGCGCGCTGCCCGACGGCGAGCGGCTCGAAGAAGAACTCGCCCGGTTCCGGCCCGACCTGGTCGTGCTCGACGTGCTGCTTCCCGGCCGCGACGGGTTCGCGCTGCTGCGGGTCGTCCGGCGGCAATGCGCGGCCGGGGTCCTCATGCTCACCGCGAGGGACGGCGTCGAGGATCGGCTGCGCGGGCTCGGCGAAGGCGCGGACGACTATCTGGTGAAGCCGTTCGTGCTGGCCGAACTCGTCGCGCGGGTCACCGCGGTGCTGCGCCGGACCGGCCGCACGCGGCCGGCCATCGAGATCGGCGACCTCGTGGTCGACCTCGACGCCGGGCTGGCGCTGCACCGGGGCACGCGGATCGACCTGACCGTCACTGAGTGGAAGCTGCTGGCCTATCTCGCCGCCCATCGCGACCGGGTCGTCGGCAAAGCCCAGATCCTCAGCGCGGTGTGGGGCTACGACGAGTACAGCGCGAATCTCGTCGAGGTCAACGTGAGCACGCTGCGCCGGAAACTCGAAGCGCACGGGCCGCGGCTGCTGCACACCGTGCGCGGGCAGGGCTACGTCCTGGGCGGCGAGCGCCGGTGAGCCGGATGAAGACGACCTCGCTCTACCGCCGGGTCACCGTGACGGCGCTGATCGTGCTGATCGCGGTCCTAGCGCTTGTCGGGTTCGTCGTGTTCGCGGTCTTCCGCTCCCAGGCCGAGCAGGACGTGAACCGCGTGCTGGCCGGGCGCGTCCAGCTCGCGCAGCAGCTCGCCCGCCAGAACGTGCCCCCGCGCAGTCTGCTGCGCCGGGTCGAAACGACCGGCGTGCACGGACGGCTCACGTTGCCGGACGGCACGGTCGTCGGGGAACCGGCGCCGCCGCCGGGATCCCGGTTGAAACAGGTCAAGGCGACGCTGACCGGTCCGGCCCGGATCAACGGCGCGAAACTGACCCTGATCGCGGACGATTCGATCGTGGCGGGTGCCGAGCAGCGGCTGGAGAAGCTGCTGCTGATCACCGGGCTTTCCGCCATTGTCGCCACCGCTCTGCTGCTGCTCGTCGGCGTCCGGCTGGCACTGGCGCCGCTGGACGCGATGACCCGGCTCGCCCGCTCGATCGTGTCCGGCGGGCGCGGCGGACGGCTGACTCCTACTCGGGCCAGCACCGAACTGGGCCGGGCCGCGGAGGCATTCGACTCCGCGCTCGATGCGCTGGAGGGGGCCGAACAGACAGCCCGGGACTCGGAAGAACGGACTCGCCGGTTCGTCGCCGACGCCGCGCACGAACTGCGGACGCCGATCGCCGGCGTGCAGGCGGCGGCCGAGGCGTTGGTCCAAGCTCCGGGCGATCCGGAGCACACCGCGCAGCTCCAGCTGCTGCTCGCCGGCGAAGCGCGGCGGGCGGGCAAGCTCGTCAGCGACCTGCTCGACCTCGCCCGGCTCGACGCGGGTGCCGATCTCGTCCGCGAACCGGTCTCGCTGGCCGCGCTGGCCCGGGCACAAGCCGAGCGGATAGCCCTGCTGGCACCGGAAACCCGGGTCGAAGTGACCGGATTGGACACCATCGTGCTCGGCGACGCGGACCGGCTCACCCAGATCCTGTCCAACGTGGTCGACAACGCGGTACGGGCGATGCACGGCCAGGGCACCCTCGCCGTGGCCGTCACCGCGGACGGGTGCACCGTGTCCGACACCGGGCCGGGCGTCCCGGAAGCGCAGCGGGAGCGGATCTTCGACCGGCTCGTCCGGCTCGACGACGCCCGTGGCCGCGACACCGGCGGCTCCGGCCTCGGCCTGCCGATCGCTCGCGGCTTCGCGCGAGCGCACGGCGGCGACCTCACCTGCCGGGAAGCACCCGGTGGTGGCGCGCAGTTCGTCCTGTCCGGGCTGCAGACGGTCTCAGGCGAGTAGACCGTCGAGGCGGCCGGAGTGGCCGGGCAGGACCCGGCCGGCGTCGGCACCGAGGACCTGCTCCAGCATCGTCGCGTAGACGTCGCGGAAATCGGTGGTTTCCTTCAGATCGCCGTCGGCCAGGTCGGTCAGGCTCGGCTCGTCGCCGTGGAAGCCGCCGCGCACCCCGTTGCCGAGCACGAAAACCGGTCCGGCGGTGCCGTGGTCGGTGCCCTCGCTGGCGTTGGCGGTGACCCGGCGGCCGAATTCCGAGTAGACGAGCACGACCGCCTGCTTGCCGCGGTCGGTGCGGCCGAGCCGCTGCACGAACGGCGTCAACGCTCCGTCCAGCTCGGTCAGCAGGCGCTGTTGAGTGCCGCGCTCGTCGGCGTGCGTGTCGAAACCGCCCAGCGACACCGAATACGCACGAGTCGGCACTCCGGCTTCGATCAGCCCGGCGACGACGTCCAGCTGCGCGGCCAGCGCACCGTCCCGGTGACCGTTCTTGGCCTGGTGTGCACCCTTGGCCGGATGCGCGGCCGCACCCAGCACCTGCTCGGCCCGGTAGAGGTCCGCGATCGACCGCGCCGCCTTCGCCTGCCAGTAGCCCTCGCCGTTCTGCGCGGTGCCCAGTGCCTGGAAGGCTTTGCCCAGGGTGCCTTTCGGCACCGTCAAACCGCCGACCGGCATGGACGCCGCGGCGGTCTGGGCACCGGCCAGCATCGGCGGCAGCACCGGCTCGACCGACAACGCGCGCAACGGGTCGTCGCCCGAAGCGTCGAGCCAGCGGCCGAGCCATCCGGTCGGCACCGGGGTGTCCGGCGACGCGGTCTGCCAGATCGCCATCGAACGGAAGTGGCTGTGGTCCGGCTTCGGATAGCCGACGCCCCGCACAATCGCCAGCTCCTTGTTGTCCCACAACCCTTTCAGCCCCTTCAAACCGGGGTTGAGGCCCAGCCCCTCGCCCAGGTCGAGGACTTCGTCCGGTCGGTAGGCAAGCTCCGGCCGGGCACTCTGGTAGGCGCGGTCGCTGGCGGGCACGACGGTGTTGAGGCCGTCGTTGCCGCCGTACAGCGTCACGACGACCAGGACGCCGTCCTTCGGGTCGAGCGGGGTCTGCTGGGCCGCGGACATCAGGTGCGTCCAGTCGACCTGGGTGGCACCGGCCGCGAGCGCTCCGGCGGCCGTCACGCCGCTCGCGAGGAGGAATCGCCGACGAGTCAGTTTGTTCATGCTCTCCTACCCACTCACGACGTACTCGGGCGCGCACGCGGCGATAGCCGCCAGCTGCCGGGGATCGTTCGCGACGCCGCCGAGGCAGGCGCGGGTCCGGTCGGACCATCCGTCGACGCCCAGCAGGTCGCCGATCGCGGCAGGCTTGTCCTGCGCTTTCGCCACCGAGCCGAGGTCGGCGTGCTGGGCGACCAGCTGCGCCAGGTGCAGCCGGGCCAGCCCGGCCGACGTCGTCAGCCAAGCGCCGCCGGCCGCCCAGCCGCCCACGCTCGGCGGCTCGAACGGCAGTTGGCCCATCCCCCGCAGCCCGGTCAGCAGCTGTTTCCCGGTCTTGGCGTCCATCGCCGACGGCCGCACCCGCAGCGCGCGCAGCAGTCCGGCCAGCCATTCCACCGGCTGCTTGACCAGGGACGTCGCCGAGTCGTGGAACGCGTCCTCCTTGACCAGCGCGGTCAGCAGAGACCGGATGTCGCGGCTGGGGCCGTAGGCGGCGACCATCCGGGCCAGCGCGTCCGCGGTCGGCGGGGTCGCCGAGACGAGCCGGAACCAGAGCCGGCCGACCACGAACGGAGCCGAGGAGGGCCGGGACAGCACGAGGTCGACGAACGAGGGCGCATCGAAGTTCGCGGTCTGGCCGAGGATGGTCTTCGGGGTCGTGTCGTGCCGGCGGGCCGTCAGGCGAGCTGCGGGGTTCTCGCGGGTCGCGGTCCATCCGGTGAGGGCGCGCGCGGCTTCCCGGACGTCGGTCTCGCTGTAGTTCCCTACGCCGAGGGTGAACAGCTCCATGAACTCGCGCGCCAGGTTTTCGTTCGGCTTGCCGGCTTTGTTGCTGTTGCCGTCCAGCCACAGCAGCATCGCCGGGTCGGTGATCATCGCGTGCGCCAGCTGGGTGAAGCTGCCCATGCCGAGCGTGCGCAAGGTCTGGTTCTGCGTGAGCATCAGCCGCGGGCTGCGCACCTTTTGCTCGCTGGTCGCGAAGTGCCCGTGCCAGAACCAGGTCAGCCGCTCGACCACGGGCAGGTCGGCGGCCGCCATCCGGTCCAGCCACCAGAGCGCGGCGTGCGAAGCCTGCGCTTGAAGTTGCTGCGCGGCTTGGGCTTTCGCTGTTTTGTCCGCCTTCGCGGGCCGCTGCGGCGGTGCGCCGACGTCCGGCATCGGCGTCGCCTGGGCACCCGCGTCCGGCCCGGCGGACAGCAGCCGGGCCGTGGTCGCGGCGAACCCGGCGTCGAGATCTCCCGGCCGAGGACCGAACCCCAGCCGATCGTGCAGACGCCGCACCGCCGCGCGCTCGGAAATGACCGCCATGCACCGATCATCGGGAGCGGTCCGGCGGATTGCCAGCTGCCAGGCGCTTCCTTAAGCGGACCCACAGCTTGCCGGCGCGGGCCTCAGCCCAGTGCGTCGCGCAGCAGGCGAACCGCCTTCGGCCCGACGCCGTGCAGCGCGAGGAGTTCGGCGTCCGGCCGCTCGGCGATCTGAGCGAGCGTGGTGATCCCGGCCCCGTGGAGCGCGCGGGTGGCCGGGCTGCCGATCGCCTTGGGCAGGTCGCCGACTTCTCCCGCCACCGCCAGCCCGGCCGCCGCCACCGGCGCGGCCAGGCGTTTCGGCGCGCGAGACAGCCACGCCCGGCGCACCCAGTGGTTCAGCTCCTGGCCGTTGAGGTCCGCGATCGGGAGCCGGACCCCGGCGCGGGAAACCCGGCGCGCGCTCGCATGCGCCGAATGCGCCTCGTCCGCGTCCGACGCAGTCATCCGCAGCACGACTTGCCGATCCGGCCGCAGGGCGGCGAACTCCTTGCCCTGCACGGTGAACGAGACCGTGCCGCCGTCCGCGGCCTCGGCCGTTTCCGGATAGGACAGTGCCGTCCTGCGCAGCTGGGCCAGCGAGGTCATAAGGCCAGGTTGGCACGGCCTGGCCGCCACGGCCATCTCGGAGTGGCTCGGACCGCTCCCAGGAAGCCGAACACCGCTGCGCACGAGCTGCTCGACGCCGGGGACCAGCACGTCGTCCTGCCCGGTGAGGAACCGCGTGGGCGCGGACGGGACGGCGCGGGCCGCCTGCGCCCGCTGCAACCGTTCGCCGCGGTCGATCTCGCGGCGGCCCGGGGCGGCTGTCGAACGGGCTGTCCGCGGCGGACCCGCTGACTGCGGCGATCGCGGGCATGGTCTCCGCCGGACCGCTACCTGCCCGTCCCGCCGGAGGTGAACACCAGCTGACCGTCGGTCTCCCCGACGGCCCGGAACCCGGCCTTTTCCAGCACCCTTGAGCTGGCCGGGTTCCCGGGCAGCACGTACGCGCGCAGTTCGGCCGCCAGACCGGGCTCTGGATGTTCCTCGTGCCATCGCCGCAATGCCCGAGCCAGTTCCGTCGCCAACCCCTTGCCCCACGCCGTGCGGGCCAGGACATAGCCGAGCTCCCGGTGCCCGGTGCGGTGCGCGACCCCGAATCCGGCGCGCCCGAGGAATCCGCCTTCGCCCGCTACTCGCCACTTCGACCAGCCCCGCTGACGGTGCTCGGCGATGAACTCCGCCAGCCGGACCCGCGTCGCGGTGCGGTCCTGCGGTCCGCTCGCCATCTGCCGCATCACCGCCTCGTCGGCGTGCAGCGCGGCGAGGTCGTCGAGGTCCTCCGGAAGCCACGTGGTCAGCCGGAGCCGGGCGGTACGCAGGATTTCCGAGCGACCGGTCACCCGGGCATCTTCGCAGGTCAGCGCGTCATCGTCAGCGGCGCGACACGCGGTTCGCTCCCACCTCTCGCGATACGGCCGATTAGGTGTTACCTTAGGTAACAGTGAATCGCGGTAACGCCTAATCGATGTGGATCCGGGAGGACCGAAGATGACCGCCGACGTGCAGCACGCACCGGAAGCAGCCCCGTCCGGCCGGCACGAGACCGCGCAGCGGCTGCTCGATTCCTCCGCGACGCTCTCCTACGACCCGGCCACCGAAGTGGACTGGGAAACCCCGCTGGACAAGGACTTCCACGGGGCCAGCCCGGAGTGGAGCACGCTCTACGGCACCCGTTACTGGGCCGAGATGACCCCGGAGCAGCAGAAGGAACTGACCCGCCAGGAGGCGGCGTCGGTGGCGAGCACCGGCATCTGGTTCGAGATGATCCTCCAGCAGATGGTGCTGCGCGATTTCTACGCGAAGGACCCGACCGACCCGGCGTTCCAGTGGGCGCTGACCGAGATCGCCGACGAATGCCGGCACTCGATCATGTTCGCCCGCGGCGCCGCGAAGCTCGGCGCTCCCCCGTACCGTCCGCGCAAGCTCGCCGTCGAACTCGGCCGGGTCTTCAAGGCCACTGCCAGCGGCGAAGCGGCGTACGCGGCGATTCTGGTGGCCGAAGAGGTCCTCGATGTGATGCAGCGCGACTGGATGCGCGACGAGCGCGTGGTCCCGTTCGTCCGGACCATCAACAACATCCACGTGGTCGAAGAGTCGCGGCACATGAAGTTCGCCCGCGACGAGACGCGTAAGCAGTTGGAGGGCGCCGGTTTCGTCCGCCGCCACATCAACGCGCTGGTGATCGCCATCGCGTCGTACTTCATCGTCAGCAGCATGGTCAACCGCGACGTGTACCAGCACGCCGGGCTCGACTCCGAGCGCGCGCTGCGCGAGGCGAAGGCCAACGAGCACCACAAGTCGATGATGCGGTCGAGCTGTGCCGGGCTGATGGAGTTCCTCGGCTCGTGCGGGCTGCTGACCAAGCCGGCACTGGTGTTCTACAAGCGAGCGAACCTGATCTGACATGGCCTTCGCGATCACTCAGACCTGCTGCAACGACGCGACCTGCGTGTCGGTCTGCCCGGTCAACTGCATCCACCCGACGCCCGACGAGCCGGACTTCGGCACCACCGAGATGCTTTACGTGGACCCGAAGTCCTGCATCGACTGCGGCGCCTGTGCTGACGCCTGCCCGGTCGACGCGATCTTCCCGGTCGACCTGCTCACCGATTCGCTGAAGGTGTACGCCGGGATCAACGCGGATTTCTACGCAGACCGCGAGCCGGCCGCCGCGAACCCGGCGCCGAACTTCCACCGGTGGGGTCCGCCGGCCTTCGACCGGGACATCCCGAGCGACTTCGCGCCCGCGGACATCGCCGTGGTCGGCACCGGCCCGGCTGGCATGTACGCGGTGGAAGACCTGTTGCTGCACACCAACGCGCGCGTCACGCTCATCGACCGGCTGCCGGTCGCGGGCGGTCTCGTGCGCTACGGCGTCGCCCCGGACCACCCGGACACCAAACGGATCGGCGAAGCGTTCGAGCGATTCCACAACCACCCGCGGCTGCGCCTGAAGCTGGGCGTGGAAGTCGGCCGTCACGTCACCGTGGACGAACTGGCCGCCCGGCACGACGCGGTGATCTACGCCGTCGGCGCGTCCGCCGCGCGCAGCCTGGGCGTCGAGGGCGAAGACCTGCCCGGCAGCCTCGCCGCGACCACCGTCGTCGCCTGGTACAACGGCCACCCGGACGTCTCCGCGCACGCGATCGACCTGTCCGCGGAACGAGTCGTGCTCGTGGGCACCGGCAACGTCGCCCTCGACGTCGCCCGCATCCTCACCGCCGATCCGGACGACCTGGCCGGAACCACGATCGCCCCGCACGCGCTGGAACAGTTGCGCTCCAGCAAGGTCCGCGAGGTAGTCCTGCTGGCCCGGCGCGGTCCGGAGGATGCCGCCTACACCTCGCCCGAGCTGATCGCGCTGTCCCAGCGCGCCGGCGTCCCACTGGTGGTCGACGCCGACGACCCGCGCACCGCCGAGGCGATCGCCGCCGGCACGGGCAAAGCCGCGCTGCTGCGAGGCCTTGCCCAGGAAACGGTCGACTGGACTGCCCCTCCGGCCGACGGCACCCGCCGGATCGTCCTGCGCTTCCACTCCGCGCCGCTGTCGGTCACCGGCGACCGGCAGGTGCGCGGGCTGCGCGTCTCCGGCCCCGGGGAGCCGGTCGAGATCGCCGCCGGCCAGGTCGTGCGGGCAGTGGGCTATCGAGGCCGCCCGGTGCCCGGCTTGCCGTTCGACGACGCTTCCGGAACCGTGCCGCACTCCGCCGGCCGGGTCGAGGGCCGGGCCGGAACGTACGTGGTCGGCTGGATCAAGCGCGGCCCGTCCGGCGGGATCGGCGCGAACCGGACCTGCGCCCGGGAAACCGTGGCGACGCTGCTGGAGGACATCACCTCCGGCCGGGTCGCGGTCCGCCCGCGCCGCTCGCGAGTCGCCGCACTGGCCGCCCGGGTCCGCGGCCGGTAACCCCAGACTGCTGGCCTCCGCCCCGGCTGCAGGGGGCGCGGGGCGGAGGCCAGCGGCTATGCCAGTTCCTTGAGTTCTTGTTTCTCCGCGAGCAGATGCTGCATGTGCTCGTGCTGCTCGACAAGCTCGCGGTCGTCGCTGTCGGGGGCCTCGGGCGGTTCGGTCTCGGTCCCTTGCGGCGGGGGCGAAGGCGGGATGGTCAGCCCGCCGCCTCGTCGACCGCCGAAGCTCCCTCCGAAGAACGGGAACACCAGCGCGCCGCCGAGCAGGGCGAACCCGCTGCCGCCGAGGATCGCATAGAGCACCTGCGTCACGTTCATGCGCTCGTGGCCTGCTCTTCCGCTTTCGCCTTGCGGCGCCGTTTCGGGGCGGCCGGGATCCGGGTGCCGGCGTTCATCCGGGCGGCGAAGACCAGCAAACCCACCGCTCCGGAGAGACAGCCCAGCAGCGAGAACCCGGACACGTCGGCCTTGATCTCCTGCTTCAGCATCGCCATGGCGAACACGGCAAGGAACCCCGCCGCACTGGCCCCGGTCCCTTTGGCCACACCGAGGACCCTGTCGCGTTCCCATTCGAGGAGCTTGAGGTAATGGTGGTGCGCAGGGTCGACGAACAGCTGCGGCGTCCCGATCCACCGGAACAACAGCACGGCCAGCGGGCCGACTACGGTGAATGCGGCGCCGACCGTCACCCATTCCGCCCAGCCGTGCGGCCAGAAATGCGCTGTCGCGGTCATGTCCCGTCCACCTCCCCTGGTCGCGGCTCATTGTCTGCCCCGCGCCCGACTGGGGCAACACCCCGCTCATCGCCCAGCGCAACCCTGCGGGACCGGCACCGCGACGGGCGTTCGCCCGCCCGGTTTCCGGAACAACGTCGCAGTCCCCCGCTCCACCGCCAGTGCGCCCAGCAAGGTCACCCCGGCGATCACCAGCACCGAAACCGCCACGCCGACCGCCGCCGACAGCGCACCAAACGCCAGCGGAGCCACCGCCGCGCCGCCGAACAGTCCTAACTGGACCGTCGCGCCCGCTCGGGCGGCCTGGCCGGGCAGCACTCGCATGACCGCGGTCAGCAGCAGGCCGGTCCAGCCCCATCCACCGGCTACCGCGAGCGCCGCGCCGAGGACGAACGTGACCGGGTGCCCCAGCGAGATCAGCACCAGACCGAGCGCGCCACTCGCCATCATCACGGCCACTGCCCGCGGGTTGCGCCGCGGCGCACGGTCGGCGCGGATCCCGGCTGCCACCCGAACCGCGATCGCCAGCGCGCTCGAAACCGAGAGCATCGTCCCGGCCAGTGCCGGCGACAGGTGCGCGGTCGTGCCGAGCTGCACGAAGAACGACGCCACCGCGTTCGAACCGATCGTCGCCAGTGCCGCGCCGACGGTCCACCAGACCAAGCCTCGCCCCACCTTCCGTGGCGCAGCCGCTTCGGCGGCAACCGGCGCGGCGATGCCTGCCTTGGCCAGCGGCGAAACGGCCGCAGCGGCAACCGGTACGACGATCGCCACAATCAGCGCGGCGCGCCAGCCGTAGGGTTCCGCGACCAGTCCGGCCAGCAGGCCCGGCAGCAGCGGTGCGGCACCGAGCGCGGCACCGGTCAGGCCGGTCGCGACCGACAGCCGGTGATCCGGGATCCGCGCCGCGATGTACCGCGCGGCGGCTGGTTGGGTCAGTGTGTTGCCCGCACCGGCGAGCAGCAGGGCGATCGCGAGCCCGACGACGCCGCGAGTAGCGAGTACCAGCGCCACCACCGACACCGCGCACATCGTCAGCAGCAGGATCGGCACCGGGAACCGGCCGGCGACGCGCCGGGCGACCGGCGAGCCCAAGGCGGTCAACGCGTAGAAGCCGCTCAGCAACAAGCCGAAACCGACTCCGCTGAGGTGCAGTTCGTGTTCGACCGGGGTGGCCAGCGACGCGACGGTGAACACCGGCGTCATGGCCGCGACGAGACCGAGAACGACCGCGCCGAGCCCCGGCCACGGATTCGCGTGCGTGTTCATGGCACCAGCCTTGCGCGGGGACCTGGGTACGAGCCAAGACCCATGGTGATTCCTGGCAGGCATCACGAGTACCGTGGCCAGGTGCTGGATGTGTCGTCGCGGCTGCTGCGGTATTTCGTGACTGTAGCTGTGGATGTTCTAGTGCACACTGGATGCCATGGGTGTTTCGCAACCACGTCGTGAGCGGGGCCGGACGCTGATCGAGCGCGACCCTGACCAACTGGTTTGGGTGCTGCTGGCCCGCGAGTCGCGGGAGGCAGGCGCGGAGGGCGACGAGCAGGTCAACTATCAGCTCGGCGACCTGCGGGAGTTCGTTGCCGGGATCGGCGGGCGCGTTGAGCGCGAGGTGCCGGAATCGAACGTGTCCTCGTTCAAGCGGCGGCGGGTCATGCTGCCGGACGGCACGTACGGATACCGGGTGGTGCGTCCGGACTGGGAAGCCACCATGACGGCATTGCGGCGTGGCGAGGCCAACGCGTTGGCCGGGGTCGACATCGACCGGCTGACCCGCGATCCGCGCATTCTGGAAGACTTGATCGACGCGGTCGAGCTGTACGGCATTTACGTCGCGAGCATGACCGGGAACATCGATCTTTCCACGGACGCGGGTATTTCGGCTGCGCGGGGTCTGGTGAATCAGCGCAACACCGAGTCGCGGAATACCTCGCGGCGCGTGTCGGACGGGAAGCGGCGCGCGGCAGCGCGAGGCCAGCACAACGGTGGTCGGATGCGGCCGTTCGGATGGCGAAAGGACCGGGTCACGATCAACAAGCGGGAAGCCGCGCACATCCGGCGGGAGCTTCCGCGCATTCGCGCAGGAGTTTCGCCGTTGACGCTGGCGAACGAGTGGAACAAGCGTCGAATTCCTACGGTGACAGGTGTACCGTGGCGCGCAGGGACGGTCCGCAACATGTTTCTCCGGCCGCGTATGTGCGGCCAGGCTGTGTATCGCGGCGAGGTCGTGAAAGACGAACAAGGGAAACCCGTTCGCGGCAGGTGGGAGCCGATTCTTACTGATGACGAGCACGCGGAAGTGGTGCGCGCGTGGGGGCCGTCCGGACCGGAGTCGCATTCCCGGCTCGGAGGCAAGGGCCGGGGCTATCGCACGAACCATCTCCTGTCGCCGTTCGTGCGATGCGGCAAGTGCAACGCGCGCATGATCGGTTCATCGCGCCGAGACCAACGCACCAAGGAGCTTGTGGAGATCTACCGGTGCCCGACGAAAGGACAGGGCGGGTGCGCGGGCATCGCGCGCAGCGCCGAACCGGTGGATGCGTACGTGACTGCGTTGGTGCTGGCCGAGCACGAGAAGATCCAGTCTCGGAAATTCGAGGACCTGCCCCCATGGCCGAAACAGAAGGAACTGGATGACGCGGAGGACAGGATTGCCGAATCCACGCGCGAGTATGAAGCGGGTCGCTACTCGGCGGAGCGGTACTTCCCGAGCCTGGCGCGGATGGAAGCGCAGGTTGCAGAGCTGCGGCGCGAGGCGCGCAGGTACGAGCGACGGCGTGACTCGCGCCGCGCTGTGGTCGCGAACCTGCGGAAAGAGTGGGACAAGCCGGACTTCACGATCGAGCAGAAACAGGCCGCGATCGCGAAAAGCTTGGTAGCCGTGGTCATCGGACCTGCGAACAAGGGCGGCCGGTTCCACCCGGACCAGATCACGCCGATCTTCCGCGATGACGCGTGAAGTGCTAGACAGAAGTAGGCGGCCCCATGCTCCCCTCCCCCTCAGAGCATGGGGCCGCCTTTCGTACGCCAGAGACGGGGCCGTGAACCGTCACACCATTTGCTTGAGCGCGTCGTAGAGCCCGTTTCCCGCCGCGCCTATGATCAGCTGACTGGCCACGCCCAAGATCACTGTCACAGCTCTGCGCACTGCGTCCGTGACCGGCGCGTTCTGTTCAACGGCCGTGGCGATCGTCTCGGTCTCTCGTTCCACGGTAACGAGCGCGTGTTCGTTGAGTTGCGCTCGCAACTCCGGCTGCCGGAGAACTCCGAGCAGTTGGCGCAACGCAGCAAGTTCCGGTTTTGATACGCCCTCGGTCGAGTGGTGAACGTTGCTCGCGGTGCCCGAGTCCCGAGCAACGAAACCCACGTTGTGGTCGCCGAACTGCATAACGCCGTCGTTGTTGATGGTCATCGGTCGTCGCTCCTCTGCGTCCGGGATTAGTTCGATGCCGCGCCTGCGTTCGCTCGATAACAGCCACACCTTGCCAGCACCAGTCAGGGTCAATCGCTTAGCGTCTAGGCCGATCATTCCCAGCCGAGCAGCAGCGTCCATCGCACGCCGGGCAAGGTCTTCCGGCCATCCGGCCCTGCCCAGCTTAGTCAAGCAGTCTTCCGCCGACAGGCCGGGACGATCCTTCCATAACATGCGGAGGAACGCCGTGACAAGCGGCTCCAGTTCCTCAAACTGGGATTTCACGGGCTTCGGCTTACGGAACCGGGCCATGGGGTCAGTCAGCTTGAACACGACCAGCTTCTCAAACGGTAAGAACTCGCCGTGGCTTCCAGAGACGTATCCAACTCGACGGCAGTGTGCCTTGCCGTGATGTACAAAAGTGGCAGCGATCTGCGTTACTTGAACGGTGCCGTGTATCCGGAATTCGCCCGGCTCGGCGAAAGCCTTGGGTGCCGGAGCCAACACCCACATTCCGGGCAGCACCGAATCGGCTGCCATCCATTCCCACCGCACACCAGGCGTGAACCACATCGTAGCCAGCAATAAAAGGCCGGTTCCGCCTGCAATTCCCCCGGCAAGGCCGAGTCCGGCTGTCACTCCAATAGTGCCTAGTCCGAATAACGCGATCGCAACGCCCGCCACGTTGCCTAACTGCACGGCTGTACGGCAACGCCCCAACGGACGCCTGCCACCGTTCGGCAAGTAATGGTCGAAATTCGGACAGGCAGCCACGTCGAAGCGAACGATTGCACCCGCCGCATGCCCAAACAACCCCATGGCAACCCTCCCCGGTTACGAGCTACGGCGTGGATCTTACGTGCTTGTACCCGCAACCGGGCGGATTTCGGCGGCCGAAACGCTGAGTCTCCGGGGACAGAAGCCGCAGCCCGCACCCCGTGCGGGCGCGGGCTGCGGGTCCGGCGGATGTGCTGGTCCGCTTCCTGGGGATTGTCAATCAGCGAGATCGAGTCCGTAGATTCCCGCTACCTCCTTGGCCCATTGGCGGGATCGTTCGGGGGCGTTGAGCAGTTGTTGCTGTGCCCACTGCTCGGGCGTCGGGAGCGCAGGCACCGCGTCAGGGGTGTCGCACCGGGCGCGTCGCGCGGCGGCGGTCTGCCGGTTTCTGCTCTGCGTTTTCGGCGGACTCTCCTGCTGCGCATTGTCCCCATCTTCGCCGGTACCGTCGGTGTCACCGCTGCTGGCGGGTTGAGGCTCGTGGGTGAGGCCATCGTCGCTGCCTTTCGTCCTGCTGTGCGGTGTCGTCGGTCGGCGGGTGGCCCCGGCGGTGCCGGGTGATTTAGGCACCATCGGCAGCCGTGGGGAGGGAGTCCGGCCATGCGGTTTCCCCGCCGTGATTCGAGGGGCTTCCGGCGGCGTCCCGGGAGGTGTCGAAGCGCCTCCCCTTGCCACGTTTTCCCTGCTCGGAGGGGGGAGTCGGGGTGTTTCCGCGGTCGGGGAGAACTCCCCGGCTCCCCTCGCCCTCCCTGGGCTCTTCCCCCTCTTGTTCGTCCTCCCGCGTGGCGAGCGCGGATGACACGTCGTCGGCGCGTACAACCATGACACCATGGGATTTGGCCGGGGCCAGACCGTGCCGGGTGAGGGCGGCCGAGAGGTCGGTCAACGTCCATCCGCCGTACTCGTCGGGGTTGTGAGCGATGAGCCGGGCGAGCACGGTTTGCGTCCTGACCCGCTTCTCCCCGGCGCACGCCTCCGCGATGTCGGCTAGGTGGTCGGCCGGTGCCGGTTGTTCGTTCTCCTTTGCTGTGGTGAGGGCGACCGGCCGCCCGTGTTCGGCGAGCAAGGCCATAGCGCGGGCGACGACCGGAGTCACCAGGTCGGTTCCGTCCTCAAAGGTCACGTAGAAGGTGCGGACCAGTTCCCACGGCTCGTCGGTGATTCCGACGGCCACACACGTGCCCCGGTCGGTCTTCATCCGCAGTTCGGTCGCGCGGATGCCCGCCCGATACCGGCCGGCGCCCAGCAGCCCGTCATTGGCGATGTGGTCGGCCACGGCGAACGCCACCCCGCACGAGACGTTGCGGGTGATCTCCTTGGGAATGCTGTCTTTCGTGGGCGACTGCGTGGCTAGAAGAAGGATGATCCCGTACTTGCGGCCGCGTTTGATCAACCGCACGGCCAGTTCTTCGGCCTGCCGCCCGTATTTTTTGTGCTGGAACAGTTCGTGACACTCGTCGATGGCCAGGATCAGCGGGTGCAGCCCGAGCCCCGGCCGGTCGGCGAGCTTGCGCGAGACCTTCGGCGGCCGCCCCGGCTGGGAGCCCAACGTTCGGCCGCGTCGTTCCATCTCCTCCGTGAGGTCCCTCAACGCCGTCACGGCATCGGCCGCGACTGAGTCGTCCATCCCCATCCGGTAGCGGCTCAGGCGCGGGGCCAGCGGTTCGAAATCGGGACTCTCGCCCATGACGAAGACCCACAGTTCGGCGGTGGGGTCCAGAGCTGCGCCGAGCAGCAGCGTCCGCATCGCCGAGGTCTTGCCCTGCCCCGGACGGCCGCCGATGAGCCAGTTCGCTTCGAGCAGCGGCGCGTTGACGATCAGGCCGCGCTGAGTCAGCCCGAACGGCACGCCCATGAACACGTCGGCTACGCCGTCGTGCAACAGCGGCCAGTCGCCTGCCCCGCCTTGCAAGGTGCCCTTGTCGGCCACCCAGAGATCCAGCACTCCGTCTTCATCGCCTTTGGTGGGCCAGGTTTCCAGTGATGCGCGCCCGAGGTTGGCGGCGAGCGTGGGACGGCGGTCGGCGACCATGTCGGCGGTCACCCCGAGCGGCAGGCGGATGCGAGCGAAGGTGCCGTCCCCGTCCTTGCGCGCAGCAGTGAGGTAGACGAGTTCCCCGCCGCTCTTGAAGAACGCGTTCAGAGGTGCGACCCCAAGATGCGCGAGGGCACGGGAGATCAGCCGTTCGTCCACCCAGGAATCGGCGTCCGCCCGGTCCGGCTGAGTCAGCCACGCTGCGCCGGGGGTGCGGTCGCGTCCTTCCCACACTGCCGCCACGGCCCAGCCGATCGGCCCGAGAGCTGCCAGCCACGAGACCGTGAACCGGACCGCTGCCACGCAGAAATCCCGCACGTCGTAGACCGCGACGAGCCAGCGCGGCATGTCCGCCCGATCGACCAGCATCTCGACCAGTGCGAGCAAGACCAGCACCACTGTGAGCACGGCGGCCGTGACCAACGCCCGGCGCATCCCGATACCGAGTTTTGCCCATCGCGCTTTGGCATCTGCGCGGATGGTCTCCTGCGCGTCCCGGCGGGCTTGAGTATCCCCCGACATCCGGGCTTGCCGCACGTCGCTGCGTAGATCCGCGTAAGTGGCCCCCGTCCAAGCTTTCGCGACCCACCGGCCGTGCCCGCGCAGCAAGAACCACAATAGCCGCGCCACATCGACCGGGAATTTCCGCACGCGATAGGCGAGCAGACCCCGCCACCGTGCGACCCGCCCGGACTCCCGGACGCGGCCGATCAGGTACCCCGTGCACTCGATGAACGCCCGACGCACCACGGGTACCGGCCGCCGCTCCGCCCTCTCTGCATTCTGCCCGGTGTCGGACACGACTTCCGCGTCATAGATCTTCGGCACTAGCTCGCCCGTGCGGTTCTCCGTGCTCTGCGGGTTCTCGGCGGCGTTCATCGGGCATCGCCCCCGTTCTCAGTGATGAGGGTGGCGGCCAGACGGGAGGACAGCCCGCGTGAACAGCCGGTGACCTCCCGTACCCATGCCGGGGAAACCACCGTCTCCGGCGTCCGAGCCTCCCGAGCAACGGTCAGGTATTCCGTGAACGACGTGCGGTGCCGACGCTGCGAGTCCTTGCCCGCCGACCCACCCGGACCAGGCGCGGAAAGATCGGTCTCAACTTCGGCCGGCGCCGTTGCGGCCGGGCGCGCACTTGTCTGAAGAGCGGCGTTCATGAACGCCGCCGACCGGGACACGGCCATGGCAGTGCCGAGCTTGTCCCGCAGGTCGGTCACTGCCTCGGCGGCGACGAACACCACCAGCGGCGGCACCGAATGCAACACCACCCCGGCTGGGCTCCCGGCGGTGAACGCTTCCCACGTGTTCATGACGTACGTGGCCGCGAGCGTGAACCACTTGGCCGCCCGCACCCACCGACCGGTGCCGACCCCGTGCCGTGCGGTCACCTGCTCGGCACGCAGGATCGCAAGCAGCACCACCGACACCATCGGGTCCAGCAGCCACGCCGTGCACCACGGCAGCGACCAGGCCGCCGCACCCTGCGCGGCGAACTGCTGGACGTTGGTCATCGTGAACGCCAGCCCAAGCAACACACCCGACCAGCACAAACGATCCACCTGTACCGCAACCCGGTCCACCGATTCGGCCCCAACAGCGTTCATCGGCGCTCACCGCCTCGGCGGCGTCCCGTGGTGTCGAGAGACGTGACCGTCAGGACGCGGGTCAGGACGTAGGCGGCGATCAGGTCCGGCGCGCCGAGGACCACCAGCACCAACGCCGGGTTGTGCGCATGGGTGATCACCAGCCACTGAACGCCCATGAACGCCGCGCCCATGAACAGGACACGCCCGGCGAGCGAGACCACGCGGGAGCCTTCGCGAGCCGCATCCGCTGCCCGCCGTGCCTTCCGCGCGCCGTACCGCCACACCATGAAAAGCGCCGTCAGCGCACCGGCTCCGACGAGAATCTGTGTCGACGTCAGGTTGAGCGTCATCGCGCATCACCGCCTTGGCGGCGGTGGAGCCACACCGGGCAGAGGGCACGCCGGTCGGTGTCCGGCAATGCACCCCACACGCCAAGCGCGTCCGACCCGGCAGTGCGAAGGTCCAGCTCCCGGCACTCGTCGATCACCGGGCAACCGGCACACATGCGGAACGCCAGCTCCCGGTCCGGCGTAGTTTCGCCGGACAGCTGGGGAAAGTCGGCCCGGTCGAACGCCCAGAAGCACAGGCCGTCGCGGGCTACCACTTCGCTCAGGACGTCGTCCGGAACTTCGGCGTACCGGTCGAGCTGAGCAGCCATCTCCTCGTAGTCGTAATCGGTCATCGCGCACCGCCGTCGAGCACGCGCCGCAGTTCGGCGGCGGAGATGACGAGCCGGGAGCGCCGACGCTCCGCGCGGAGCGTGCCGACCCGGATTGCGCGGCTTACCTCGTCTCGGTCGACGCCGAGAATCCACGCGGCATCGGCCAGGGAGTAGAACGCCGGTCCACCGGCGTCAGGAGAGTTCTTAGTCATTAGTTGAGTCCCTTGAAGTCACGAACGATAATTTCATCGCGAATATCACGCTGATTTAGTCGCTTCGGAGCACGCGAATAGTCCGAACGCGCGACGCGGTGTCGATCTCGACCCCGCGGATTCCGTTAAGCGCTAATGTCGGCGCTGAGGCGGACCACGGAGGAATGGGTGTCGGAAGACTGGGCGGCGGTCGCGAGGGCCATCAACGAGCGCGTCCACGAGCTCGGCTGGAAACAACGCGAACTGGCCGAACGCGCGCAGGTCTCCCAGGCGATCGTCCGCGAAATCCAGAACCACACCGTGGAGCGCAAGCGCAGCGATCGGACGCTCGAAGCGCTGGCCCTGGCCCTCGACCTGCACCCGCAACACCTGGTCGCCGTGCTGCACGGCCGCATCCCGCCGGCGCCCGGCCAACCGCGCGAGGACATGGAAGACGCCGTGTCCGCGCGGCTGGCGGTCATCGAGCGCAGGCTGTCCGACATCACCGACGAACTGGCGGCGCTGCGCGGCGACATCGCCGACGCACTGAGTCGGCCCGACAGGCATTAGGAGCGCCATGCCTGGGGGCGGCGACGGCCTTTGCGTCCGGCGAATCGGTTCGTTTCCGTTTGCGTTCATGCCTCAAGGAAACGGCACCGGGACACGTTTTCGCAGGTGGCTGAGGTTAACCGCGGCTCCATTAACTGCAATTAACTGCGCAGGTCAAAGCGGTTATCAGCGGGGTGGAACCGTTGGCTGAGACAAGGCTTCAAGCGGTTCGCCGCAACCTCGGATACAAGGCCGACGACGTCATCAAGATGCTTCTTCGCCGAGCCGACACGCTTGCTGTTCCCGTCATGTCGGCGACCAGCCTCAAAACCAAGTTGTCGCGTTGGGAGAACGGCCGCGAAGCGGTCAGCCAGCCGTACCGGCGACTCTTCCGCGACGTCTACGGCCGGACCAACGAAGAACTCGGCTTCCCCGAAGAGGAGGCGAACGACGAAGCGGACGAGCTGATCTCACGGCTAGCCCAAGCCCGCTCGGTCGACGCCGGGACAGTCGAGATCTTCCGGCGACAGGTCGACCAGGCTCGACATGTCGACCGCCGGTTCGGAGGCGTCGCACTGCTCGATCAGCTCCGCAGCAGCATCGAGCAGATTCAAGACCTACTGGCCTTCAGCACGACGCACGGGCAACGCCATGCATTGGCTGGCGTGCTGACCGAGGCTTCCGCGCTAGCCGGGTGGGAAGCGCTCGACCGCAACGCAATCCGTCAATCGTGGGAGCACCACGAGACCGCGAAGGCGGCCGCGCGCGAAGCTGATTCGCCGATCCTGCTCGCGCACTCAACGGCGCAACAGGCATTCATCTTGATCGACCTCGGCGAAGTCGAGTCGGCCGTCGGCCAGCTGGCCGAAGCGCGCGCACTTGCGGCACGCACGGCTCCGCCGGTGCTCCGCGCATGGATGGCAGCAGCGCACGGGGAAGGGCTTGCGGCGGCAGGGCAGCGGGACGCCGCGCTCAGGGCGTTCGACTCAGCGGGTACGCAACTGCCCGCTGACCCTGTGGACCCGGCGTTGCCGTTCCTCTTTCTTGGCGGAGCGCACCTTGACCGGTGGCGCGGCAACGCGTTGAGCAAGCTCGGCGAACCGGATGCGATCCAGCAGCTTGCCGCCGCGCTGCCTCGCCTTCCGCCGGACTTCATCCGCGCCAAAACCGGAATGCTGGTCGACCTGGCTTTCGCTCACGCGGCGGCTGGCGATCGAGACGCCGCGCTCGATCACGCGCGGCAAGCACGTCGGCTTGCCGCGCAGATCAAGTCAGACCGTCAGCTACGCCGTCTCAGCGGACTGATCTTGCCCGGCAGCGCCTCCGCCATTGCGTGACGCGATGTAGTACAGCAGCGGAACCAGCGCTCCCGCGCCAAGGATTTCCTTACGCAGAGCCAGTTCCGGAATCCTGGACAGCGGAACCCACTCCAGACGACCGACTTCCTCAGTATCGGTCGGCTCGCCGACCTTTTCGGCCTCGCGCCACAGATAGACGTCGGTCGGTGCCGTCACCTGGCCCGGCAGCGGCTCGAAGCCGATCAGGTGCTCGGCCTCTCCGATTGGCTGATAGCCGCTTTCCTCGCGGATCTCACGCGCGGCCGTTTCGGCGGGGTCCTCGCCGTCCTCCACCAGGCCGCCGAGCAGTTCGTACCCCCACTGCTCAGTGGCGAACCGGTAGCGCCACAGCATCAGGACCTGGTCCTGATCGTTCACAATCAGACCGATCGCGATGGGGGCCAGATGGACAACGTGGTACTCCCAGCGCTCCCCGTTCGGTGCTTGAACGTCTGTCAGCCCGAGGCGCACCCACTTGTTGTCGTAGACGGTCCGTTCGCCGAAGGTCTCCCAGGACCCAACCTCGTCAGTCACCCCGGGAGCCTAGCGCGATTCGATGCGAGCCTTAAGACGTTCAAGGCGGCGATGCTGGCGCGCCGAACCGATGTCGGCTGCGAGGGTCTGCGCGCGGCGGATGTGCGCCCTGGCTTGTTCGTGTTCCCGCATCGCGACAAACGCCGTCGCCAGGTCAACCCGCAGCGCGGTCTCCGCTCGCACGAACGTCGGATCGAGCCGGTTGAGCGCGTCCGTCAGCACATCAACCGCTTCCGGCTCACCAATCCTGGCCAGTGCGTGGCCTCGCCAGCGCCCCAGGTGGACCGCGTCCAACGCGAGATACGGTCCGGTGTCCTGCTGGTCGTCGCCCACCAGCAGCGAGGCAGCGTGATCGAACGCGCGCAGGCTCGCCGAGCGCTGGCCGTCAGCGGCGAGCACCTCGCCGTGCGCGGCGGCCAGCCATGACCTGAGCAGGCGGTTCGTACTGCGGTCCGCGTCCCGGCGAACGGTCTCCATTAAGTCGACCGCCGCCGCCGAATCTCCTATATCCAGCAACACGAACGCCTGGCCCGCCCGCGTGTGCGCCTCGAACGCGGGGTCCGCCGGTTCCTTGGCGGCCGCCGTCCCGCGCTCATAGTGCTGCCACGCTTGTGACACATTGCCCAGGTCAAGCGCCTGCCAACCGGCGAGCGTTCGCAACTCTGAAAGCAAGGCCGCCAGCTTTTCGCGTGTGGTCGGCATGACGCTGTGACCCGTCAGCTTGCCGACCTGATCGATCTTCGCGACCACCTCATCGTGCGCGAGGATCGCGCCCAACTGCCGGTCAAGCCGACGCGTGACGTTGAGCTGATCCCGCAAGAAGCCAAGCAGCGTGTCATCAACGCGGGCAGACGCCCGGAGCAAGGCCCGGAACTCCCCGTCGTCGGTGGTCTTCCGGGATTCCCGAGGCGGGGCAAGCAACTCGTCAATTCCGACGCCGAAGATCCTCTCCAGTAGCCTCGCAGTGGCGGGCTGAGGTCGGCCTAACGGCTTGCCGCCGTCACCGCGCCCGGAGGCGAGCCGCTTCACATGCCGCGCACTGAGCGTGCCGGGTTCGCCGCAGTCCTTCCCGAAGTTCGTCGCGAACGTGGAGAACTCTTCATAGGTCTCGTGCCGCTCGCGGATGAGGTGTTCGAGCACAGTGCGCGGAGGGCGTGACTCCTGCTCATGGCCCATCCCGCACTCCCGTCCTGCCGTGGCCCCTCCGGGGCACCGCGGTGGCCCTTCCATGACCTTTCGATGAAATCAGTCTAACTGCGACGCTGATGTCAGCGCAGCTAGTGGCGCCGGCCAGTTGGATCACCGACTGCGGAAGGCCTGGTGGATCGGAGGTTTCTCATGGGCTGGTGGATCAGCTACGACGGCACAGAGATCGACACAGATCCGGACACCGGTTCGGTCATCTGTGAGGACCAGACTGTCCGGATCTTCGCCGAGTCCATGCTGAGCCACATCCAGCGAGGCATCACCGTCAAGGCGCTTGCCGAGCGGACCGGGCTCGACGAGTTCCTGATCGGCGTCGCGCTCGACGTCGCCCGGGAACATCGGCTCTGGGCTGACACTGGCGAGATCATCGCTGCGCACGGGCTGGCCGAATGAAGCAACGCCACAACCGCAGCGGCGGATGCCGCGCACGGTCGGCGCTCCTCGGCGTAGAAATACGCGCCGCGCGCGAAGAGAAGCAATACGGAGTGAGGGAACTAGCCCGGCGAATCGGCGTGAACCCGGCGCAGCTCAACAGTTGGGAATCGGCCCTGCGGAGCCCCGACATGATGGACGTCGCCGGAATCCTCGGCGCTCTCGGAGTGGTCGGCGACCGGAAGCAACGCATCTTGGAGGTCGCCAGGCTGGCCGAGTCCGAAGCTGTCGTGCTAGGCCAGGCAGGCAAACCGCGTCACATTGCGGCTGCGGAGTCATGTGGCCGCATGGCGCGCAGCATTGTCGACTGGCACCCGTTCCTGATTCCGGACATCGTGCGCACTCGTGCCTATGCCGAAGCTGCGCTCCGCCTCAGCGCGTTCCCTCGCGAGGCCGTGAATGAGGACCTGCTCAACACGCGGACGCTGGCCGCCGTGGGTCACCTTCACGAAAACGCAGACGTCGCTATCTTCATCGGCGAGCGAGCGATCACGCATACCATCGGCGATCCGCTCCTCGCCTCGCAGCAACTGGAGTTCCTGCGCCTGCTGGCCGATCCCCAACGCACGCCGAACGTCACCATCAACATCGTGCCCAGCCACAACGGTGGAGCGGAGCAGGCATTTACCCGCTACTACACCCACGCAGGGCCGATCACCTACGTCTCCCACGGATTCTGCGGCTCGTTCACGCTCGACCATCAGGAACTCTACGGCGCGGTCATCGACCAGCTCGCCGCCACGGCCTGCAACCCCAGAGAGTCAGCGATCCTGATCGCCGAACACGTTCGGCGGCTTCATCGCGGGCTTCCCGCTGAGAACCGCGACGCCGATGCGTTGTCCGGCGAGGCGGAGCCAGGCACCTGAGCCCACGGACCAGCGGATCTTGCCCTGCTGCCGGAGCCAGCCGCTGACCTGCGGAAATGCGAGCGCACGGAATTGATGCGACGAATGAAAGGAACACGACGATATGGCGTCGGACAAGCCGGAAATATCGGCGGAGGAACGAGAGGCTGAACTGCGTGATGTCCTGGGAGCTGCGGCCGAGAAGCTGCGGCAGGCAGTAACCGCGCGCGAGGTGCCACCTCGAATCGGAGCATCGCTCGCGGAGTGCTTGGACGCGCTCACCGCACAATTGCCCGAACTCCGGGAATCCGGCGGCGAGCACGCGGCGGATGAGTAGAAGTACTCACCCGCCGCGTGAGTAGTCGTGCCTGAGTGAGAGGGTAGTGTCACCCGACTGTGCCCACAGGCGTGTATCGCCTCGTCCCGTTCCCGTATCCTGTGACGGAACGGTCACGGGGAGGGATCGAGTATGGGTTTCACGACGGTGCCGGATGCCTTGCGCGGGGCGCGCAGCGCGGCTGGCGAGAAGGTGGGCAGTCTGCGCGGCACGGACTACGTGGAGCCGGTCGGCCGGGTGGCGGGTGCCGTGCAAGGCGGTAGTGCGGCGGCAGCCGCAGCGCACTGTCAGGACGCCTTGTCCGCCACGTTCACCAAATGGTGCGCCGATGCGCAGCGCCTCGCCGATCACCTCGGCGTGGCCGCCGACCGGTATCAGCAGGGCGACCACACGGCGGCCGGGGTGTTCCCATCCGCCGCGCCGACGATGCACGGGCCGCGCTGATGGTGTCGCTAGCCGATGTCCGTGCCTGGAATCCCGGCACGCTGGACGAGATCTGCTCACTCTTGCAGGCCCGGGCACAGGTCCTCGTCCACGACGGGGACGACTACGGCAAGGTCCTGCCCGTCGAGGGCTGGAGCGGGCCAGCGGCCGACAACGCGGCCGAACAGCACCGGGCGTTGATGCGGCAACTGGACACGATCGCCGCCGGAGCCACCGCGATGGGCAAGGCCATCGGGCAAGCGTCCGACGCCATCACCGGTGTCCAACACGCGCTGGCCAACGCCGACGAACTGGCCCGGAAATACGGATTCCAGATCACCGATGCGGGCGGCATCACCGACACGTATGCGGGCAAGCAACCGCCGCCGGAGATGCACCCCGAAGACCGGGAACGTACCCACACGCAATTGGTCGACGAGGTCGCGCAGATCCTGCGCACAGCGAACGACATCGATGCCGATCTCGCGTCAGTGCTGGACCGCGCGGCGGCGGGCCAGTTCGGCACCGGTGACGAATCCACCGTCGCCGCAGCAGCCGCAGACGGGGTCAAAGACCCTGGCCTCACGCTGCCGGAACCGCCGCCGAACGCGACCGCGTCGCAGAACGCCGCCTGGTGGGCCACCCTCTCTGAGGCGGGGCGGAACATCCTGTTGCGAGATCATCCCGATTGGCTGGGAAACCGTGACGGCCTGCCCGGCGATGTCCGCTCGAAGGCGAACATCGCCCGGATCCCCGGCGAGCGGGCCGACCTTCAACGTCAGCTTGACGAGGCAAAGAAGAACCTCGAACTCGTCAAGGACCAGTCCTACCGGCCTCCTAACATGCTGCCCGACGCACTAGCCGACGTCCGTAAAATCGAGGCGAAGCTCGCGTCCCTGAACACGATCGAAACTACGCTCGCAAAGGGCGACCGGCAGCTACTTACCCTGGACGCATCAGGAGACAGGCTAAAAGCCGCGATAGCAGTCGGCAATATCGACACAGCGAAGCACGTCGCTGTCTTCACGCCGGGCTTTACTTCCACAGTGGACCACAGCATGGCTGGCTATGACACCGATATGGAGAATCTCCAGAAGCACACACAGTTGATTTCGTCTCGGTACGGTGACGGCGCTCAGGTCGCCACTGTCGCATGGCTGGGCTATGAGGCTCCACAGAACGACGATGTGATCAACGGCAACCTATCGGTGGGATCTGACCATCTTGCGCAGATTGGCGCAAAGAAGCTCGACGGCTTCCTCAACGGGATCGGTGCATCCCATGAAGTGCAGAACCAGCCGTTGCACCTGACCGCGCTCGGCCACTCCTACGGAAGCCTCACCACCGGCATCGCACTGCAACAATCGACGCCCGTGAACGACGCGGTCGTTTTCGGCTCCCCGGGGCTTGATGCCCAGCAACGCGGCGACCTCCAAGTGCCGCAGGGTCATCTGTTCTCCGCTGGGGCCGATCAGGACTCGGTGCCGAAACTTGACGTCGCCAACCACTTCGGGGTTTCCCCCTACGACATGCCCGGCATCGACCGCATGAGCACCGGCGATGCAGTCACCGTGGACGGCACACCTGTGCACGCGACCCACACCCACGGCCAGTACCTCGACGACGGCTCGACATCGCAGTACAACATGGCCGCGATTACGGCAGGTCGTCCTGACCTTCGTGTCAACTACGTCGCGCCTCCACCGCCGCCTCCGCCCCACATGCCCACCCATCGATGACAAAGGCCACGTCGATCACATGAAAAACCACCTCATTCGCGGACTGGCCAGCGGAATCGTCGTTCTCGCGCTGGCCAGCTGCACTAACCCGGGCACGCAGGAGCCAACTATGAACTCGGACGAGAAGACTGCGGCTCAGCAGTTCAGCCAACTCATGCAACGTCCGGATATCAACCAGGTGGCAGCGCGCTACGACGAGATGTTTCAGAAAGTTCGGGAACAACTGGCGGCCAAATTCCCGGCACTCCACTGGAAGCAGACAGATCAGCCTGGCCGGGCTGGCTGCAGCCAAGAATTCGCGGCAATCGATGTCTCTGGACGCGCCGACGCCGAGACGCACAGCTTTCCCATCTGGACAGCTCCAGGAAATCTGCCCGATGCGGAATGGCAGCAAGCCGCGGCCGACGTTCGTGAAATCGCTCGAAACTACGGCTTCGACGCCGGACAAGTCACCGTACAACGACCTAACGATAACGAGATTGTTTTTCGTGACCAGTACCGAGCTGAGCTTAACTTCGGCTCCGCCATCAACACGACGCTACTGGTTCGCACCGGGTGTCATCTGACGGCAGAAGCCAAGAAGCGGGGCAGCCTCGCACCCATCCCTTCGTATTGAGATCCGCGTAATCCTGCCACCCAGTACGGCCGAGCGGAGCGAACAGCGGGCTAAGTTCGGGAGCGAGCGCGTGATTTGGGTCAGTGCAGGCTCCGCCCGGGTGTCTCCGGCCAGAACCGAGATGTAGGCGCTCACCCCATCGTTCTCGCCAGTCGAGCGGTACCACTGTGCTGCACATGAGCATCTGTGCAGGTGGAAGGGTAGGTGTGGAGTGCACTAGAAGACTCATGGTTGTCGCCGAAGAACTGCATTTCACTCAGGCTGCGGAGCGGCTGCACGTCGCTCAGCCCGCGCTGTCCAAGGCGATCCGCCGATTGGAGAGCGAGCTGGGCTTTCCGTTGTTCGCGCGAAGCCGGCATTCAGTGGCGCTGACGTCGGCCGGACTGGCGCTGCTGCCCGGGGCGCGCGCGGTGCTCGCCGAACTCGACGCGGCGGTGCGGGTGGCCCAGACCGCGCATCGCAGCGCCGCGCACGTGCTGCGCGTCGGGTATCACTCCAGCGTCGGGTCCGACCTGCTCGGGCCGATCATCGACGAGTTCCGCCGGCTGCGGCCCGGCTGGCAGGTGGAGCTGCGTGCCGGGGACTGGTCCGATCCGGCCGGCGCGGTGCTGGCCGGACGCAGCGATCTGGTGCTGCTGCGTCCGCCGGTGCCCGGGCAGGAGGACCTCGACCTGGCGGTTCTGCGCAGCGACGACCGGTGGGTCGCGTTGCCCGCCGGGCACCGCCTCGCCGACCGGGAGGTCGTGCGTCTGGCCGAGCTGGCCGGCGAACCGTTCGTGGCTATGCCTGCCGAATCAGGTCCGTTCCGGGATTTCTGGCTGGCTCGCGACCGGTTCGCCGAACCGCCGGTAATCGGTGCCGAGGTGAACAACACCGACGACTGGCTGGAGGCGATCGCCACCGGACGCGGCGTCGCGCTGCTGTCGGAGACCAGCGTCCGGATCCACCGCCGCCCCGGGCTGGTCTACCGGCCGGTGCCGGGCGCGGGCCGCAGCGAGCTGGTGGTGGCGTGGCGGTCCGGCAGCACGGACCCGGTGCTGCGCGATTTCGTGCGTGCGGCAACGGAAATCTCCGGCGGCTGAGCGCGTGCGGGGCTCGCCCGCGCGCCGGTGTTTGCCGGTAGTTTCGGCCAGGCACACGTTCGTTCTTCAGGCCGCCCCGGCGCGGCCGGACGGGAGCTCGGCTTGAGGACCGCATTGATCGTCGGCGACCTGCAGCGCGGCATCACCGGCAGCTACCCGTTCGCGAAACAGGCCGCCGGGCCGGTCGCCGACCTGCTGCCGCGGGCTCGCGCGGCCGGCGTGCTGGTGGTGTTCGTGCACTTCGCGTTCCGCGGCAACGGGGCCGATCTGGTGCCGGGCAGCGAGTTGTACCGGTCGTTCTTCGACGCGGGCGAAGCCTTCCACGAGGGCTCCCCCGGCACCGAGATCGACCTTCCGGCGGCCGAGGAGGACGTCGTGGTGCTCAAGCGCCGCGCCAGCGCGTTCGCCGGCACCGACCTCGACCTCGTGCTCCGCGCCCGCGGCGTCGACACGGTCGCGATCGCCGGGGTGGCGACCAGCGCGATGGTCGCGGCAACCGCCTACGACGCTTCCGACCGCGGCTACCACGTCACCGTCCTCCGCGACGGGTGCGGCGACGACGATCAGTCGGTGCACGACTTCTTCGTGGACACGGTCTTCCCGCGCCGGGGCTTCCGAGTCGTCCCCTGCGCCGGACTGGCCTGACCGGCGGGTCAGGCCGCGTCCCGCGACAGCGCCAGCTTTTCGTCGAAATCCTCGGCCCAGAAAGACAATTCCAGCGTCTTCAAGCTGGCCCAGTGTGCGAACATCCGGTGCTGCACGATCATCGTCGGGCACAGGACGCCGAACAGCACCGCGCTGCCCGCCGCGAACCACGGCTTCGTCCCGGCGAACAGCTCGACCACGGCGGCCACGAATCCGAGCGCCATCGCCGGGCTGGCGCTCCGCAGCATCAGCCCGGTGCTGCGGGTGCGCGTCACCTCGGTGGCCGCGTCCGGTTCGTGCATCTGCAACGCCGCGAACAGCAGGAACGAGTCCGCTTCGACGAACGCCCGCCCACGCGCCGCCGGGTTGCGGCGGAGAAATTCGGCCCGGACGTCGCGGGTGCGGCGGCGCGGCAGCCACCTGCTGAACCGGGCGCCGAGCGGATAGGCGAGGTAGCCCAGCAGGTAGCTCGCCACCACGACTCCGGCGACCACCAGCACCGCCGGGCCGCGGGTGAGGGAGGCCAGGTCCAGCCAGTGCAGCCGGCCCGCGACGTAGGCCAGCAGCGCCAGGTACAACGCGCCCGGGATGGCGTAGGTGAACACTTCGAAGAGTCCGACGGCGAAAGTCACCCGCCGATCCAACTAGGTCCCGGACCGCCGGACAAGGTCAGCCGCGGGCCAGCGCCTGCACCCGGTTCATCGGGCCGTTGTAGTAGTTCTGGTCGCCCGGCAGCGTGCCGCCGCGGGCGAACTGCCAGATGCTCTGCTTGTCCCAGCCCGCCGGGAGTTCCCCGATCTGGGCGGCGTACCGGGCGAGCCACAGCGGGTTCGTGTCGCCGAACCGGTCGGTGTTGCCGGTGCAGAGCTTCCACCAGGACGTCGAGGTGTAGATGACCGCGCTGCGGCGCTGGGTGGCCAGGTAGCGGCGGGCGAAGTCGGCGATCCAGGCGGTCATGTCGGCCTGGCTCTTGCCGTAACAGGCGTCGCCGTACGGGTTGTACTCGATGTCGAGCGCGCCGGGCAGCGTCATCCCGTCGCGGCGCCATCCGCCGCCGTGCGCGATGAAGTAATCGGCTTGCTGCGCGCCGCCCGAGACGTCCGGGCGGGCAAAGTGGTAGGCACCGCGGATGATGCCGGCGTTGTGCGCGCCGTCGTACTGCTGGGAGTACTGCGGGCTGACGAAACCGGTTCCCTCGGTCGCTTTCACGTAGGTGAACTGCGCGCCGGCGTCGCGGGCCTGCCCCCAGTCGATCGGACCTTGGTGGCCGCTGACGTCGTGGCCGAGCGTCTGTGCGACGTCCGGGTCGAACCTCGGCGTGCCCTGTGCGCCTTCGTGCAGGTAGATCTGCGAGCCGGCGACAGTATCGGCGGCCTTCGAGTAGTCGGCCGCCGAAGCCGGGCCCGCGATCGCGAGGCCGCAGATGAACGCCAATGCCGACACGGTCGCGGCCAACCCGAGCCGGCGGCGCGCCGCCCGGGATTTTTCCGGTGCTGTCCGGGTCATCGCGTCGCTCCGATCTCCGCGGCGGCAGGTCCACCGTCATCGTGCGGGACGAATCGGCGGGCGGCGCGGCGCGTCACCCGGACGTGAACGAGTTTCCGGTAGCCGGAATTCCGGCCGGTGGTCCAGACAACTGTGACCGACTTGTGACCCGCGTCACGGACCGGGGGATCTAATTTGTTGTGACCAACCACAAACTGGTGGGTAAATCCCCTACCCCGGAGGTGTCCTCACGTGAACCGGACTAGCCGACCGCCCGGCCGGCACCGGCCGACCGCCGTCCTCGCACTGGCGCTGCTGGCCGCCGCAGGACTGGCCGTCCCCGCCGCCGCCGCCCCCTCCGCCGCTGGTCAGGCCGGCTGCACCGGGCAATCCGACCAGCCGGACTTCGGGCCGAACGTGCACGTGTTCGACCCGTCCATGCCGGCCGCGACGATCCAGGCGCAGCTGGACAAAGATTTCGAAGCGCAGAAAGACACCCAGTCCGCGCAGTTCGGCCCGGGCCGGGTGGCGCACCTGTTCAAGCCCGGCACGTACGGAATTCACGACAACGTCGGCTTCTACACCTCGGTCGCCGGCCTGGGCCAGAACCCGGACGACATCCAGATCAACGGCGACATCACGGTGGACGCGTTCAACCCGTCCGACGGCGGCTCCGCGCTGCAGAACTTTTGGCGGTCCGCGGAGAACATGGCGGTGACGCCTTCCAGCGGGAGCGACCGCTGGGCGGTCTCGCAGGCAGCGCCGTTCCGCCGGATGGACATCAAGGGCGGGCTGCAGCTGTTCCCGGCCAGCTACGGCTACGCGAGCGGCGGGTACGTCGCGGACACCCGGGTGTCCGGCCAGGCCGCATCGGTCTCGCAGCAGCAGTGGTACACGCGGGACTCGGCGCTGGGCAGCTGGGACGGCGGCGTGTGGAACATGGTCTTCTCCGGGACCAGCGGTGCGCCGGCGAACTCGTTCCCGAACCCGCCGGAGACCACACTCGCCACGACGCCGGTGTCCCGTGATGTGCCGTACCTGTACGTGGACAGCGGCGGCAACTACCGGGTGTTCCGTCCCGCAGTGCGCACCAACGCTTCCGGTCCGAGCTGGGCGAACGGCGGCACGCCCGGCGATTCGGTGCCGATGAGCCAGTTCCGGGTCGTCAAGCCCGGCGACTCCGCGGCGAGCATCAACAGCTCGCTCGACGCGGGCTGCAACCTCTTCTTCACCCCCGGCATCTATCACCTGGACCAGACGCTGAACGTCACCCGTCCGGACACGACAGTGCTCGGCATCGGCTACCCGACGCTCATCCCGGACAACGGCGTGGACGCGATGCACGTGTCCGATGTGGACGGGGTGCGGGTGAAAGGCCTGCTCTTCGACGCCGGGACGCAGAACTCGCAGGCGCTGTTGACGGTCGGCGAAAGCGGCAAGCACACGAGCCACGCCGCGAACCCCGTCTCGCTGCAGGACGTGTTCTTCCGCGTCGGCGGCGATCAGGCCGGGAAGGCGACGAACAGCCTGGTGGTCAACAGCGACGACACGATCGTCGACCACGTGTGGGCCTGGCGCGCCGACCACGGCAACAGCGGGACGGTCGGCTGGACCACGAACACCGCCGACACCGGCTTGCTGGTCAACGGCGACAACGTGACCGCGACCGGGTTGTTCGTCGAGCACTACCAGAAGTTCCAGGTGGTCTGGAACGGGCAGAACGGGAAGACAGTGTTCTTCCAGAACGAGATGCCCTACGACGTGCCGGACCAGGGTTCCTGGAACTCCGCCCCGGGAACGGCCGGGTACGCCGCGTACAAGGTGGGCGCGGGCGTCACCACGCATGAGGCGTGGGGTCTCGGGAGCTACTGCTTCTTCGACACGAACCCGGCGGTGTCGAGCTACCACGCGTTCGAGGTGCCGCAGAACGGCGGGGTGAAGCTGCACAGCCTGCTGACGGTGTCGCTGAACCACCGGGGTTCGATCACGCACGTGGTGAACGACGCGGGTGCCGTGACGCCGGACGGGACCAAGCCGTCGAACCTGCCGAACTACCCCTGAGCCGTCCCCGACCGACGGTCCGTGAAGGGCCCCTTGCCGGACTTGGATTCCCTCAAGGGGCCCCTCGCGGAATCGGCAGCGACCCGGCAACCCGGGAGTTAGGCTCTCGACTAGGCGGCCGACGTGCACGTCAGCGAGGTGCTCGCGCGTCCGGCCCGGCAGCGCTGACTGACGGAGGTGTCCCATGCCGCAGTACCTGCTCGGGATCTACCAGCCGGACGGCGGGGTCCCGGACGCCGAGACCCTCGCCGACATCGTGGCGCGTCTCAACGCGGTCACCGACGAGATGAAGTCCGCCGGCTCCTGGGTGTTCTCCGGCGGCCTGCGCCCGCCTGCCGACGCCACGGTGATCCGGGCGTCCGGCGGCCGTGTCCTGCACACCGACGGGCCGTTCGCCGAGGGCAAGGAACACCTGGGCGGCTTCACCATCGTGACCGCGCCGGACCGGGCCGCGGCGGCGGAGTGGGCGCGCCGGATCTCGGAGATCACCACGCTGCCGGTGGAGATCCGGCAGTTCCAATGACCAGTCCGGCGGTGCTCGACAGGGTCGTCCGGGCCGAGCGCGGCCGCGCCGTCGCAGTCCTGACCCGCGTCTTCGGCGATCTCGACCTCGCCGAGGACGCGGTCCAGGAGGCCTGCGCGATCGCCGCCGAGAAGTGGCCGGCCGATGGGCTGCCGCCAAGCCCCTCCGGCTGGCTCATCACCACTGCCCGCCGGCGCGGCATCGACCGGCTCCGCCGTGATTCGGCTCGGCTGGACCGGCACGCGCAGGCAGCGCTCCTGCACGCGGACGAGCCTTTCGACGAGGGCGCGGTGCCGGACGACCGCCTGCGGCTGATCTTCACCTGCTGTCACCCTGCGCTCGGGATGCCCGCTCGCGTCGCGCTCACCCTCCGCTTGCTGGGCGGGCTGAGCACGGGCGAGATCGCGTACGCGTTCCTGGTGCCGGAGCCGACGATGGCGCAACGCATCGTGCGGGCGAAAGCCAAGATCCGCGACGCCGCGATCCCCTACCGGGTCCCCGCCGAGGCCGATCTGCCGGACCGGCTCGACGGCGTGCTCGCCGTGCTGTATCTGATCTTCACCGAGGGACACACCGCCAGCGCCGGCGCCGAACTGGGCCGTCCGGACCTGGCTGCGGAGGCGGTCCGGCTGGCTCGCGTCCTGGCCGCGCTGCTGCCCGGCGAACCCGAGGTGCTGGGCCTGCTGGCGTTGCTGCTGCTCACCGAATCCCGCCGCGCTGCCCGGCTCGGCGCGGACGGCGTCCCGGTGCTGCTGCCCGACCAGGACCGGAGCCGCTGGGACCGGGCGTTGATCGCCGAGGGCCAGGACCTCGTCCGGGACTGCCTGCGGCTCGACCGGCCGGGCCGCTACCAGCTGCAGGCGGCGATCAGCGCCGTGCACAGCGACCGCACCGACTGGGTCCAGATCCTCGCGCTCTACGACCAGCTGCTCGCTGTGCAGCCGACGCCGGTTGTCGCGCTCAACCGGGCGGTCGCGGTCGCCGAGGTCGACGGCCCGGCGCTCGCATTGGCCATTGTGGACGGTGTGGAGCTCGGCGACCGGCACCTGTTCCACGCGGTCCGGGCCGATCTGCTGGCCCGGCTCGGCCGCTGCGCCGAATCGGTACGGGCCTACGACGAGGCGCTGCGACTGGTGGCCAACGACGCCGAACGCCTGCTGCTGGCCAGGAAACGCGCCGCGGTGGCGTCCGGCGGACAGTGATCGCAGTCGCAGGCCCCGGCCGGCGGTCCGGGTTCTCGCTAGACTCGGGAGGCGATGCGAAGATTCCGGTGGTGGTGGGGAGCGCTGGTACTCGCCTGCGTAGCGGTGCTCGTGGGCTTTTTCGTCTTCTTCGGCACAGAGAGCCGCAACGGGCAGCCGCATCCGCGCCCGGGCCCGCCCGGCCGGGGCCCGTTGACGGTCGTGGCGATGGGCGACAGCACTGTCTCCGGCGAGGGCGCGGGCGACTACAGCGCGGACACCGACGGCCGCAACGGCGACTGGTGCCATCGTTCGGCGAACGCGTTCGTGCAGAAGGTCCGGATTCCGGGCATCGCCGCGCGCGTGAACCTGGCCTGTTCCGGCGCGCCGGCCGCGCAGGTCGCGCTCGGCGACACGAAGCAGTGGGGCGAGCGCTCACAGGCCGCGCAGCTGGCCGATCTGGTGAAAGACCACCGGGTGTCGGTCGTGGTGATCGCGGTCGGCGCGAACGACGACCCGAAGTTCTCCGCGCAGGTGAGCCAATGCTTCAAAGCGTGGTTCTCCGCCGACGGCCCGTCCTGCAACGTGGCGCTGCAGAGCACCTGGAAGTCCAAAGTGGACGCGATGGTGCCGAAGGTGGCGAACGCGGTCGGCGACGTGAAGAAGGTGCTCGCGCGAGCCGGCTACGTGCCCGCGGACTACCAGCTGGTGCTGCAGTCCTACGCCACCCCGGTCGGCCCCGGCATCCCGCCGGAACTGCAGAGCCTCGACGGCTGCCCGTTCCGCTCCGACGACCTGCAGTGGATCTCGACCGCCGGGATCAGCGCGCTGTCGGCAGGCGTCAAGCAGGCCGCCGCCCAGTCCGGCGCGCGGTTCCTGGACCTGTCGCGCGCCGGCGAGCACCACGAAGCCTGCTCTGGCGGTGCGAATCCGACGGCGGAGTGGTTCACCCGGCTGACCCTGCATCTCGACGATCTGTCGCAAGCGGACCGGGCGCCGCACGCGTTGCAGGAGTCCTTCCACCCCAATGCCGCCGGTCATGCCGCGATCGCGGACTGCCTGTCGGACTTCCTGACCCGGGGGGACGGCAACGCGACCTGTCTGGCCGGGCCGGACGGGAAACTGCACGCGGTCGGCGAACCGGCCGGCTGATCCCGGCGGCAGCGGCTCAGAGGTCGAGCGCGGCCCGGAGCGCGACGTCGATCTGTTCCTGGACGTCCTGGTCGACCTCGGCGATCCGCTCGGTCAGCCAGGGCCGGTAGAGCCGGGTCACGTTGAGCGTCGACACCCAGTAGCGGGCGTCGACGGCCACGCCGAGGATGTCCTGCGGGTCGCGGTCGAGCAGTTCGGTGCCGAGCAGCCAGGGCCGTTCGGATTCGTTCACGCCGTCCGAGGACAGCAGCACCACGGTGCGCTGCCGCGCGGGGTCGGTCGGCGGGTGGTACGTCCAGACTTCACCCCTGCGCACGCATGTCCTTTTCCGCCGCCGCCCGTTCGGCCTCGTCTTCCTCGGCGGCCGGGGCGACCGGCGCGCGCTGCGGGGTGTACCCGGTCCGGACTGCCTCGCGCCGGGCCGCCTTCGACAGCCAGGACGAGACCGAGACGCCGTGTGCCTTCGCGGCCCGCTCGGCGAACTCGAGCGCACCGCTGTCGAGCGAGAGTGTCACCTTACGTGTTGCCATACTTTTTACCGTACCAGCGATGGCACCGTTCGGCGCCGATTCAGCCGTCCGGCCCAGCGCCGGTCCGCCGGACCGGACCGATCCCCCTCGCTACAGCGTCGGGGACCGCCCCTCGAACGGCGTCGAGAGCACCACCGTGGTCCGGGTCGAGACCTTCGCCGCCTCGCGGATGCGGCGCAGCAGGTCCTCGAGCCCGAGCGGCGACGCCACCCGGACCAGCAGGATGTAGGACTCGTCGCCGGCGACCGAGTAGCAGGACTCGATCTCGGTGATGTGCTGGATCCGCTGCGGGTAGTCGTCCGGGGCGGCCGGGTCGTTCGGGGTGAGCGAGATCAGCGCGGTCAGCGGGAGCCCGATCTGCTCGCCGTCGAGCCGGGCGGTGTAGCCGAGGATGACGCCGCGCTGTTCGAGCCGGCGGACGCGCTGGTGCACCGCCGACACCGACAGCCCCACCCGCTCGGCCAGGTCGGTGAAGCTGCGCCGGCCGTCGGCCGCGAGCTCCTGCACGATCGCCTGGTCGAGCGGTTCCAGCGGGCTGCTCATGCGTCCAGCACGACCAGCTCGTGCGGCCGCGTGTTCACCGCCTCGACGCCGGTTTCGGTGCAGATCACGATGTCCTCGATCCGGGCGCCCCAGCGGCCGGGCTGGTAGATGCCCGGTTCGACGCTGAACGCCATGCCCGGCTCCAGCGGCAGCGTGTTGCCCGCGATGATGTAGGGCTCCTCGTGCACGTCGAGGCCGATGCCGTGGCCGGTGCGGTGGATGAAGTACTCACCGAACCCGGCGGCGTCGATGACGTCGCGGGCGGCCTTGTCGATGCTCTCCGCGGTGACGCCCGGACGGACCGCGTCGACCGCGGCCTGCTGCGCGCGCTGGAGCACGGCATAGGTCTCGGCGACGTCGGCGTCGCGCGGTTCGCCGATCGAGTAGGTGCGGGTGGAGTCGGAGTTGTAGCCCTCCGGGACCGGGCCGCCGATGTCGATCACGACGACGTCGCCGCGCTCGATGACGCGGTCGGACACGTCGTGGTGCGGGCTGGCGCCGTTGGGCCCGGAGCCGACGATGACGAAGTCGGCGTGCGTGTGGCCCTCTTCGACGATCGCGGCGGTGATGTCCGCGCCGACCTCGGCCTCGGTGCGACCGGCGCGGAGCCACTCGCCCATCCGCGCGTGCACCCGGTCGATCGCCGCACCGGCCTTGCGCAGCGCGTCGATTTCGGCGGCGTCCTTGCGCATCCGCAGCTCGCGCACGATCGGTCCGGCGAGGATCTGCTCGGCGTCGCCGAACGCGGCGCGCAGCGACAGCACGTGCAGCGCCGGGGTGAAGTCGCTGACCGCGATGCGGCCGGGCTTGCCGAGCCGGTCGGCGACCAGCCGGTACGGGTCGTCGCCGTCGACCCAGGTGAGGACCTCTACGCCGAGTTCGTCGGTGGGCACGTCGGCGTAGCCGGGGGCCTCCAGCTTCGGCACCACGAGCGCGGGCGTGCCGTCGGCGGGCACGACGAGAGTGGTCAGCCGCTCGAACGAACCGCCGGCCTGCCCGAGCAGGTACCGCAGATCGGAGCCGGGCGCGACGAGCAGTGCGTCGGTGTCCGCGGCAGCGGCCGCTTTGGCGGCACGGTCGAGACGGGCGCGGAGCGCGGCGGCGTCCGGTGCAGGCGTGTGGAGGGATCGGCGCGACATGCCGCCGAGCCTAGTACCCGGGGGCGAGGCGGCCGCTCACCCTGTCGCGGATTGACTGGGCCGGTCCTCGCGCAACCCGGTGATCAGCTCGACCAGCTGGGCGCGGAACTGTTCGTTCGCCACGGCGGCGCCGAATGCCCCGGTCCCGTCTCGTTCCGCGCGGACCGCGCGGGCGTGCACCGCGCGACCGGCAGCGGTGATCTGGACCAATCGGCGGCGGGCATCGGCCGGGTCGGCCGCGCGGGCGACGAACCCTTCGCGCGAAAGCCGGTCGAGCGTGCGGCTCATCGTCTGGTCGGTGACTTCGCAGCGGCGAGCCAGCTCCCGTTGCGCCAGCGGGCCGTGCTTGAGCAGGTGCAGCACGATCAGCCCGGCGTGGGTGAGCCGCATCCCGGCGAGCACCGCGGTCCACCGCTGCTCGACCAGCCGCGCCGCGACCGCCAGCAGCCGCCCGGTCGGCCAGGACGCCAGCTCGTCCCCGCCGTCGCCGGCGGCCGGCGCGGTCCTTGCTGTGTTCATTCTGCCCTCCGCCGTACAATACGTTCAGCTTGCTGAACGTTTCCTTGGCCGCACGCATGAAGGACTGTAGTGACTATGACTGAGCAGGGTTCTTCGCTTCCGGCGCGGCGCACCCGCTGGGTGCTGCCCGCGTTGCTCGTGGTCGTCTGGCTCGCGGTCGGCGGGATCGGCGGGCCGTTCGCGGGCAAGCTGAGCGAAGTCGCGAAGAACGACAACGCGGCGTTCCTGCCCCGGTCCGCCGAGGCGACTCAAGTGCAGGACGAGCAGAAGGCGTTCGTCCCGCGCCCGACACTGCCCGCGACCGTCGTCGCGGAGCGCGGCTCCGGGCTCAGCGCGGCCGATCGCGCCTATCTGGGTTCGCTGCCGGCACACCTGGCCAAGGTGCCCGGCGTGGCCGCACCACTGGCGCCGCCGACCTTCTCGGAAGACCGCGAAGCAGCGCGACTCGCCGTTCCGGTCGACGCGGCCGGCAATCCGGCGAAGATCGTCAAATCGGTCCGCGAACAGCTGGCCAGCGCCCCGGGCGGGCTGACCGTGCTGGTCACGGGGCCGGGCGGGCAGGTCGCGGACCTGGTCTCGGCGTTCGGCGGGATCGACGGCGTGCTGCTGATCGTCGCGGGCGCGGTCGTCGCGCTGATCCTGCTGGTGGTCTACCGGAGCCCGCTGTTGCCGGTGCTGGTCCTGGTCTCCGCGGTGTTCGCGCTCGCGCTCGCCAGCCTGGTGGTCTACTTGCTCGCCGACCACGGTGTGCTCGCGCTCAACGGACAGAGCCAGGGAATCCTGTCGATCCTCGTGTTCGGCGCCGCGACCGACTACGCGCTCCTGCTGGTCGCGCGGTTCCGCGAGCAGTTGCGCGACACCCCGGGCCGCTTCGAGGCGATGCGGCTGGCCTGGCGGGCCACCTTGGCGCCGGTCGCGGCGTCCGCGGGCACAGTGGTGCTCGGGGTGCTGTGCCTGCTGTTCAGCGATCTCAACTCGAACAAGGGCCTCGGCCCGGTCGCCGCCATCGGGATCGGCGCGGCGCTGCTCGCTTCGACCACGTTCCTGCCTGCCGTGCTCGTCCTTTTCGGGCGCGCCGTGTTCTGGCCGTTCCGGCCGCGGCATGGCTCGCCGCATCCGGAGACCTCCGGGATGTGGGGGCGGATCGCCCGCGCGGTCGGCGCCCGCCCGCGCGCGATCTGGGTGCTGTCGGCGCTGGTGCTCGTGGCCGGGGCGGCGTTTCTCCCCCAGCTCAAAGCGTCCGGCACCGCTCAGTCGGACGTGTTCTTGGCCAAGGTGGATTCGGTGACCGGCCAGCAGGTGCTGGGCCGGCATTTCCCGGCCGGAACAGCGGCGCCCGCGGTGATCGTCGCCAACGCGGCCGAGGCCGGGCCGGTGGCTGAAGCCGCCCGGGTGCCCGGGGTCGCGACCGTCGTGCCGCTCACCGGGCCCGATCAGCGGCCGCTGCAGGTCGGCGGCCGGGTCGAACTGCTCGCGATCCTCACCGCGCCAGCCGATTCCGAAGACGCGGTGGCGACCGTCGGCCGCATGCGCGACGCAGTGCACGCCGTGCCTGCCGCGGAGGCGAAGGTCGGCGGCCAGACCGCGATCCAGCTCGACACGCAGGAGACTTCGAAGCGAGACCGGGCGCTGATCATCCCGATCGTGCTCCTGGTGATCTTCGCCGTGCTGGCGCTGCTGTTGCGCGCCTTGCTGGCGCCGCTCCTGCTGATCGCCACGGTCGTGCTCTCGTTCGCGGCCACGATGGGAGTCTCGGCCCTGGTGTTCAACCACCTGCTGGGCTTCCCCGGCGCGGACCCGGTGGTGCCGCTGTTCGGGTTCGTGTTCCTCGTCGCGCTCGGGATCGACTACAACATCTTCCTGATGACCCGCGTGCGCGAGGAGACGAAACGGCGCGGCACCCGCGACGGCACGTTGCACGGGTTGGCGGTGACCGGCGGGGTGATCACTTCCGCGGGCGTCGTGCTGGCGGCTACGTTCTCCGCGCTCGCGGTGATCCCGATCCTGTTCCTCGCCCAGATCGCGTTCATCGTGGCGTTCGGGGTGCTGCTGGACACGCTGCTGGTGCGGTCGCTGCTCGTACCCGCGCTGACGGTCGACCTCGGCAGCCGGATCTGGTGGCCGGCGCGGCTGGACCGGCGCGTCGGATGAGCCGATGCGCCCGGCGTGGCAGGCTGTCCGGGTGACCGGACCTCTCGCTCTCCTCGACTCCGCGAGCCTCTACTTCCGCTCGTTCTACGCGCTGCCCGATTCGATGACCGCGCCCGACGGGACGCCGGTCAACGCGGTGCGCGGGTTCGCCGACACCATCGCGCGGATCCTCACCGACCGCCGTCCGGCGCGGCTGGTGGCGTGTCTCGACGCGGACTGGCGGCCGAAGTTCCGCACCGACCTGCTGCCGAGTTACAAGGCGCACCGGGTGGCTGAGGCCGGGGACGGCGGCGCGGACGTCGAGGAAGTGCCGGACACGCTCACCCCGCAGGTGCCGATCATCCTGGAGCTGCTGGAGGCGTTCGGGTTCGCCACCGCGGAGGCGGCCGGGTACGAGGCCGACGACGTGATCGGCGCGCTCGCCACCCGCGAGCAGGACGCGCCGGTCGAGGTGATCACCGGCGACCGGGACCTGTTCCAGCTGGTGCGGGCGACGCCGACACCGGCGCATGTGGTGTACGTCGGGCGGGGCTGGGCGAAGGCGGAAGTGCTGGGGCAGCAGGAGATCGCCGAGAAGTACGGGGTACCGGCCGAACACGCCGGACCGGCCTACGCGGACATGGCGGCGTTGCGCGGCGACCCGTCGGACGGGCTGCCCGGGGTCGCCGGGATCGGCGAGAAGACCGCGGCGAAGCTGATCAGCCAGTTCGGTTCGCTGGAAGAGCTGGTCGCGGCTGCCTCGGCCGGGGATTCCCGGGTGCCGTTGAAAACCCGGCTGCGGCTGGCCGAGGCCGCGGACTACCTCGCCGTCGCGCCCACTGTGGTGCGGGTCGCGGTGGACGCTCCGGTCGAGCAGTCCGGGCCCGATGCGGTGCCTGCCGTGCCCACCGATCCGGAGCGGGTCGCGGCGCTTGCCGAGAAGTGGAACCTGGGTCGCTCGGTGGAGCGGCTGCTGGCCGCGCTGCCGGGAGCCTGACCGGCAGCGCGGCCGCGCGGGCCTCAGAAGTGCGTGCCGGACCAGGGCGGCTGGCCGGTGCCGAACAGCGCGTCCACCCGGGCCAGCGTCTCGGCGCTGGCGCCGGTGATGCGGCCGGCGAGAGCCAGCGGGCCGGCCTGCCACGCGCCCAGGTACAGCATCGCCAGCGTGTCGACGTCGAGCACCAGGTCCGCGTCCGCGTCGGTGCGTTCGACGCCGGTGCCGCCGACGCGGTAGCGGCCGCGGTTTTCCGGCAGCATCCGGTCGTCGACTTCCAGCACCACCGGTTCCGCCGAGCCGTAGGCGCGGGCGGCGAGGGCGGCCCGCACGTCGATCAGCCGCAGCCACAGTTCGTCGTCGACGCGGACGGTGGCGGCGCGCCGCGGGTTGTCGAGCAACAGGCCGATCGGGTCGTCGACCGGGCGGCCGCGGACGTTGACCACCTCCATCAGGTCGACGGACAACAGGAACCGCCACAGTCCGGCTTCGGCTTCCGGGCTCGCCGCGTGGAAATCGCGGACTTCGAGCGCCGCGCCGTGGTCCGGGTCGAGGTAGCTGTTCTGCGGGACGTTGCGGAACAGCGCGAAGCCGTCGTCGCCGCCTGGTCCACTGTGGACGGCCAGTCGCCAGCTGCCGCCGTCGCGGGTGAAGCTTCGGTCGAACTGGATCGGCCACCACTTTTCCGGCCGGGCGATCATGCCGGCGCGGTGCGCGCCGATTCGCTGGTACAGAGCGGGAATGGTCTCGATCGCCTCTTCGGCGGAGAGCAGCCGGGTCCGGCCGGGAGCGGCGACCCCCTCGCGGAACCGGGCCGGGTGGTGGACCTGGTAGGTGGCGCTTCGGGTGGCGACGCCGTAGCCGAAACGGCCGTAGATCACCGCTTCGCTGGCGTGCAGGCCGGCCACCGCGTAACCGCGTTCGACGAAGTCGCGCAGCTGAAAGTCCATCATCGCGGTGAGCACGCCGCGGCGGGTCCAGTCGGCTCGGACGCCGACGCCGTCGACCGCGCCCATCGGCACCGCCGCGCCGCCGGGGACGGTCAGTTCGGTGCCGAACGAGCTGGCGATGCCGATCGGCTCTTCGCCGTGGAACGCGCCGGTCCGCCCGTCGGCCGCCCAGGAACCGGAGATCAGCGCCCAGGACTCGTCGGTGACCGGAACTCCGTTGAGGGACCGGATCAGCAGGTTCAGCGTCGGGCGGCATTCGGCATCGGTGATCGGGCGGACGACGTAATCGCTCATCCTTCGATTCAACCAATTCGACCGGTCCGAAAGCGACCGCTTTACCGCGGTGGGTCCACTTTGTACTCGCCGCTGGTTCCGGTCACGGCGATCGGCACGTGTTTCCGCGCACCCGCGATGTCCACAGTGCACTGGAACTTGGCACCGTCGGCGACCGGCTGCCGATCCGGGCAGACGACCGCGCCGATTCCCTGGACCTGGTAAGTTTCGGCGAGCAGCCGGCGGACCGACGACTCCATCGTGCGGGCGTCGAACACTCGCGCCGGAGGCTGGCCGGACGAGGGCCCGGACGACGACGGCGAGGACGAGGCAGGCGGCGAGGCGCTGGGCGTGACGGTGACCGTCTGGACCGACGGCGCGGGTGTCGCGCTGTCGCAGCCCGCGACAACGAGCATGCCCAAGCCGCACAGCAGCAGCCCCACCGCGCGCATGTGTCCGCCCCTCTGCGCGAAACCTCTGGTCAACGGTCAGAAGAAGGTACCGCACCACACCGATTCGCGCGTCTCGAAGAGCTCGTCCGCGGCAGCGGCCGCCGCCGGGTCGAGCAGCTCGATCCGGCCGGTCGCGGCGAGCGCCGACGCGTGCCACGTTCCGAAGTAGAGCATGGCGAGCGTGTCCACGGACATCCGCAGCGCGGGTTCGGCGCCGGTGCGCTCGGCGCCGTCCGGGCTGATCCGGTAGCGGCCGTCGTTGGCGGGCAGCGTGCGGTCCTCGACCTCGATCACGACCGGGTCCGCCGACCCGTAAGCGCGACCGGCGAGAGCGGCCTGCACGTCGACCAGGCGGAGCCAGCTTTCGTCGTCGGTGCGTTCGGTCTTGGCCATCCGCGGGTCGGCGAACAGCAGCGCGCTCGGTTCGTCCAGCGGACGCATCGGGAGCACGATCTCGTCAACCAGGTCGACCGACAGCAGGAACCGCCACAGTCCGGCGAACGCGGCCGGGTTCGAATAGTGGAGCACCTGCACTTCGAGTTTCCCGCGTTCCTTGGCGTCCTCGACGTGGTAGGTCAGGTATCCGTCGACGCCGTCCGGGCCGCGGTGCACGGCGGTCTGGACCAGCTGGGACTGGCGGCGCATCCAGGATTCGAACCCGGGCCAGTAGAGCTCCGGCCGGGTCATCGCGGCGAGCCGGCCCATTCCGGTCGCGGCGTAGAGCTCCGGCCATTTCGGTGCGGCCTCGTCGATGCCCAGGACCTCGACCTCTCCCCCGGCCGGCACGTCCGGGCGCAGCCGCGCCCGGTGCCGGTCCACCACGACGCGGTGCGCGAGGGTCGCGACGCCGTAGCCGTAGCGGCCGTAGATCGCGCCTTCGGATGCGTGCAGCAGCGCCAGCGGGACGCCTCGTTCGGCCTGGTCGTTCAGCTGTGCGTGCTGCAGCGCGGTGAGGACGCCGCGGCGGGTGCGTCCGGCCCGGACCCCGACCCCGGTGACCGCCGCGACCGGCAGCAGCGCGCCGCCGGGAACGACGATTTCCGCGTCGAACGACCGGGCAGTGCCGATGAGGTCCGGTTCGAAGACGCCCCAGCCGCGTTCGGCCTGGTGAGACGTCTCGACGCGTGCCCAGTCTTCGTCGGAGCCGGTCGGGACGTGCAGCGCGGCCCGGAACAGGTCCCAGGCCGCGCGGTGCTCGTCGGGGCGGAGGATGCGGACAGTGCGGTCGGTCATGTCCCGATCATCGCCGGGCGGTGGGTCCGGACGCGACTGATTTCCGTCCGCGCCGCGTCACTGCGCCGCGGGCGGCGAGACCTCGTAGTTGCCGTCGGTGCCCTTGACGGTGATCGGGACCTGCTGCGGCTTGCCGTTGACGGTGGCGGTGCAGGTGAACTTCGCGCCGTCCTCGACCTTCTGCTCGGCCGGGCAGGTCACGCCGCTGACGCCCTGGATCTTGTAGGTGTCGGTGAGCAGCTTCGCGACGTCGGTCTGCATCGTCTGGTTGTTGAACACCTGAGTCTTGAAGAACCCGGGCGCGACGAAGCCGAGGATCGCGACTACCGCCACCACGACGACGAGCGCGCCGATGCCGATGAACAGGCCTTTCTTCGACCCGCCGGAGCTGCCCGCGGGATCGGCGGCCGCTGCGCCGGCAGGCGCCTGGCCGTAGTCGAACTGGCCGGGCTGCTGGCCGTACTGCGGCTGGCCGTAGGGCTGTTGCGGCTGCCCGTACTGCTGCTGTTGCGGCTGGCCCCACTGCGGCTGCTGCGGCTGCTGTTGCGGATAGCCGCCCGGCTGCTCCCCGTACTGGGGCTGCTGGCCGTACTGAGGCTGTTGGCCGTACTGCTGCGGCTGCCCCTGGTACGGCTGCTGCTGCGGCCCGCTTTGCGGGTATGCGCCGCCCGGCTGCTGCCCGTAGTTCGGGTCTTGGCCGTAGGGCTGCTGCCCGTACTGCTGCTGCGGGTCGTTGCCGCCATACGGCGTGCTCATCCTGGCCTCCGCCTTCGTCTCGGTGCCTCCGCGGCCGCCCGGGGGCGGGCTCGTGGCCGCGGTGTCGTGCGCGATCCAACCACAGGTAGGGCGCCGAGCACACCTGCCCACGCGCGCCCGATCGGCGAGTCTGCCCGGCCGGTCACGCCCCGCCCGCGGCAACGACGCCGCGGCGCAGCGCACGCACCGCCTGGGCGGCGGCCGCGCCGACCGGGTCGGCTTTGCCGAGCACATCGCGGACCTGGTCGAGCAGGTCGATCACCTGGCGGCACCAGCGGACGAAGTCGCCCGCGGACAGTTCCTGCCCGTTGGTCTCGGCCGCGGTGAGGACCTTCTCCAGCGATTCGCCGCGGGCCCAGCGATAGACCGGCCAGGCGAATCCGGCGTCGGGTTCGCGGGTGCGATCGAGCCGGTGGCGGCGTTCGTCCTCGGTGAGCTCGACCCACAGCCGGCTGGTCTCCTGCCAGGCCGCCGGCACCGCGCCGCCGGGGAGGCGCGGTTCTCCGGCGGTGTCGCGGCGGGCTTCGAACACCAGAGTGGACACGACCGCGGCGAGTTCGGCCGGGCCGAGCCCGGCCCACACGCCGTGCCGGATGCATTCGGCGGCGAGCAGGTCGGATTCGCTGTAGAGGCGGGTGAGCCGACGGCCGTGTTCGGTGACCCGGTCCTCGCCTTCGCCCTCGCCGAGGTAGCCGCGTTCGGCGAGCAGCCGGAGGATCCGGTCGAACGCGCGGGCCAGCGAATGCGTGGTGGCGGCGACTTTCCGTTCCAGCTGCTCGGTTTCGGCGGTGAGCCGCTGATAGCGCTCGACCCAGCGGAGATTGGCTTCGCGTTCGGGCATCGCGTGGCAGGGGTGGGCGCGCAGGGCGCGGCGAAGCGAGGCGAGCTCGGCGTCGTCGGCGGCCGCGGTGCGGCGGCGCTGGCGGCCGGGCAGGGCGATGCCGGAGTCGCGCAGCGCGGAGGCGATGTCGCGGCGGGTTTTGGGCGAGCGGAGTTCGAGGTGTTTGGGCAGCCGGATCCGGCCGAGCGCTTCGACCGGGGCCGGGAAATCGGCCACCGAGAGCGGGCCGGACCAGCGGTCTTCGGTGACCACCACCGGACGGGGTTCGCGGATCGGGTCGAGTCCGGGGTCGACGACCACGGCGAGCCCGGAGCGGCGCCCGGCCGGGACCGCGATCACGTCGCCCTTGCGCAGTTTCTCCAGCGAGGCGGCCGTTTCGGCGCGCCGGGAGGAGGTGTTCTGCCGGGACAGCGCCTTCTCCCGGGCGGAGATCTTCGCGCGCAGCTCGACGTACTCGAGGACCTGCTCGAGGTCGCCGGTGATCGCGGCGGCATAGCCCTTGAGGGCTTCCTTGTTGCGTTCGATCCGGCGGGCGGTGCCGACGACCGAGCGGTCCGCCTGGAACTGGGCGAACGACTGTTCCAGCAGGTCGCGGGCGGAGTCCGCGCCGACCTGGGCGACCAGGTTGACGGCCATGTTGTAGCCGGGCCGGAACGAGGACCGCAGCGGGTAGGTGCGGGTGGAGGCGAGGCCCGCGACGGCTTTCGGGTCGACTCCGGGCTGCCACGAGACGACCGCGTGGCCCTCGATGTCGATGCCGCGGCGCCCGGCGCGGCCGGTGAGCTGGGTGTACTCGCCCGGCGTGAGGTCGACGTGCGCCTCGCCGTTGTATTTCACGAGCCGTTCGAGGACGACGGTGCGGGCGGGCATGTTGATGCCGAGCGCGAGGGTTTCGGTCGCGAACACGACCTTGACCAGGCCGCGGACGAACAGTTCCTCGACGGTTTCCTTGAACGCCGGCAGCAGGCCGGCGTGGTGGCCCGCGAAACCGCGCTCCAGCCCTTCGCGCCATTCCCAGTAGCCGAGCACGCCGAGGTCGCCTTCGGGCAGGTCGGCGGTGCGCGCATCGACGATCCGGCGGATTTCTTCGACCTGGTCGGGTCCGTTGAGCCGGAGGCCGGAGCGGACGCACTGGGCGACCGCGGCGTCGCAGCCGGCCCGGGAGAAGATGAACACGATCGCGGGCAGCAGGCCGGCGTTGTCGAGCCGTTCGACGACCTCGACGCGCGAGGGCGGGCGGAACCGGGGGCCGCGCTGCGGGGCGCCTCGGCGGCCGCCGCGGGGCCCGCGGAAGCCGGCCGGCGCGAACCGGCCCATGTCTTCGGTTTTGCGCAGCAGGGTGGGGTTGATCCGCAGCTGCTCCCCCGGGTCGGCTTCGTTCTGGCCGGCGAACAGGTCGAGCAGCTGGTTGCCGACGAGCATGTGCTGCCACAGCGGGACCGGGCGGTGCTCGTCGACGACGACGGTGGTGTCGCCGCGGACCTCGACCAGCCATTCGCCGAATTCCTCGGCGTTGCTGACGGTGGCTGAGAGGCCCACGACCCGGACGTACTCGGGCAGGTGGAGGATCACTTCCTCCCAGACCGCGCCGCGGAACCGGTCGGCGAGGTAGTGCACCTCGTCCATGACGACGTAGCCGAGTTCGGGGATGGCGGAACTGCCCGCGTAGAGCATGTTGCGCAGCACCTCGGTGGTCATCACGACCACTTGGGCGTTGCCGTTGATCGAGGTGTCGCCGGTGAGCAGGCCGACCGCGTCCGCGCCGTAGCGTTCGACGAGGTCGGCGTACTTCTGGTTGGACAGCGCCTTGATCGGCGTGGTGTAGAAGCATTTGCGGCCCTCGGCGAGGGCGAGGTGGACGGCGAATTCGCCGACTACGGTCTTGCCGGCGCCGGTGGGGGCGCAGACCAGGACTCCGTGGCCCTCTTCGAGCGCTTCGCAGCCGCGGATCTGGAAGTCGTCGAATTCGAAGGACGATTCTCCGGAGAACCGGGTCAGCTGGGGGTGCTTGGCGCGGCGCTGGGAGACCGCGTAGGCCTCGGCCGGCGATGGGGAAGGGCTAGTGGCCACCTGGTCAGGGTTCCACATGCCCCCGACAGTTCGCACGCGGTATCGCGGGTGTCGCCGCTGTCCGTCAGCGTTCGGCCCCGGCTTGACGTGAAGCTCGCCGCGGCCGGAGCCGGGTGCGCGGTCCGTGAAGGGCCCCTTGCGGGACTTGGCTTGGGTTCTAGTGGTGGTTGCAACGCCTGAGTTGTTGAGGGGTTGCCGTGGCGGGGGTCCGGGAGGTTGCAGCGTCGCGGGGTCGGGGGAGGTTGGCGGCGGAACGCCGCCGGTATTTTGATCTTGTGGCGGAAGGCGTGGGCACTGTCGAGGCGTGCCGGGTTGTCGGGGTCGACCGGCGGACCGGGCACCGGTGGCGGCACGGGCGGCCGAGCCGGGCGGGGCGGACGGCCGTGCGGTCGCCGGCCCCGCCCTCGCGTCCGGCCCCCGTCGCCGATGCCCGCCCCGAGGCGCAGTCGCGGTTCCTGACCCAGGACGAGCGGCTGGCGATCGCCGACCTGCGCCGGGCAGGGGCCGGGGTCCGCGCGATCGCCCGGGAACTGGGCCGCGATCCCGCCACGATCAGCCGCGAACTGGCCCGCAACGCCCGTCCCGGCAGCCGCGGCTACCGGCCCTACGCCGCCCAGGCCCGCGCCGACGCGCGCCGCAAACGGCCCAAGACCGGCAAGATCGCGGCCTGTCCCGAGCTGCGCGACCTCGTGCAGGGCATGCTGCGCAAGAAGTTCAGCCCGGAGCAGATCAGCCAGCGGCTGCGCCGCGACCACCCCGACCGCCCGGAGCTGCACGTGACCCCCGAAACCGTCTACCAGGCCCTCTACGTCCAAGGCCGCGGCGAACTGCGCCGCGAACTGCACCGCGCGCTGCGCACCGGCCGCGCCGTGCGCAAACCCCGCCGCACCGGCGAAGCCCGCCGGCCCCGCTTCGCCGAACCCATGGTCATGATCAGCGAACGCCCCGCCGAAGCCGCCGACCGCGCCGTCCCCGGCCACTGGGAAGGCGACCTGATCATCGGCAAGGACGGAGCCTCCGCCATCGCCACCCTGGTCGAACGCGCCACCCGCTACACGCTCCTGGTCCCCCTGCCCCACGGCCGCGNCGCCGACGCCGTCCGCGACGCCCTCGTCACCGCCATGCACACCCTGCCCGACCACCTGACACGGTCCCTGACCTGGGACCAAGGCTCGGAAATGGGCCGACACCGCGAATTCACCATCGCCACCGGCATCCCCGTCTACTTCTGCGACCCCCACAGCCCCTGGCAACGCGGCAGCAACGAAAACACCAACGGCCTGCTGCGCCAGTACTTCCCCAAAGGCACCGACCTCTCCCTCCACAGCCCCGAACACCTCGCCGCCGTCGCCGCAGAGCTCAACTGCCGCCCACGCAAAACGCTCGGCTGGGACACCCCAGCCGAACGCCTCGCTACACTCCTCACCGAAACCAGCTAATCCAGCCTGTGTTGCGACGACCCCTCGAATCCGCCTGGATTCCCTCAAGGGGCCCTTCACGGACTTGCGGGGGCGGAGACTGGGACAGCACGTCTCGCAGGTGTCCGGTTCAGCGGGGCGGCGCGACCATGGTGAGCGCGCCCGGCACGCAGGTCGCCTCGACCGGGGTGCTGCCCTGGTCTTCGCCGTCGGCGTAGACCGGCCAGCCGGCTGCTTCGATCCGCAGCGTCCGGGTGCGGAAGGTTTCGACGCTGGGTTTGCGCACGTGTTCGCCGGTGCGCAGGTGCGGGAGCATGCGCAGCAGGCGGGCGCGGCCGGGGGCGCGGATGAGGGTCACGTCGAACAGGCCGTCGTCGGGGGCCGCGTCCGGGCAGATCGGGATGCCGCCGCCGTAGTAGGGGGTGTTGCCGACCGCGATCAGGGTCGAGTCGCCGGAGACGGTGCCTTCGTCGGTGTGGACCACGATCGGGCGCGGCTTGAACGACGCGAGTTCGGCGAGGATCGCCAGGTCGTAGCGACGGGGTCCGGTGGGCCAGCGCATCGCGTTGGCGCGGGCGTTGACCGCCGCGTCGAAGCCTGCGCACAGCACGGTGGCGAACCAGGTTTCGCCGGAGCGGCCGAGGTCGACGGTTCGGCGGGTGCCGTCGCGCAGCGCGTTGGCGAGGACGTCGGCGGCCGCGCGGGCGTCGGCCGGAATGCCGAGTGCGCGGGCGAAGTCGTTGCCGGTGCCGGAAGGGACGAGCCCGAGCGCGACGCCGTGGTCGGCGCAGAACTGGACGCCTTGGTGAGCCGCGCCGTCGCCGCCCAGGACGATCAGCACGTCGAGCCCTTCGGCATGCGAGGACCGCATCAGGGCGTGGGATTCCTCGACGCTGGTGGCGGTGAGGACGTCGAGGCGGTCCACGGCGGGCCGAAGCCGCGCGGCGACGGCTTCGGTCATCCGGGCGGCCGCGCCGCGCCCGGACGCCGGGTGCACAGCCAGTGCTGCGTTCAGGCCCATGCTCAGGTGATGTCGTCCATCGAGCCGGTGCGGCCGGTCTGGCCCTTCGCGGCGGGTTCGTCTTCGCCGTCGGCGGTGCTCGGCGTGTAGGTGAACGGCGCGGCTTCGTCGTCGGCGAGCTTGTCCCAGCCCTCGTCTTCGCGAGTGCGGTCGAGCTTGCGGTCGTGGAAGCGGGCGATCTGGATGGACAGCTCGAACAGCACGGTGAGCGCGCCGGCGAGGCCGAGCATGGAGAACGGGTCCGAGCCGGGCGTGGCGAACGCGGCGAAGACGAACAGCGCGAAGATCAGCCCGCGCCGCCACTTCTTCAGCATTTGGTACTTGAGGACGCCGACCCGGTTGAGCATCACGACGAGCAGCGGGAGTTCGAAGCTGACGCCGAAGATCACCAGCAGCGACAGGATGAACGAGATGTACTTGTCCGCGGTGAGCGCGGTGACGAACTGGTCCTGCCCGAAGCCGGCGAGCAGCGCGAGCGCGTGCGGGACGAGCAGGTAGGCCAGCACCGCGCCGGCTGCGAAGAGCACCGAGGCGAAGCTGACGAAGATCATCGCGTAGCGGCGCTCTTTGGCGTAGAGGCCGGGAGCGATGAACGCCCAGAGCTGATACAGCCACGCGGGCGAGAGGAGGACGGCACCGGCCGCGACGCCGACCTTGAGGCGGATCATGAACGCTTCGAACGGCACCGTCTGCAGCAGGCGGCAGCCGGGCTGGTCGCCGGCGAAGCGCTGCGAAGCCGGGATGGCGCAGTAGGGGTGCGTCATGATGTTGCCGAGCGACGGGATCGGGCCGAGGCGCTGCTCGAACCAGATGAACCCGAAGATCGCGCCGATCACGACGAACACGACCGCCCAGCCGAGCCGGCGGCGGAACTCGTAGATGTGCTCGATGAGCGTCATCGTGCCGTCGGGGTTCGTCCGACGGCTGCGCCGGCGCCGCTTGCTGGTCCGGCTGCCGTTGCCGTTGGCGGCTTCCGCCACTCGTCGTTCCGTTCTCGTTCAGAGCCCAGCGGGGCGCGCCGCACCGGCGCGCCTCCTGCCTGGACCGGGGACCGGGTGGTGCGCGCGGAGGGTCAGCTCGCGTTCTTCTGCGCCTGCTGCTTCTTCAGCTCGTCGAGCTGGCGCTGCAGGTCGGCGACCTGCTTGTCCTGCTCGGTCTGCGCGGAGGCGGGCGCGGGCGTGGCGATCTGCCGCGTGTCGGCGGCTTCCGCTTCGTCCTTGTGGTCGCCGTTCAGGTCCCTGGTCTCGGCCTTGAAGATCTTCATGGACTTGCCGATGGACCGGGCGGCGTCGGGCAGCCGCTTCGCTCCGAACAGCAGAACCACCAAGAGCACCAGAACGATGATGTGCCATGGCTGCAGCGCGTTCATGGTCGTCTGCCCTCCTTGTCTCGGGTCTGAGCTGATGTTACTGGTTGCTGCGGGCCGGGCGCCGTTCGGCTACGGCGACGCGCAATGCCGCCGACCGGGCCCGGATGAGCCCGGCCCGGTCCTGGGTCCGGGTACTGACCATGCTCACCGTGCGGCGGAAGCGGCGCAAGACTCCGAAGATCCGCACCAGCAGCAGGACCAGGAGAAGCACCCCGGCGGCGAGCAGGATCCAGACGGGCAGGTACGGCACAAAATCACCTTAACGGTCGGAGATGGACGTGAGATGACGTGCGCGCGCCACCGCGTCGGCGGCTCGGCGGCGAACTGCCTCGGCGAGGGCGGCGGGGCTCTCCACCTGTGCTTCCCCGCCGAGGCTGAGCACCAGCCGGACCATCCACGGTTCGTCGCTGTAGCGCATCGCGATGCGCAGCCGTCCGCCGTCGAGCTCGGCCAGTTCCTCGCACGGGTAGTACTCGGCGACCCACCGGGCGTCCGGATCGAGCACCAGATGCGCGATCCGCTGATCGGGACGGGCGGAGAAGACGCCGTCGGACAGGTCGGTGGGGCGGGCGTGCGCGGGCGGCGCGGCGGGTTCGTCGAGGACGGTGAGCGCGTCGATCCGGTCGAGACGGAACAGCCGGACGTCTTCGACGCGGCGGCACCACGCTTCGAGGTAGCCGACTCCCTGGACGATCACCAGCCGCATCGGGTCGACGGTGCGCTCGGTGATCTGGTCGCGGGAGGCGGTGTAGTAGCGCATCCGCAGCGCGCGGCCCTCCTGGAGCGCGCCGGACACGGTTTCGCGGGTGCGGGCGGCGCGCGCGCCTTCGCGCACTCCTCCCCCGACGACGACCCCGGCCGGGCGGGCCTGCCCCGCCGCGTCCTCGATTTTCGCGATGGCCCGGCGGACCGCGTCGCCGTCGGCCACGCCGGGCGTTTCCGCGAGCGCGCGCAGAGCGACCAGCATCGCGGTGGCTTCGCCGCCGGTGAGGCGCAGCGGACGGCTCATGCCGGCGTCGTGGGTGACGACGATGGTGTCGCCTTCGAAGGACAGGTCGATCAGGTCGCCGGGGCCGTAGCCGGGCAGGCCGCACATCCACAGCAGCTCGAGGTCTTTGCGCAGCTGGCGCGGGGTGACGTCGAAGTCGTGCGCCGCCTCGTCGATCCGGATGCCGGGGCGGGCCAGCAGGTACGGCACGAGCGCGAGCAGCCGGGGCATCCGTTCGCTGGAGCCGCTCACCGGACGCTCCCCTCTTCGGCGCGGTGCAGGACTGCTTCGAGCCGGTGCTGCACGGACTTGGCGAGCACGTCCGGTTCGAGCACGAGCACGTCCGGTCCCTGCGCGGCGATCCAGTCGGCCGCCGATTCCGGGAAGTACAGGCCGATCTCGATCACGTCGCCCTCTTCGCCGGCGACGGTTTCGCGGCCGACGACCTCGCCGCGCCGGCGGACCCCGGCGGCGCGGCCGTCGGCGATCCACAGCCGGGCGGTGGTGACCGGGGCCGGGTCTTCGCTGCCGCCGGTGACCGAGATGAGCTGCATCAGGTTGACGCCCTCGGGCCGCACGACGGTGCCGGGCTTGCCGACGGTCACGACCTTCCCGGTGACCCGGGAAAGCCGGAAACAGCGGGACGCGCCGCGGTCCCGGTCGTGCCCGACGACGTACCAGCGGGCGCGCCAGGACACCACGCCCCAGGGTTCCAGGGTGCGGATGCGGCGTTCCGGAGAGCCGCTGCGCCGGTATTCGAACCGGACCGCCTGCCCGGCCTGGACCGCTGCGAGCATCGGCGCGAACGCCGGTTCGGCGCGCACCCGCGGTTCGATGACGGTGGGCGCCTGGTCGTCGACCTCGACCCCGGCCGCGCGGAGCTTCACCAGCGCGCCTTGGGCCTGCCCGGTCAGCTCGGGCGAATCCCAGAGCCGGACCGCGAGCCCGACCGCCGCGGCCTCGTCCGGGGCGAGGTCGATCTCGCCGAGCTCGTAGTCGCGGCGGGCGATGCGGTATCCCTCGACGGGGTCGAAGGCGGAGTTGCGGCCGGTCTCCAGCGGGATGCCGAGTTCGCGCAGCTCGGTCTTGTCGCGCTCGAAGGTACGGAAGAAGGCGTCGTCGCTGGCCGCGTCGGCGTACCCGGGCACGATGCCGCGGATCCGCTCCGCGGTCAGGTACTGCCGGGTGGAGAGCAGGGCCAGCACAAGGTTGACCAGCCGTTCGGCGCGTGCGGTGGACACCCTATTGACTCTAGCCCGCTGCCTCCGGCGCGCTCGCAAGGTCCGGGCTGCGCGCGCCGTAGTCGGCGCGGGCGGCGCTGACCGCCTCGAAGTCGGCTTCGGCCCAGTCCTTGAACCCGGCCACCAGCGCGCGGAGGTTTCCCCAGCGGCGTAATGGAATGTCGTCGGACGCAGCCATTGCGGATCATCCGTAGCCTGGGCACATGCATGATCGTGTCCTGCTCGTCACCGGCGCGTCCCGGGGCCTCGGTGCCGCGACCGCGCGGCTGGCCGCCGCCTCCGGGTTCAAACTCGCCCTGGTCGCTCGAAAGGCTGAATCCGTCCGTTCCCTGGCCGCCGAACTCGGCGCGGACCGGGCCGTCGCGCTCGGTGCCGATGTCGGCGACTGGCCCGCCGTCTCCGCCGCCGTGGCGCACACTGTCGAGCGGTTCGGCCGACTCGACGCCGCCTTCGCCAACGCAGGGATCGGCGTCGGCACTTCGTTCTTCGGCACCGACGACCCCGATCCGCAGCGATGGGAGGCCATGGTCCGCACCAACGTCCTGGGCACGGCCTACACCGCCCGCGCCGCCCTGCCCGCACTGAAGGAGTCGTCCGGGCACCTGCTGATCACCGGTTCGGTCGCCGGCCGCTACGTGCGCAACGCGAGCCTGTACTCGGCGACGAAGTGGGCAGTGACCGGAATGGCCGGCGCGATCCGCGAAGAGGCCGTCGGCACCGGCGTGCGGGTCACTCTCATCAACCCAGGCGTCACCGACACCGACATTCTCACTGACAGCCAGCGAGCAAAGCCGAAACTGGCCCCAGACGACGTCGCCCGCGCCGTGCTCTACGCCCTGTCGCAGCCGCCCTCCGTGGACGTCAACGAAATCCTGGTCCGCCCCACCGGCCAACAGCTCTAGCCCCCACGCCCCCGCCCGACCCGCACGCGGGATCGCGTCGGCGTTTGAGGGAGCGGCGTGCACGGCCCCCCCGGGCCGGGTACGCCGCTCCCTCAAACGCCGACTTGAAGGCGATCCCGCACGCGCCGACGGAGTCGGCGCCATCCAACACAGATCCCGCACGCGCCGACGGAGTCGGCGCAGAAATTACAGCGAGCTGATCAGCCTCTCCACTCGCTCGTCGACTGCTCGGAACGGGTCTTTGCAGAGGACGGTGCGCTGGGCTTGGTCGTTCAGCTTCAGGTGCACCCAGTCGACCGTGAAGTCCCGTCCGGCGGCCTGGGCGGCGGCGATGAAGTCGCCGCGGAGCTTCGCACGGGTGGTCTGCGGCGGGGTGTCCTTGGCCGCTTCGATCTCGCCGTCGTCGGTGACCCGGTGCACCAGTCCCTTGCGCTGCAGCAGGTCGAAGATGCCCCGGCCGCGGCGGATGTCGTGGTAGGCCAGGTCCAGCTGGGCGATCCGGGGGCTGGACAGGTCCAGGTCGTGCTTGGCCCGGTACCGCTCGACCAGCCGGTGCTTGATCGCCCAGTCGATCTCGGTGTCGATCTTGCTGAAGTCCTGCTGCTCGACCGCTTCCAGCGCGCGGCCCCACAGTTCCACGACCTTCTCGTTGCCCGGGGTGGAGCCGTTTTCCTTGAGGTGCTGCACGGCCCGGGCGTGGTATTCGCGCTGGATGTCCAGCGCGGACGCCTCGCGTCCGCCGGCGAGGCGGACCTGGCGCCGGCCGGTGAGGTCGTGGCTGATCTCGCGGATCGCCCGGATCGGGTTGTCCAGGGTGAAGTCGCGGAACTGGACGCCCGCCTCGATCATCTCGAGCACCAGGTGCGCGGAGCCGACCTTGAGCATCGTGGTCGGCTCGGCCATGTTCGAGTCGCCCACGATGACGTGCAGCCGCCGGTACCGTTCGGCGTCGGCGTGCGGTTCGTCGCGGGTGTTGATGATCGGCCGGGACCGGGTGGTGGCGCTGGAGACGCCCTCCCAGATGTGCTCGGCTCGCTGGGACAGGCAGTACACCGCACCGCGCGGGGTCTGCAGCACCTTGCCCGCGCCGCAGATGAGCTGGCGGGTGACCAGGAACGGCAGCAGCACGTCGGCGATCCGGGAGAACTCGCCTGCCCGGGTGACCAGGTAGTTCTCGTGGCAGCCGTAGGAGTTGCCTGCCGAGTCGGTGTTGTTCTTGAACAGGAAGATGTCGCCGCCGATGCCCTCGTCCGCGAGCCGGCGCTCGGCGTCGACGAGCAGGTCTTCGAGGATCCGCTCGCCGGCTTTGTCGTGAGTGACGAGCTGGGTCAGGTCGTCGCACTCGGCTGTCGCGTACTCCGGGTGCGAGCCCACGTCGAGGTAGAGCCTCGATCCGTTGGACAGGAACACGTTCGACGAGCGGCCCCACGAGACCACCCGACGAAACAGATAGCGCGCGACCTCGTCGGGCGAGAGCCTGCGCTGGCCGTGGAAGGTGCACGTGACCCCGAACTCGGTCTCGATGCCAAAGATCCGCCGCTGCATCTCTCCAGAGTAGGCGCTGCACCCCCTGCCGAGGTGCGCCGTTCGGGCGGCGACACGCGGTCGGTACGTTGCAAGAGGTGACATCGCGCCGGAAACCGGGCGCCGGATCAGGTTCCGGCGCGGGCGCGGCGGGCGGAGGTGGGCAAGGTGTTCCAGCAGCTCGGCCGTGCATTTCGGCAGGTGGGCAGGCGGGACCGGGCACTGGTGGCGCGCAGCGCGGCGCTGCGCCCGACCCGGGCGGACGATTTTCTCGCCGTGTTGTCCCGGAGTGCGGACAAATCGCGGCTCTGGTGGGGCGTGGCGGCCGTGCTGGCGGTCCGGAAGGGGCCGACGCGCCGGGGCGCGCTGCGCGGGCTCGTCGCGGTCGCCGGGGCGAGCGCGGTGGCGAACCTGGTCGCGAAGCCGCTGCTCCCGCGTCGCCGCCCGGCCGAGGAAGAGGTTCCCGAACATCGCCGGCTGCGGAAACGACCGGTGTCGTCGTCGTTCCCGTCCGGGCATTCGGCTTCGGCGGCGGCGTTCGCGACCGCGGTGGCGATGGAATCGCCCCGCGCCGGGTTCGCGCTCGTCCCGATCGCCGGTGCGGTCGCGTATTCCCGGGTCCATACCGGAGTGCACTGGCCCAGCGACGTCGCCGCGGGCATGGCGATCGGGGTCGGAGTCGCGGCGCTGACCCGGCATTGGTGGCCGCTGCGCCCGGATGAGCGGGCCCGCACCGCGCACCCCGCCGAAGCGCCCGAGATGCGCGACGGCGAGGACATGCTGGCGCTGGTCAACCCGCATTCCGGCGTCAACGCCACGGACCCGACCGAGGACGTCCGCTACGCCTGGCCGAAGGCCACCCTGATCTACCCCGACGCGCGACAGGACCTGCGCGACCAGCTCGCCGAGGAAATCGACGCCCGCGGCACGATCCGGGCGCTCGGCGTGGCGGGCGGGGACGGCACGGTCGCCGCGGTCGCGTCGGTCGCCGCCGAGCGCGGGCTGCCGCTCGCGCTGATCCCGGCCGGGACGCTCAACCACTTCGCCCGCGACATCGGCGTCCGGTCGATGCCGGACGCCGACGAGGCGACCGAGCGGGGCCACGCGGTCGGCGTCGACCTCGGCGAGGTCGAGGTCTCCGGGGCGGGCGAGGCGGGCCACCGCTGGTTCGTGAACACCGCCAGCCTCGGCGGCTATCCGGAGATGGTCCGGCTGCGGGAGAAGCTGCAGCAGCGGCACCCGAAGTGGCCGGCCGCGGCGATCGCGCTGGTCCGGGTGCTGCGGCGGGCGAAGCCGCTGGACGTGCGGCTCAACGGCGAACCGGCCCGGGTGTGGCTGGTGTTCGTCGGCAATGGCACCTACGCGCCGAAGGGGTTCGCCCCGTCGCGCCGTCCGGCGCTCGACACCGGCCTGCTCGACGTCCGTTACGTCCGGGCCGACCTGCGGTGGTCGCGGACCCGGTTCGTGCTCGCCGCGGTCACGAAGAGCCTGAACGCGAGTCACGTGTACCGGGAGGCTGACCTGCCGGAGCTGCACGTCGAACTGCTGGACGGCAACCGGCGGGTGGCCACCGACGGCGAGGTCGGGCCGCTCGGCCGGGACTTCCGGTTCCGGTCGCGGCCGAGCGCGCTGACCGTGTACCGCAACCCCGACCACCTACCTTGATCAACTCTTTACCTGTTCTCAACAAATCCACAGCGCGTCGTCCCTAGCTTGGATCTTCGAGGTGCGGGCTGTCGCGCCCAATTCACGGCAGGGGTTCTAGTGCGTTCTCTTTCCCGCGGCGCTGCACACTGCCCGCGTCCGGCAGGCCGCGGATGATCCAGCTCCTGCCGCAGGCAGTCGATCCGGTGCTGCCGCCGTCGGTCACCTCGCAGGCGCGCGACCTCGGCCCGCTCGAATCGCCGCTGGTGTGGCTGACCGCGGCGGGCGCCGCGGCGACCATCCTCGCCGTCACCATCGCGCTCTCGCACAACCGGCGCGCCCGCCGGTGGGGCATCAGCAGTTCGATCGCCCTGTTCCTCGTCGCCGCGGTGACCGCGGTGAACAGCTATGTCGGCTACGTCCGCACGCCCAGCGACTTCGGCCGGTTGCTGCAGCGCGGTTCCGGCGCGATGAACGTCGCCGGCACGCTGCTGCGCAGGACTTCCGACGACCCCGCCGAAGCAGGCGGCGACTCCACCGCGTCCGGCGCGTCCTCGGACAGCGGCGACGACAGCGCCGCTCCCCCGTCCGGCGGCAAGCCCGCCGCGCCGGCGCCCAGCAACGGCGCGAGCACCGAGGTGCTCAACGTGCCCGACCCGGCACACGGCGTCGCGAACGGCGAGAACTACGTCATCCTGCCGGGCGGCTACCACGACCCGGCGAACGCGAACCGCCGCTACCCGGTCGTGTACCTGATCCACGGCTACCCTTACGGCGGCCCGCGCGACTGGCTGACCTCCGGCTCCGCGCCGCAGACGCTCCAGAGCCTCGAAGACGCGCACGTCATCCAGCCGATGATCATCGTGAGCGTGGACATGACCGCGAACCAGCCGAGCGTCGACTGGGAATGCCTCAACGTCCCGGGCGGCCCGCAGCTGGAGACCTATCTCGCGGGCAGCATCGTCCCCTCGGTCGACAAGCACTACCGCACCGTCGCCGACCGCGGCCACCGCGCGCTCGGCGGCATGTCCGGCGGCGGGTTCGGCGCGCTGAACATCGGACTGCACCACCTCGACGAGTTCGGCTCACTGCTGATCTCCCTGCCGTACGACGACCTGAACGACTCGGTCGGCATCCTCAAGGGCAACCAGGCGGTCATCGCGCAGAACACCCCGCGCCGCTACATCCCGACCATGCCGTTCCCGCAGAAGGTCTCGGTGATGCTCACCGTCGGCACCGGCGCTCCGACCGACGTCGCGACCGCACACCGGATCGCCGTGTCGCTCCAGCGCCGCGGCCAGGAAGTCGTGGTGCACGCCGAACGCGGGTTCAACCACACCTGGCACACCGCCCGCGCGACACTGCCCTACCTGCTCGCCTTCGCCGACCAGAACTTCCGGGGCGCTCCGGCGGCATCCTGAAGATTCCGGAAGAATCTTTTCCGGGCCCCTGTCCATCCGGGCGGGCGCCGTTCGTGGTGTGTTCGTGCGGCAACCGGGCCGCACGACCCGACGAAGGAGCCCGACCGTGAAGTACCTGCTGCTGATCCACGCTTCCGCCGCCACCGAGCAGAGCGGCGCCGTCGGCTGCGAGCCCGCCGACTGGATGGCCTACGACAAGGAAGTCCGCGACGCGGGCGTCTTCGTCAGCGGCGAATCGCTCGCCGACCTGGTCACCGCGACCAAGGTTCAGGTCGGCGCGGACGGCGAGCGCCGGGTCACCACCGACGGCCCGTTCGCCGAGACCCGCGAACTGCTCGGCGGTTTCTACGTGCTGGACGTTCCGGACCTCGACTCCGCGCTGGACTGGGCGGCCCGCTGCCCGGGCTCTCGCGACGGGTCGGTCGTCGTCCGCCCGATCGCCGACTTCGGTGCCTGACGCGCGAGCGTCGGTGGCGGCCGTGTTCCGAGAGGAGCACGGCCGCCTGCTCGGCGCGCTCGTGCGCCGGTTCGGCGACCTGGACCTGGCCGAAGAGGTCGCCGCGCAAGCGGTGGAGGCCGCGCTGGTGCGCTGGCCGGTGGACGGCGTCCCGCCGAACCCAGGCGCGTGGCTGATGACCACCGCGCGGCGCAAAGCCGTCGACCGGCTTCGCCGAGACCAGGCGTACGCGGCAAAACTCGCGGTCCTGCAGGCGGAAACCGATCGGCTCGACCGACCTGGAAGCACTGCCGGGCTGCCGGACGAACGGCTGGAACTGTTCTTCACCTGCGCACACCCGGCACTGGCCGCCGAAGACCGGCTCGCGCTCACCCTGCGCTGTCTGGCCGGTCTGACCACTCCCGAGGTCGCCCGGGCATTCCTGGTCCCGACCGCGACGATGGCGAAGCGGATCGTGCGCGCCAAGAACCGGATCCGAGACCACCGCATCCCGTTCCGCGTCCCGGCCGGCGACGAACTGCGCGACCGGCTGCCCGGCGTACTGCAAGTGCTGTACTCGCTGTTCACCGAGGGCTACGCGGCCAGCTCCGGCCCGGACATCCAGCGCCCGGACCTCGCCGAGGAAGCGATCCGGCTCGCCCGGATCCTCTGCCGGCTGCTGCCCGCCGAACGCGAAACCACCGGCCTGCTGGCGCTGCTGTTGCTCGTCCACGCCCGCCAGGCGGCCCGCTCCGGCCCGGACGGCGAGTTCGTCCTGCTCGCCGATCAGGACCGCGGACGGTGGGACGCAGAGCTGATCGCCGAAGGCCGCGACCTGGTGCCCGCCGCGCTCACCGGCGGTCCGCCCGGCCCCTACGGCGTGCAGGCGGCGATCGCCGCGCTCCATGCCGAAGCGACCGCCGTCGAGAGCACCGATTGGCCGCAGATCGTTGCGCTGTACGACATCCTGCTCACCCTCACGCCCACCCCGGTGGTGGCGCTCAACCGCGCGGCAGCCATCGCGATGCGCGACGGCCCCGCCGCAGGCCTGGAACTGCTGGACTCGCTCGCCGACGAACCCCGCCTCAGCGGCTACCACCCGTACGCGGCGGCGCGCGCCGACCTGCTGCACCGGCTCGGCCGCGACGAAGAAGCAGCAGCGGCGTACCGGGAAGCGCTGGCCAGCGCGGGCACCGAGCCGGAACGCGCGCACCTGCGACGGCGGATCGACGCACTGGGAACCGACTGACCCGCTCTGCTCGCCCAGTGCAGGGTCTCAAGGCTGGCTCCATTTTCTCGGCAGCGCTTTCAGGTCGGCTTCATTGGTGCAGCGTCGTCGAGATGAAATCGTCTGGGCGGTGCAGACGACACGCGCCGTTGAGGACCGATTGTCTGGTCACGGGCGTTCGCGGCCGAGCACCTGGGTCGCGAGTTCTTCCAGCAGCGCGATAGTTCGCCGCAGCCGGTCGGGGTCGTCATCGCCCAGCGTGCGTGCCAGCGCGGGATCGATCGACCGGGCGCCCCGGGCACGGAACACGTCCTGCCGCATGTCCGGGGCGATCCGGATGAGCACGCGCCGCCGGTCGGCGGGATCCTCGGCGGTGGTGAGTGCACCGGCCGCGCGCAGTTTGGCCACCGTCTTGGATACGTAGCTTTGCGCAAGCCCGGTTCGGGAGGCAACCTCCGAGACGGGAGTCCCGTCTCGGGCGGAGACGTCTTCGATGATCGCCAGTTCGCTGACACCCATGCGGGGTTCGCCCGGGTCCGCCGTGGCGGCCCGGGAGACCTCGGTCAGCTTGCGCACCAGCCGGTGCAGCCTCGCGGCATCCACATCACCTATGATACATCACTAGTGATGGAATCTGCGGCACATCGGAGGCGTCATGTCCCAGCGTGACATCGACCGGTTCAACCGGCTCGCTGGTTCCTACGAGACCCGTGGCACCGGGTGGGGCAACGCCCAGTTCTTCACCGCCCTGCACCAAGCCGTCGCCGCGGAGGCGATCCGCCGGGTGCCCGCGCCGCTGCGCGTCCTCGACGTGGGTTGCGGTACCGGCTCGCTCCTGCGCCGGCTCGCCGAGCACTACGACAAGGCCGAACTGATCGGGGTGGACCCCGCCGCGAACACGGTCGAGACCGCCACGTCGCTGGCGGCCGACCAGCCCCGGCTGCGCCTCCTGGTCGCCCCGGCCGAGGACCTCCCCCTGCCCGACGCGCACGTCGACCTCGCCGTCAGCACCGCCTCCCTGCACAACTGGGCCGACAAGGCCCGCGGGATCGCCGAACTGGCCCGGGTGCTGCGGCCCGGCGGCACACTCATCCTCACCGACCTGGTCGCCACCGGCACCCTGCGCTGGCTGCGACACACCTCCAAACGACACCTCGGCCCCACCCTCATCGACCGCCTGCTCGCTGACGTCGGCCTCACCACCCCACGCTGGTCCACTGCCGTGCGCATCGGCCCCCTGCCCATCATGAGCACCGTTACTGCGACACGCCGCCCCCACGCCCGATCGACGGCCGACTGAGCTCGCCACCCGTAGCAGGACCCCGACCTCCACTTCCCATTGAACGCGGTTGACCCCTGACGCGAAGCGAGCGGAACGAATCGTGCGGGGTCAATCCGACAGCGTCGGACCAGAACCCGGCAACCCGTTCGCGTGATGGCGTCGGCTCGCCGCCTGGAAACGACGACGGGCCGCCAGCACTCGCTGGCGGCCCGTCGCACGCACGTCACTTCTTCTCGGCGTCACCCTTGCCGGCATCGCCGTCGCCCTCGGACTTGCCGTCGTCGGCCGGCTTCTCCGCGGGTGGCTCCTTCACCGGCAGCAACGCCTCCAGCGCCGCCCCGGACAACCGCCGGAACGCCCGCCGCGGCTTCGCCCGGTCCAGCACCGCGACCTCGAGCTTGATCTGGTCCGCCTCCGCCGCCGCGCCGCTGCCGTTCGCCGCGGGCGGACCCGCCCGCAACCCCTCGATCGCGGTCGCCAGCGCCGTCCGCAGATCGTGCTCCGGATCCACCACGTCCTTCAGCTTCGCGGTGATCGGCTCCGTCTGACCGCCCATCACCACGAACGGCGACTCGTCGAAAATCCCGCCGTCGAACGTCAACCGGTACAGCTGGTCCTCCGCCGCCGTCGCGCCCACCTCGGCCACGCACACCTCGACCTCGAACGGCTTCAACTGCTCGGTGAAAATGCTTCCCAGCGTCGCCGCATACGCGTTCGCCAGCGCCCGCGCGCTGACATCCCGGCGGTCGTACTGGTAGCCCTTCAAATCCGCGTGCCGGATCCCCGCCACCCGCAGGTTCTCGAACTCCGAGAACCTGCCCACCGCGGCGAACCCGATCCGGTCGTAAATCTCCGAAACCTTGTGCAGCGTCGCCGACGGATTCTCCGCCACGAACAGCACGCCGCCGGCGTACTTCACCACCACCACGCTCCGGCCGCGCGAAATCCCCTTCCGCGCCAGCTCGGAACGCTCCCGCATCAGCTGCTCGGGAGAGGCATACAACGGCATCGTCACGGTGTCGGCTCCACGTTCTCCGAAAACTCGGCGGTCGAAAGGTCAGCGGGCAGCATCGGCATCAGCTCTGCCGGTGACGGCTGCGCTCCGCACGCCCAGCCACCACCGCCTCAGCCACCGCGCCGGTCTGCTCCGAGGAAAGCGCCACCGCGCCGTCCTCCGCGGTGATCGTGATGACGTTCGGGAAAATCCGCCGCACCAGATCCGGCCCACCGCTCGCGGTGTCGTCGTCCGCCGCGTCGTACAACGCCTCCAGCGCCGTCCGCACCGCCGCGTCCACATCCGCGTCCGGGTCGTACAGCTTCTTCAACGACGACTTCGCGAACAACGAACCCGAACCGACGCTCGCGTACCCGGCGTGCTCCTCGTACCGCCCACCCGCCGCGTCGTACGACACGATCCGGCCCGCGTGCTTCGCGTCCTCGGCCTCCAGGTCGTACCCGACGAACAACGGCACGACCGCCAAGCCCGCCATCGCCATCTCCAAATTGGCCTTCACCATCCCGGCCAGCTTGTTCGTCTTGCCGTCCAGCGACAGCGAAACGCCCTCGATCTTCTCGTAATGCGCCAGCTCCACCGCGTACAGCCGGACCATCTCCACGGCCAGCCCCGCGGTCCCCGCGATGCCCACCGCCGAGTACGCGTCCGTGACGTGCACCTTCTCGATGTCCCGGCTCGCGATCAGATTCCCCGACGTCGCCCGCCGGTCGCCCGCGATCAGCACCCCGCCGGCGAACGCCACCGCCACGATCGTGGTGCCGTGCGGCGCGTCCAGCTCCGCGGCCCCCGCCGGGACCCGGCGCGCGGGCAACAGCTCAGGCGCGGTCGCCCGCACGAAATCCGCGAAAGACGACGAAGTCGGCGAGAAATACGCCGACGGCAGACCCGGCCCGGAAAAACCCGACCCAGAGGAGGTGTTGTCCATACGTGCTCTCGGTTCCCATCTGTCCGTGCCCGGCGCCGCCGGGAGCACTCCTGCCCCCGGCGCCACCGCGCGAAACCTCCGGCCCAGCGCGCCCGCCGCCCCGCCCCGCAGGACCGGCCACGGCGGGCGGACGGCTATTCGCCGCCCTTCTGCACGTAAGCGCGGACGAAGTCCTCGGCGTTCTCCTCCAGCACGTCGTCGATCTCGTCGAGGATCGTGTCCACGTCCTCGCCCAGCTTCTCCCGACGCTCCTGGCCCGCCGCACCCGCGCCGTCGAGCTCCTCGTCGGAGTCTCCGCCGCCGTGCTTCTCGATCTTCTCCTGCGCCATCTCGCCTCCCGGTCTGGCCGATGTCCCTAGACTACCCAGCGGTACCGACGAAACGCGCCTGGAAACGGCCCGAAACGCCGGGAACGCGCTAGTCCGAACCGGTGATCGCCTCCACCAGCTCCTCCGCCGTCGCCGCCGCGTCCAGCAGCTTCCCGACGTGCGCCTTCGTCCCCCGCAACGGCTCCAGAGTCGGAATCCGCACCAGCGACTCCCGGCCCACGTCGAAAATCACCGAATCCCACGAGGCCGCCGCGATCGACGTCGCGTACTTCTCCAGCGCCCGGCCCCGGAAGTAGGCGCGCGTGTCCGACGGCGGAGTGGTGATCGCCGCCTGCACCTCCTCCTCGGTCACCAGCCGCTTCATCGAACCCCGCGTGACCAGCCGGTTGTACAGGCCCTTGCCCATCCGCACGTCCGAATACTGCAGGTCGACCAGCCGCAGCCGCGGCGCGCCCCAGGCCAGCTGATCCCGCTCCCGATACCCCTCCAGCAACCGCAGCTTGGCAGGCCAGTCCAGCCGGTCGGCGCACTCCATCGGATCCCGCGCGAGCGCGTCGAGCACCTCGCCCCAGACCCGCAGCACCTCCTTCGACGCCTCGTCCGCGCCGGTGCGCTCGAGATTCGCCGAAACCATTTCGTGGTAAGAGAACTGCAGCTCCAGCCCGGTCAGCTTCTTCCCGTTCGCCAGCTCGACCTTCGTCTTCAGCGTCGGGTCGTGGCTGATCTTGTGCACCGCCCGCACCGGCTCGTCCAGCTTCAGGTCGTCGAACCGGACCCCGGACTCGATCAGGTCCAGCACCAGCGCCGTCGTCCCGACCTTCAGGTACGTCGAATACTCCGACAGGTTCGCGTCGCCGATGATCACGTGCAGCCGCCGGTACTTGTCCGCGTCCGCGTGCGGCTCGTCCCGGGTGTTGATGATCCCGCGCTTGAGCGTGGTCTCCAGCCCGACCTCGACCTCGATGTAATCCGACCGCTGGGAGAGCTGGAACCCCGCCTCTTCGCTCTGCTGCCCGATGCCCACCCGGCCCGAGCCGGTCATCACCTGGCGCGACGCGAAGAACGGCGTCAACCCGCCGATCACCGCGGTGAACGGCGTCGACCGCGCCATCAGGTAGTTCTCGTGCGTCCCGTAACTGGCGCCCTTGCCGTCCACGTTGTTCTTGTACAGCTGCAACGGCGGCTGCCCGGGCACGGTGGCCGCCTTCAACGCGGCCTCCTCCATCACCCGTTCGCCCGCCTTGTCCCAGATCACCGCGTCTCGCGCGTTCGTGACCTCCGGCGCCGAATACTCCGGATGCGCGTGGTCCACGTACAACCGCGCCCCGTTGGTCAGGATGACGTTCGCCGCCCCCAGGTCCTCCACGTCCGGGTCGTGCCCAGGACCGCCCGGCCCGGTCAGGTCGAACCCGCGCGCATCGCGCAACGGAGACTCCACCTCGTAGTCCCAGCGCGCCCGGCGCGCCCTCGGGATGTCCGCCGCCGCCGCGTAGGCGAGCACTACCTGAGTCGAGGTGAGCACCGGGTTCGCCGTGGCGTCCCCGGGCACCGCGATGCCGTACTCGACTTCGGTTCCCATGATCCGACGCATAGCCACCACCCTACGGGTTCGAAGCGTGCGACGATGCCCCCATGCCAGGCAGTGACGAACTCGTTGCGCTATATGACCGCGCCGGCCACGACATCGGCGCCGTCCCGCGCTCCCGCGTCCGCGCCGAAGGACTCTGGCACGCCGCCGGCGTCGTCCTCGTCCGATCGGGCGACGGCCAGTCCGTCTACGTGCACCTGCGCACCGCGGACAAGGACGTCTTCCCGTCCACCTGGGACTGCTGGGCGGGCGGCGTCGTCGCGGCCGGCGAAACCCCGGCCGACTGCGCCCGCCGCGAACTCGCCGAAGAGCTCGGCGTCCACGGAGTGGAACCGGAACCGCTGTTCACCAAGGTCTACGACGACGGCAGCATCCGCTGCCACAACTTCGCCTACGAAGTCCGCTGGGACGGACCGATCCGCCACCAGCCCGAAGAAATCGCCGAAGGCCGCTGGATCGGCCTCGCCGAACTGCGCGACTGGGTCTTCGACGCCGACCGGCCGTTCATCCCAGACGGGCGCGCCGGCGTCCAGGAATGGTTCCGCCGCTACGGCTGAGCGACCAGCTTCTCCGCCAGCTTGGGCAGCAACCGCTTCGCGGCGTCCTGCGCCCGCTCCGGCGTGCTCGCCGCGACGCTCAGCGCCGACACGAGAGTTCCCCTCGCGAGCAACACCGCACAGGTCGAACCCTCGCACCAGGCACGCTGTACCTCGATCCCCGGCTGCGGCGGCAGTGCCACCGGCGCACCCGCACACCGCGCCGCCGAAACCACCGCTGCCGCCGAACCGCCCGGATACGCGGTGACCTCGTGCGTCAACGCCGAACCGCTTGGATAAACCCAGCTCACCGACTTCCGCTCGCCCGCCGCCAGCCCGGTCAGGCACCCGGAAACCTTCCCCGAGCCCGGTGCCACGCCCTCCTCGGCGACATCCGCATCGGACAGCATCGCCGCCTCGGCCCGGCGAGGATCCGGCGCGGGGGAAGACGAAACCGACGACGGCGGCGCCGACGGAGCGATCTGCGCCCGCATCTCGGGCTGGCTGCTCCGCACCGGCGTCGGATCGTCGTAGTAATGCTCGAGATCGTTGGGCCGGTTCCCGCACCCGGCGAGCCCCGCCAGCGCGCCCAGCCCGACCAGCGCTGCGACTGCAGGAACCTGCCGACGACGCACTCTGCCCCTCCGCGCTCAGTCCGCCCCACCGCCCCGGGACGCGATGCGCCGAGGGTAGTGCAGCCGCTCAGCTCCACCCGAGGTGGGACCGATGCGCCCAGTACTCGCGCGGGTCCTCCCGCAGTTCGCCCAGCGCATCCCAGTCCTGCCCGGACAGCGCCAGCCCCACCGCGGCGAGATTCTCCGCCAGTTGCCCCGGACTCGACGGGCCGAGCACCGCGACCGGCGCCCAGCCCTGCCCCAGCACCGCGGCCACCGCGACCGCGTCCGGACCGGTCCGGTGCTCCCGCGCGATCCGCCGCACCGCTTCCGGCGCCTCGGCGACCAACCGCCCGTTCGCCAGTGTTTCCTTCACCAGCACCCGCTTCCCGGCCGCCCGTGCCTCGGCCAGCGCCGGCCCGGCCGACTGTTCCAGCAGGTTCCACGTGGACTGCACCGACGAGAACACCGGCTGTCCGCCCGATTCCAGCTCGAACGCCCGGCGCAGCGCGTCCGCCTGCCCGGGCCCGGACGTCGAAAACCCCACCTCGACGCCGTCCGCGGACAACTCGGCCAGCGCGTCGACCAGCGCCCGATCAGTGAAAAGTGGACTGTCCACAGTGAGCGAATGGACCTGGTACAGATCGACGTGCCCGGCGAGCGACTCCTGTGTCTGCGCCCATTGCTCGCGAAACCGCGGCAACGTGTGTTCCTTGACTTCGTGGACGTCCGCGTCGACCCGCCAGCCGGCGACGTAGCGGTAGCCCCACTTGCTCGACACCGTGACGTCCTGGTGGCCGCGGTCGGCCAGCCAGCTGCCGAGGAACTCCTCCGAACGGCCGTAGGAACGCGCGACATCGACCCAGCGCACTCCGGCCGCGTATGCGGCGTCGAGCACCGCGTGCGTCGCCGCCCGCATCGACGGGACATCCCGCACTTCGGGCAGATCCTGTCCCAGGTTGAGGTACGCCGGACGGCCGAGCGCGGCCAGTCCGACGGCAATGCGCTCCATCAGGGTCTCCCTGTCTTTGCCGGTTTTTGGGGCGAGGCGGGCGTAACCGACACGGTGGTGCACACAAATCGGCCGCCGTATAGGTCGTTATACACTTTGTTTGTGCCGGAGGATGGCGAGCCATTGGCCGGAGTTCTGGGCTTGGCGGTGGAGTTTTTCGAGCCGGGCGGCCGGCGCGCGGACGTAGCCTTTGCCGAAGACCGGCGCGATCTGGCGCAGGCTCGCACCTTCCTCGCGGGCGGCCAGCAGCGCCCAGTCGGACGCATCGGCGCAGGCCGCGGAGGCGCGGCGCAGCTCCCCCAGCAGGTCGATGAGGTCGTTCGCGTTCAGCTGCCCGGCTTGGACGGCGGCCGCCGTCGTCTCCAGCCAAGCCAGGACGTCGGCTTCGGTGATCGGCGGCCTCGGGCGCGTGCTGTCGGTACTCACGCCCGGCAGTATAGGTCGTTATACACCAGGGGTGGCGCGGTGGCCGAAACCCGCTGGACTCGCGGCGTGGCGCGGACGTTGACTGGCCGGGGCAGTCCATCGGTTGGCACGGAGGTTCAGTGAGATTCGGCATCGCCGCGCGGTTCGTCGCGCTCGCCGTCGTGTGGGGCGCGAGTTTCTTGTTCATCAAAGTGGGCCTGCAAGGGCTCTCCCCGGCTCAAGTGGCGCTCGCCCGGGTGGCACTCGGCGCACTCACCATCGGTGCGATCCTCCTGGCCCGCAAGCGGTCCCTCCCTCGCGATCCCAGACTGTGGGCGCATCTCGCGGTGGTTTCGGTGCTGTTCTGTGTGGGGCCGTTCCTGCTCTACCCGTGGGCCGAGCAGTACGTGTCGTCCGGCCTCGCCAGCATTTTCAACGCCACCACTCCCCTGCTGACCATGCTGTTCGGCGCGGCCGCGCTGCCCGCCGAACGGCTCACCAGACCGAAAATCGCCGGACTGCTCCTCGGATTCGCCGGAGTGCTGACCTTGGTCGGAGTCTGGCGCGGAATCGACTTGAGCCACGAAGTTCTCGCGCAGCTCGCCTGCCTGGGCGCGACCACCTGCTACGGCGCGGCGTTCGTGTATCTGCGCAAGTTCGTGTCGCCGCGCTGCACCGATCCGTTCGTCGTCGCCTTTGGCCAGACTGGCTTCGCCACGCTCATTCTTCTTGCCACCACCCCGCTCATCGGAGCGCAGCCGGTGCGCCTCAACGCCTCCGTGGTGCTTTCGATGCTCGCTCTCGGCGTGCTCGGCACTGGCCTGGCATACGCCTGGAACACCGCTGTCGCGGCCGCCTGGGGCGCGGCCAACGCGTCCGCGGTGACGTACTTGACACCGGTAGTGGGCGTCCTGCTCGGCGCACTGGTCCACGACGAACCGGTGCACTGGAACGAACCGGTCGGCGCGGTGCTCGTCGTGGTCGGCATTCTCGCCTCGCACGGCCGGCTTTCCCCGGCCCGGCAACCGGTCTCGCAGCAGGTCTGAAACGGCTGGAGACACGCTGTGGGGCCGCCGGGCGATGCCCGGCGGCCCCACAGTCGGGTGCGGTGCTTACAGGTATTGACCGGTGTTCGTGGCGGTGTCGATCGCCCGCCCCGATTCCTGGTTCTTGCCGGTGACGAGCGTGCGGATGTAGACGATCCGCTCGCCCTTCTTGCCGGAGATCCGGGCCCAGTCGTCCGGGTTGGTGGTGTTGGGCAAGTCCTCGTTCTCCGCGAACTCGTCGACGATCGCGTCCAGCAGGTGCTGCACGCGCAGGCCGGGCTGCTTGGTCTCCAGCACCGACTTGATCGCCGACTTCTTCGCCCGGTCCACGATGTTCTGGATCATCGCGCCCGAGTTGAAGTCGCGGAAGTACAGGACTTCCTTGTCCCCGTTGGCGTAGGTGACCTCCAGGAACCGGTTCTCGTCGCTCTCCTCGTACATCCGCTCGACGGTGTGCTGGATCATCGCGTCGAAGGTGGCCTTCTGGTCCCCGCCGAACTCCGCCAGGTCGTCGGCGTGAATCGGCAGGCCCTCGGCCAGGTACTTAGAGAAGATGTCCTTCGCGCCCTCGGCGTCCGGCCGCTCGATCTTGATCTTCACGTCGAGCCGCCCCGGCCGCAGAATCGCCGGGTCGATCATGTCCTCGCGGTTGGAGGCGCCGATGACGATGACGTTCTCCAGCCCCTCGACACCGTCGATCTCCGACAGCAGCTGCGGCACGATCGTGGTTTCCACGTCCGACGACACGCCCGAGCCGCGGGTGCGGAAGATCGAGTCCATTTCGTCGAAGAACACGATCACCGGGGTGCCCTCGGACGCCTTTTCCCGCGCCCGCTGGAAGATCAGCCGGATCGACCGCTCGGTCTCGCCGACGAACTTGTTCAGCAGCTCCGGACCCTTGATGTTGAGGAAGTAGGACTTGCCGTCCGCCTTGTCGCCGCGAGCCTGCGCGACCTTCTTCGCCAGCGAGTTCGCCACCGCCTTCGCGATGAGCGTCTTCCCGCAGCCCGGCGGGCCGTACAGCAGGACGCCCTTGGGCGGGCGCAGCTGGTACTCCTGGTACAGCTCCGCGTGCAGGAACGGCAGCTCCACGGCGTCGCGGATCTGCTCGATCTGCCGGGTCAGGCCGCCGATGTCCTCGTAGCGGACGTCCGGCACTTCCTCCAGCACGAGGTCTTCGACCTCCGCCTTCGGCACCCGCTCGTAGGCGTAGCCCGCCTTCGAGTCCACCAGCAGCGAATCGCCCGGCTTGAGCGGCTGCTCGGCGAGCGGATCGGCGAGCAGGACGACGCGCTCCTCGTCCGCGTGCCCGACGACGAGCGCCCGGGGGCTGGCCCCTTCGACGTCCGGGTCGAGCACCTCGCGCAGCGCGCACACCTCGCCGGTGCGCTCGAAGTCACCGCCTTCGACGACGGTGAGCGCCTCGTTGAGCCGCAACGCCTGTCCTCGGCTCAACGACGAGATCTCCACCGCGGGCGAAACCGAGACGCGCATCTTGCGCCCCGCGGTGTAGACGTCCACGGTGTTGTCCTCGTACGCGGTGACGAACACCCCGTACCCGCTCGGCGGCTGGGCCAGCCGGTCTACCTCCTCGCGGAGGGCGAGCAGCTGCCCTCGCGCCTCGCGCAGGGTTTCGACGAGTTTCGTGTTCCGCTCGGTGAGCTGGCTCACCCGCTCCGACGCCTCGGCGAGACGTTGTTCGAGAACGCGGTTCTGCCGCGGGGAATCGGTGAGCCTGCGGCGCAGCAGCGCCACTTCCTCCTCGAGAAATCGGATCTGCCGGGCTTGTTCCTCAGGTGTCTGCCCAGCTCCGCCGCTTGCTGAAGGGTCGGCCTCCTCGCGCCGACCTCCGGGAAGGTCATGATGCATCGGGCACCTCCTCGGAGTGCTTTTCATTCCACGGTACCGGCGATCACCGACAAGAAAAGGCCTTTCCGCATCACAAGACCGGCGCGTCGCCCAATTTCCTCCCGGCCAGCACGCGCGGCCGTGCAGCGCAAGCGGCCGATTCGGTGCCCGCGCCCGATCCAGTTCCGCAACGCGGAATCCGGCGCGGCGTCACCGGTTCGTCGCTTCCCGGTCACCCGAAGCGCACGAGTCGGGCAAATCGGGTGCCGCCGGTCCGCGCGCGCAGAACGCGGCCGCCCCGGATAGCATCCGGGAACCACGAGACGTTCCACGGCATGGGGAGAACCGGACATGACTTATCCGCCGCAGCAGCCCGGTGGCTACGGCCAGCAGCCCGACCCGTACGGCCAGCAGCCCGGCGGACAGCAGCCGTACGGCCAGCCGCAGCAGGGCGGCTGGAACCAGGGCCCGGCCTCGGGCGGCTTCCCCGCCGCCGGCGCGCCCGGCCAGGGCGGCTACCCGCAGCAGCCGGGGCAGTTCGGCCAGCAGCCGGGCCAGCAGGGTCAGTTCGGCCAGCAGCCGGGCCAGCCCGGACAGTTCGGCCAGCAGCCGGGCGGCCAGTTCGGCGGCTACGGCGCGGAACCGCCGAAGAAGAAAAAGACCGGGCTGATCGTCGGCATCGCGATCGGCGCGGTCGTCGTCCTCGGCGGCGGCACCGGTCTGGTCATCTGGCTGACCAGCGGTTCGTCGGGCTCGGCCGCGAGCACGTTCCAGGCATTCAGCGACGCTTACGGCAAGCGCGACGTCGAGGCGCTCAAGGCGACGGTCTGCAAGAGCGAACTCAAGGGCGAGGACCTCTCGAAGAACCCGGACTTGCCGACCAACACGACGCTGACCTTCACCAACGTGAAGGAGAACGGCGACACCGCAACGGCCGACGCGACCCTGGTCGCCGGTCCGCCCATTTCGCGCACGGTCACCGGCACCGGGACCGCGGCCGTCGAGGACGGAGCCTGGTGCATGAAGGACATGAAGTTCAACAAACCCGGTTCCTGACGGCTGGTTCCCTCCGCTCGCCGAGCGGAGGGAACCAGAGCGTCCCCTGCCGCGTCTCAGCCCTGCAAACCGGGCCTTTTCGGCCTGACTGCGCCCCATCGCGCAGCCCTGGCTAGCATCCCCGGGTGGCCACGCCCGAGGATGGCCCGGACCTTTCGCGAGAGCACGGCAGGGGGAACCCCAGATGACGTATCCGCCGCAGCAGCCCGGCGGCTTCGGCCAGCAGCCCAACCAGTACGGGCAGCAGGGCGGACAGCAGCCGTACGGGCAGCCGCAGCAGGGCGGCTGGAACCAGGGCCCGGCCTCGGGCGGCTTCCCCGCCGCCGGCGCGCCCGGCCAGGGTGGCTACCCGCAGCAGCCGGGGCAGTTCGGCCAGCAGCCGGGCCAGCAGGGTCAGTTCGGCCAGGACCAGTACGGGCAGAGCCAGTACGGGCAGCAGCCCGGCCAGTTCGGGCAGCAGCCCGGCGGCGGGTTCGGCGGCGGCTTCGGCGAGGAGCCGCCCAAGAAGAAGACCGGGCTGATCGTCGGCATCGCGATCGCCGCCGTGGTCGTCGTCGGCGGTGCGACCGGCCTGATCATCTGGCTGAACAGCGGCGACGACAAGACCACGACCGCGGCGGCCGCGTCATCCTCCGCTTCGGCACCGGGCAAGGCGCCGGGGGCCACGTTCACCGCGCCGCCCGACACGCCCCGCAGCTCGGCCCCGTCGAGCTCCAACGGCAGCGGCACCGACTACCCGGCGGCCGCCGGTTCGAAGCCGACGCCCGACGAGCTGTTCCAGTCCGCGGCCGACGCCTACGGCCGCGGCGACGCCGGCGGGCTCGCCGACATGGTCTGCGAAAGCATGCCTGCGCAGAAAAAGGAAACCCGGACCGAGAAGGCGCCGGCCGGCCTGACGTTCAAGATCACCGGCAGCGCGAAGGTCTCCGGCACCCAAGCGACCGCCCCGTTCCAGGCGTCGCTGAACGGCCAGACGAAGAGCGGCACCATCATCGGCGCGCAAGAAGGCGGCGCGTGGTGCTTGCGGGACGTCACCGCCAGCCGCTGACCCCGACCGCGTGAGACGCCGGTCCAGCGCGGCTTTGGTCCTGCTCGCGGCTGTCGTCGCGGGCGGGCTCCTCGGAGTGGTCCTCATCGGCCAGTCCGGGCCCGCCCGCACGACAGAACCGCCGCCCAGCCCAGTTCCCGCCTCGCAGCGCAGTGCCGCCCCCTCCTCCGCACCGTCGGCCGACCAGGCCGCCACGGCAGCAGTGGCGGCGTCCCTCGTCGATGCGATCACCCGGGCCGACGCCAGCCAGTTCGGCACTCTGACCTGCAGTCCGCAAACAACGGCCGCACTGCGGGAACTCCAGGCGAAATGGGACGCGGCCGGCCCGTTGCGGGTCGCGCTCAGCGGCCCGCCAGTGGTCTCCGGGGACCGGGCCACGGTCACTGTCCGCGTCGACGGTCCGGGCGGGCACAAGGAAACGCCGTTCCCGCTGCGTCGCGAGAACGGCCGTTGGTGTGTCCCTGGTTAGCCCTTGCCCTTGCTCGGCCGGCGCGAAACGCGCGGCGAGACCGTGCCGTCGGCGAGCCGGCGGGCGGTGAGCAGGAAAGCGGTGTGCGCGACCATCCGGTGGTCCGGCCGCACCGCGAGGCCGACGACGTGCCAGGGCCGCATCAGTGTTTCCCAGGACTCCGGTTCGGTCCAGCACTGCTGTTCGCGCAGCGACTCGGTAACCCGGGACAGCTGGGTCACGGTCGCGACGTACACCGTCAGCACCCCGCCGGGCACCAGGTGCTCGGCGACGTTCGGCAACTGTTCCCACGGCGCGAGCATGTCCAGCACTACCCGGTCGACCTCACCCGAGTGGGTCGCCAGGTCGGCGACGGTGAGGGTCCAGTTGTCCGGCTTCTCGCCGAAGAACTTCGCGACGTTGCGCTCGGCGTGTTCGGCGTGGTCGTCGCGGATCTCGTAGGAGAACACCTGGCCTGCCGGGCCGACCGCGCGCAGCAGCGAGCAGGTCAGCGCACCGGAGCCGGCACCTGCCTCGAGCACCCGGGCACCGGGGAAGATGTCTCCCCACATGACGATCTGCGCGGCGTCCTTGGGGTAGATCACCTGCGCGCCGCGCGGCATGGACAGCACGTAGTCCGGCAGGAGCGGCCGCAGCGCCAGGTAGGTGCTGCCGCCCGCGGACGTCACCACGCTCCCCTCGGGACGGCCGATGAGGTCGTCGTGCGCGAGCCCGCCGCGATGCGTGTGGTATTCGCCGCCGTCGGCGAGCGTGAGGGTGTAGTGCCTGCCTTTCGAGTCCGTCAGCTGAACCCGGTCACCTGCACGAAACGGTCCGCTGACCGACAACTTCTTCCTCCACTGCAAACCCAGAACACCGACGTCGAATCCTCGCAGGTGCGCCCTTCAGGACGTGCGGCGCCCCTGCAGCAGCGCGACCCGCAGGTCCTCGCGCCGCAGCACGCCGGCTGGCCGGCCCTCGTCGTCCACCACGAGGAACTGCCAAGCAGGCGTTTCGCGCACCCGCTCGGCGATCTCCTCCCCTGGCTCCGAGGACAGCAGAACGGTCTCCGCCCGGATCGGCTCCGCGGCCTGTTCCGCCGGCGCGTGCGGGCTGACACTCGCCAGCTGCTGCGCCGCCTGCTCGTCCAGCAACCCCGCCGCGACCCCGTCCGCACGTACCAGCACGACCCCGCGCCCCGCTGACGCCGCGAGCGCGTCCGACACCGGGCTTTCCGCCGGCAACTGCAGCACGGGCCGCACCAGCTCGGAAAGCTCGAGTCCGGCCGGCCATCCCCGACGCGCCTCCGCCGCCAGCTCGGACCGCGCTCCCAAGATCACGAACCACGCCGTGACGACGCAGACCCCCAGCCGCAGCCACCGGTCCGGACTGCCCGTCGCCAGCCCCAGGAAGGCCCACACCAGCAACCCGGTCGCGACCAGCGCGCCACCAGCGACCGCGGCTTTGGTCCCCTTGGCCCGCAACCCAGTCAGGGCCCAGACCCCAGCCCGGACCAGCCGCCCGCCGTCCAGCGGCAGCCCCGGAAGCAGGTTGAACAATCCCACCGCGAAGTTGGCCACCGCACACTCGGCGACCAGCAACCACACCGCCCCGTCCGGCGGCACCGCGAACAGCAGCAGCGAACAGAACCCGCCCAGCACCAACGACACCGCCGGCCCCGCCGCCGCGACCAGCCCTTCCTGCCGCGGCTCCCGAGGCGTGCGAGCCACCTCCGACAACCCGCCGAGCAGGAACAGCCGCAGCCGCCGAACCGGAATCCCGAGCCGCAGCGCGACCAGGCAATGCCCCAGCTCGTGCGCGAGGACGGACAACCCGAGCAAGACCGCGAACCCGGCAGCCAGCAGCCACGCCGTGAGCGTCGAAGCGTCCGGCAGCAGCCGCCCCACCAATGGCGCGTAGAGCACCACGACCACCAACGACCCGATCCACCAGGACGGAGCCAGCAAGACGGGCACCCCGCCCACCCGGAACAGCAACAACCCGCCGTCCCCCACGGAGGCACGCCGCGTAGGCCCCGTGCTGTGCTGACTGGTCGCTGCCATGGGAGTCAGCGTAAAGGCCGCCATGTAGAGACCAAGTGACCCCGCCCCCACAGACGGGTGACGCACCAGCCATGTCCACCAATGTGCACCCCCCTTCGCACACCCCTCCCACCCCACCCGCGGGATCGCGTCGGCGTCTGACGGAGCTGCGTGCACGGCCCCCCGGGCCGGGTACGCAGCTCCGTCAGACGCCGACTTAAAGGCGATCCCGCACGCGCCGACGAAGTCGGCGCCATCCAACACGCGCCGACGAAGTCGGCGCCAAAGATCCTGTCGGTGCTCCGCGTTACAGTGCCCGCATGCCAGACACCGCCACTGTCATGCCCCCTCCCGGCGAGCCTGACGCAGCTCCCCGACGGCGCCCGGCTCTCTCTCCGTCCCGGGCGAGCGACTTCAAGCAGTGTCCGTTGCTCTACCGTTTCCGCGCGGTGGATCGGCTGCCGGAAGTCCCTACCCGCGCGCAACTTCGGGGCACCCTGGTTCACGCGGTCCTGGAACGGCTCTTCACGTTGCCTGCTGCCGACCGGGTGGCGCCTCGGGCGAAGGAACTTCTCGCCCCTACCTGGTCCGAGCTGTCCGCCGCGAGTCCGGAGTGGACGGAGCTGTTCGAGGAGCCCGCCGAGACCGGCGAGTGGCTGGCTACTGCCGAGAAGCTTCTCGATTCCTACTTCGAGCTGGAAGACCCGCGTCGCCTGGAGCCGGAAGCCTGCGAGTTGCACGTGGAGATCGAGCTGGGCTCGGGGGTCCTGCTCCGCGGCTACATCGACCGGGTCGACGTGGCGCCGACCGGCGAGATCCGGGTGGTGGACTACAAGACCGGCGCGGCGCCGCGGGAGATCGGCGAGGCCAAGGCGCTTTTCCAGATGAAGTTCTACGCCGTGGTGCTGTGGCGGCTGCGCGGCGTGGTCCCACGGCAGCTGAAGCTGATGTACCTCACCGACGGCCAGTCGCTGGCCTACACGCCGGAAGAGGGCGAGCTGGTCCGTTTCGAGCGCACTCTCGAGGCGATCTGGCAGGCCATCCTGAAGGCGGGCAAGACCGGCGATTTCCGGCCGAACAAGGGCAAGCTCTGTTCGTGGTGCGACCACCAGGCGCACTGTCCCGAGTTCGGCGGCACGCCTCCGGAGTACCCGGGCTGGCCGGAACCCGATCCGGGCGAGGAAACGGCATTGGATCGGGCGGACTGATGGCTGACGCGTTCTTCCTCCCGCTCGGCGACGAGCGGTACGAGGCGACCGAGCACACCACTGGGCCGTGGGATCCGGGCGCGCAGCATTTCGGGCCGCCGTCGGCGTTGCTGGTGCGCGGGCTGGAGCGGCTGGTCTCGACGCATCCGGCACAGCTCGCGCGGGTGACGATCGAGATCCTCGGCCCCGCGCCGGTGGGCGAGCTGCGGCAGCGGTCGTGGGTCGAGCGGCCGGGGCGGACGGTGGAATTGGTCCAGTCCGAGCTGTCCGCGAACGGCCGGACGGTGGCGCTGGCGTCCGGCTGGCGCATCGCGACGTCGGACAGCGCGGCGATCGCGACGGATGCCGGGCCGCTGCTGCCCGCCGCCGACGCGGGCACCGAGGCGGCGTTCCCGGAGGATTGGCAGGGCGGTTACCTGCATGCCATCGAGTGGCGGACGGTGCGCGGCGCGATCTCGGCGCCCGGTCCGGCGGCGGTGTGGGGACGGCAGCGTTACCCGCTGGTCGACGGGGAAGAGCCGAGTGGCCTGCAGCGGCTGTTCGCGATCGCCGATTCCGCGAACGGGGTGTCGCATTTCCTGCCGGCCGCGCAGTGGTGGTTCATCAACTCCGAGCTGACCGTGCACTTGCGCCGGATCCCCGAGGGCGAGTGGATCGGACTGGACGCGGTCACTCTGGTCGGTCCGCACGGGATCGGCACCGCGACGAGCACGCTGCACGATCGTTCCGGCCCGGTGGGCACCGGCGCGCAGGCGCTGCTGGTGCGGCCGCGACAGGCCGGGGGCGGATGATCGCCCGCTGCGGCGCGAGTCCGATAGCCTTCGCGGAACGACCGACAAGGGAGCGCTCCGGCATGCAGATCACCTCGGTGGTCAATCAGAAGGGCGGGGTGGGCAAGACCTCGCTGAGCGTGGGCGCGGCCGCGGCCCTCGCCGAACGAGGCAGGCGGGTGCTGCTGGTCGACCTCGACCCACAGGGCCATGCGACCACCGAGATGCTCGGTCTGCCCGAGGTCCCGGCGGATGCGCCCAGCCTCGCCAAAGCGCTGACCAAGCTGTGGAAGGGCCCGATCGAGCAGCTGGCGGTGCCGCATCCGCGCAGCAACATCGGGCGGGGCGGCGCGTTCGACGTGATCCCGACGTCGCCTGGCATGTTCGACCTGATCCGTCGGCTGGACCAGTTCCGGGTGCCTGGCTGGCAGCTGGCGCGGGTGATCCAGTTCGCCCATTACGACCATGTGATCATCGACTGTCCTCCCGCGCAGGACGTGCTGACGAACAATGCGCTGGCCGCGTCGCACGGCATCCTCGTTCCGGTGCAACCGGACAAAACGAGCATCCGCGCGCTGCGTCTGCTGTCCGAGCAGGTCCGCTACGTGGAACAGACCACCGGCCGCGCGCCTATCGCCTGGTTCGGCATCGTCCCCGGCCTGTACCGCCGCCCCATTTCGCACTACGCCGCCGCCGCGTTGCAGGAGATGTACTCCTTCGGCGTGCCGATGCTGTCGCATATCCCGCTGGGGGTGGTCATGAACGAGGCCGCCGCGAACGGTGTACCGGTCACGACCTTCGCGCCGGAAACCATCCAGGCCGTCTCGTTCCGCGAGATCGCCGAGACGCTCGACGGCTACCTGGCGCAGAACCCGGGTCCCACCGAGGTTCCGGCGGACGACGAGTTCGTCTTCGAAGACTTCATCTCCGAGGTCGCGGTCGCCCGCAACGTCAACGACAACGGCGCGCGCAAAAAGCTCTACGACCTCATGCCGAAACGCCCCAACCGCCCCCGCTGAACACTGTCCACAGCAGACGGACTAGACCCAACCGGGACCAACCGCGACCCAACCGCGGGATCGCGTCGGCGTCTGACGGAGCTGCGTGCACGGCCCCCCGGGCCGGGTACGCAGCTCCGTCAGACGCCGACTTAAAGGCGATCCCGCACGCGCCGACGAAGTCGGCGCCATCCAACACAGATCCCGCACGCGCCGACGAAGTCGGCGCCATCCAACACAGATCCCGCACGCACCGACGGAGTCGGCGCCATCCAACACAGATCGGCGCAATTACAACCGGCAGGAGCGGATGTCTGAAGCCAGCACCGCCTTGGCGCCGGTTTCGGCCAGCTCGTCCATGATCCGGTTGACTTCCTTGCGCGGCACCATCGCTCGGACCGCGACCCACTTGTCGTCGGCCAGCGGCGCGACCGTCGGCGACTCCAGTCCCGGCGTGATCGAGATGGCCTTCTCCAGGATCTCTCGCGGGCAGTCGTAGTCCAGCATCATGTAGTGCTGCGCGAACACCACGCCCTGCAGCCGCGCCGCCAGCTGCGACTTGGCTTTCGAAGACTCGCTGCCGGCGCGCTCCAGCAGGACCGCCTCGGACACGCAGATCGGGTCGCCGAACGCGACCAGGTTGTGCTGCCGCAGCGACCGGCCGGACTCGACTACGTCCGCGATCGCGTCCGCGACGCCGAGCTGGATCGAGATCTCCACCGCGCCGTCGAGGCGGATCACCTCCGCCTCGACTCCGTGCTGCGCCAGGTCGTCCCGGACCAGCCGCGGGTAGGAGGTGGCCAGCCGCTTGCCGTGCAGGTCGGCCGGCTTCCACTCCTTGCCCGCCGGGGCCGCGTAGCGGAACGTGGACGCGCCGAACCCGAGCCCGAGCAGTTCCGACACCGCGGCGCCCGAGTCGAGCGCGAGGTCGCGCCCGGTGATCCCGAGGTCCAGCTCGCCGGACCCGACGTAGATCGCGATGTCCTTGGGCCGCAGGAAGAAGAACTCGACCTCGTTGACCGGGTCGAGCACGGTCAGGTCCTTGCCGTCATGTCGCTTGCGGTAGCCCGCCTCGGAAAGCATCTCCGCCGAGGCGGCGGCGAGGGCTCCCTTGTTCGGCACGGCGACACGCAGCATTTCGTTCTTCTCCTCAGTTTCCCGTGCCCGAACAGCGGGTCACAGGTAGCGGTAGACGTCCTCGGTCGAGATTCCCCGGCCGAGCATGAGCACCTGGACGCGGTACAGCAGTTGCGAGATTTCTTCCGACAGCCGGTCGTCGGACTCGTGCTCGGCCGCGATCCACACCTCGCCGGCTTCTTCGAGCACCTTCTTGCCCTGCGCATGGACCCCGGCGTCCAGGGCAGCGACGGTGCCGGACCCGTCCGGACGGGTACGCGCGCGCTCGGCAAGCTCCGCGAACAGCTCATCGAAGGTCTTCACGGTCCGGAATCCTTGCATCCCGCGCTCGCCCGCGCCGTTCCGGGTGACCCGCAAGCCGCCTAGGTCACACCGAGTGCAGCAGCGCGTGCAGCGCGGGCACGTCGACGCCGGCCAGCGACGAGCGGAAGACGCGCCGCGGACCGTCCGGGACGGCCACGTCGTTGGGGACCACGAGAACCGTGCAACCAGCGCGTTCGGCCGATTCCGCGCCCGGTGGCGAGTCCTCCACCGCGACGCACCGCGACGAGGAGACGCCCAGCAGCGAAGCGGCCTTCAGGTACGGCCGCGGGAGCGGTTTGTTCTCGCCGCCGACCTCGTCGCCGCACACCGTCACGTCGAAGAATTCCCGCCCGATCGTGTCGAGCGCGAGTTCGGTCAGCGCCCGTTCGGTGGACGTGACCAGCGCGGACTTCAGGCCCGCCGCGCGCACCGCGGCCAGCGCTTCGCGGGCGCCGGGCCGCCACGGCAGCGCGTCGTCGAACAGCCCGGCGGTGCGCCGGCGGATCCACTCGCCGGTCTCCGCGACCGCCTCCGGCGTCACCACGCGTCCGGTTTGTTCCAGCAGGACGGTCGCGGTGGCATCCATGTTCGACCCGACGAGCGTCATCCGGATTTCCTCGGACAGCGTCCCGCCGAGCGCCTCGGCGGCCTCGTACAGCGCGACGTCCCACAGTTTCTCGGAATCGACGAGGGTGCCGTCCATGTCCCAGAGGACGGCCGCCAATCCGTCCGAAGAGGACGGTCCAGTCACAGTTTCTCCTTGTCCGATGCGGTGCCCGACGCTGGGCGAGGTCCGCTCCAGGGTCCCATGCGGGCCGCGGTGGGCGGGGTCGCCCTCCGGCGGTGACACGCGGGGGCGGGCACACTGCGCAGGGTAGGTGCGCCAGGCCGTAGGCTGGTCCGGTGAGTGAGCCCGTCGACGACACCCCGCGGCCCGGCGACCCGGAACGCGAACCCACCGATGCCCAACGTCCGATCATGGTCGTGGCCTTCGAAGGCTGGAACGACGCCGGGGACGCGGCAAGCCAGGCGGTGGAGCACTTGCAGCTCACCTGGGACGCTTCCCCGCTCGCCGAACTCGAGCCGGACGAGTACTACGACTTCCAGGTCAGCCGCCCCACCGTGAAGCTGGTGGACGGCGTCACGCGGCGGGTCGAATGGCCCACCACCCGGCTGTCGGTGTGCCGGCCCGAGGGGTTCGACCGGGACGTGGTGCTGGTGCAGGGCCCGGAGCCGAACATGCGCTGGCGGAAGTTCTGCGCGGAGCTCGTGGAGCACGTGCAGGAACTGGACGTGTCGATGGTCGTCGCGCTCGGCGCGCTGCTCGCCGACACCGCGCACACCCGGCCGGTCCCGGTCACCGGGACGGCCTACGACAAGGACACCGCGAGCAAGTACCGGCTCGAACTGAACAACTACCAGGGCCCCACCGGCATCGTCGGGATCCTCCAGGACTACTGCGTGCAGGTCGGCATCCCGGCGGTGTCGATCTGGGCCGCCGTGCCGCACTACGTGTCGCACCCGCCGTCGCCCAAGGCCACCCTCGCGCTGCTGCACAAGCTGGAGGACGTCCTCGACGTCGAGATCCCGCTCGGCGCGCTGCCGGAACAGGCCGAGGAGTGGCAGCGGACGGTCAGCGAGATGGCCGACGAAGACGAGGAAATCAGCGAGTACGTGCGCAGTCTCGAGGAACGCGGCGACGCGGAGACCGACGTGACGATGGAAGAGGTCTCCGGCGACAAGATCGCCGCGGAGTTCGAGCGGTACCTGCGGAGGCGCCGGCCCGGCCAGGACGGCGGCGGGTTCGGCCTGCGCTGACCTCCGGCCCGGCTCAACGTCCGGGAAGGGAGCTTTGAGGGACTCTGATTCCCTCAAAGCTCCCTACCCGGCTTTCGGGTCAGGGCGCGGTCAGGAGTTTCCGGACCGGGACCGCGCCGCGGGCGCGCTTGCGCCATTCGCGCGGGTAGCCGAGCGAAACCTCCTCGAACCGCACGCCGTCGGCCGACGTGCTGCGCGGGATGTGCAGGTGGCCGTAGACCATCAGCTCAGCGCGGTAGCGCAGGTGCCAGTCCTCGGTCTCGGTGGTGCCGCACCACAGCGCGAAATCCGGGTAGTGCAGCGGGTTCGTCGGGTGTCGGTGCAGCGGCCAGTGCGACATCAGGACCGTGCGCCGGTCCGCCGGGATCGAGTCCAGCCGGTCGCGGCTGACCTTCAGCCGCTGCTCGCACCAGGCCGCACGGGACGGATGCGGGTCCGGGTGCAGGAAGTACTCGTCGGTGCACACCACGCCGACGTCGCGGGCGTGCGCGAGCGCTTCTTCGCGGGTCTTGCCCTCGGTCGCCGGAGTGCGCCAGCTGTAGTCGTAGAACACGAACAGCGGTGCGATCGTCAGCGGCTCCGGGCCGAAGTCCCACACCGGGAACTCGTCCTCCGGAGTCAGCACGTCGATCTCCCGGCACTGCCCGACGAGGAACTCATAGCGGGCCTGGCCGCGCAGCTGGCATTCGTCCTTGGGCGTGGTCCACAGCTCGTGGTTGCCCGGCACCCAGACCACTTTCGCGAACCGCTCGCGCAGCACGGCGAGGGTTTCCCGGATCGCCTTGGCGGATTCCGCGACGTCGCCGGCGACCAGCAGCCAGTCGGACGGGTCGTCCGGACGGATCTCGTCTACCAGCGGGCCGTTGCCCTGGTGGGTCACGTGGAGGTCGCTTGTGGCAAAGAGAGACGGCACTGGTCCACCGTATCCGCATCGCGCGCGCGAGAGCGCCGGAACCGTCTTGTCCCCCAGCCCAGCGCGACCAGTCCGGCGCTCACGTGCAGCAGAGCCTGCACGTTCAGCAGCACTGTCGGCCCGGTCACCGCCACCAAGGCGCCCGCGAGCAGAGAACCGGCTGCCGTTCCTGCGGCCATCAGCGCGTACATAGTGCTCAGCACGCGTCCAGCTCGGTCCGCGCCTGCTTCGGCCTGCACGTGCGACAGCAAACCGGCACCGGACACCACGGCGGGTGCGCCGACCGCCATGAACAGGCCGACGTAGACGCCGAGCATCGTGGTCATGCCGGGCAAGTTCCAGATCGCCAGCGACAGGAGTCCGGCGGCGACCAGTCCCCAGCCTTGCAGGAGCTTCGGTGCGACGCGGCGCGCCAAGGTCGCGACTGCGAATCCGGCCGCCAGCCCGCCGATCGCCTGGACGCCGCGCAGGAGACCGGCGTCTGCTTCGCTGCCGCGCAGGATGTCCAGGACGAAGACTACGAACAGCACCAGGAACATGCCTTGCGCCATCGAAGTCAGCCCGGCGGAGAGGCTGGTCGCGCGGAGCCGTTTCCCAGCGAGGTCGCGGATTCCGGCCAGCCAATCCGGATGCTCTGGCACCGGGGCCCGCACCGCCGTCCGGCGAAAGGGGAAGGCGAGCAGCGTCCCGCAAAGCGCGAGTGCGGCGAGGTAGCCCAGCACCACCCGATCCAGGCCGCCCCAGCCGAGCAGCGCTCCCCCAGCCCAGCCGCCAGCGAGCCGAGCGACGCTACCGTTGACGCTCATCAGGCCGTTCGCCGCGGTGACGTCCTCGACGCCCACCAGCTCCGGCACCAGAGCGCTCCGCGCGGGCTCGAACACCGACGCCAGGCCCGCCTGCGCCGCCATCACCGTGTATACCGCCGCGACCGGCAGCTCGGCGCCCGCCAGCAGCGGCAGCACCACAACCGCCTGGCCGGCGCAGACCGCCGCCAGCACGATCCGCCGGTCCCAGCGATCCGCCACCACGCCGGCGACCGGGCTCAGCAGGACGGCGGGCAGCAGGCCCAGCACGATGCTCAGCGCTGTCGTGACCGCCGAACCGGTCCGGACGAACAGATAGACCGGCAGTGCGACCTGCAGCATCCATTCCGCCGTCTCCCCGAAGAAGGCGGCCACCCACAGCCGGGCGAACCCCGGCGCCCCCAGCAGCTTTCTCACACCGGCTTCCCGTCGTGTCCGATCCGGCGGAACGCACGCATCGCCAGGAAGGCCGAGCGGGCGTCGGCGGGCGCGTCTTGGCGGATGGCGGCGACGTAGGGCCGGACCAGCGCGTCGATCGCCTCGGTCAGCGCGGTCAGCTCGGCAGGCGTCGCGTTCAGCGCGTAGGAGAAGAACCCGCCTGCGTCGCGCCAGCCACCGTCTAGCTGGTCCATCGTGTCCAAGTAGCGCTGGGTCAGCTCCTGCTCTTCATGCAGCTCGGTGCCGGTGACAGCGAGGTGCGCCGCGGCGACCGCCGGATCGCCGTCGGCGCCGCCGAGTACCAGGCCGACCTGGCAGGCCCGCCACGGCCGTTCTCGCCCGTCGCCGCCCTCCGCCGCCTCGACCAGGCCGTACTCCGCCAGCCGGCGCAGGTGCCAGCTGCAGTTCGACGCGGTCGAGCCGACCGCGGCCGCGCATTCGCTCGCCGTCGCGGCGCCGACCGCCATCAGGTGGTGCACCAGCGCCGACCGCAGCGGATGAGCCAGCGCCCGCAGCAGCTCGGCGTCGTCGATCCGCTTGCGCGGAGGCAATTCGGCCATCGATCGTCGCCAATCTCTGAAATACTTCTTTCGAAAGAACTCTTTCAGAGTCGCAGGCGTACGCCCGGATCGTCAACCCACCCGGCTACACTCGCGTTGAGTTACTGCACAGCACAGCAACTGATGAATGCAGCTACTGCAGAGAGCAGCTGCTGCGCTTAAACCGGAAGTGAGCACGAAATGGCCGCCAACCAGCGAGAACTCGTCACCGCGGCGACGCTGGCCCTCCCCCAGTTCGTCAGCGCGGTCACCCGATTCCACACCGCGGTCGCCGACCAGCTCGGAATCACGCCGACCCAGCTTCACTGCCTGCAACTGGTGCACAGCGGCGTCAGCGACTCCCCCGCCGAGCTGGCCCGGCTGCTCGGGCTCACCACCGGCGCGTTCACCCGGCTGCTCGACCGGATGGAAGACCAGCAGCTCGTCCGGCGGCTGCCGGATCCCGAAGACCGCCGACGGCTCAAGGTCGCGCTGACCGGCAACCGGATGGCGGAACTGGCCGAGCTCTACGGCACGCTCGCGCGGCGGTTCGCCGGGCAGCTCGGCGGCTTCGACCGCAGGCAGCTCGCCGCGTTGGTCTCGTTCTTCGCCGAAGGCCAGACATCCGCCGAAAGGGCGGCGGAAGAGGTCCGGCAGAAGTAAGCCCGGAAAAACCGGTTGCCCGGACCCACCGGTCCCGCGCTACGCTGCCCGCCATCATGTACAGCTGATTCCGAGCCCTCCCCGCATCGAGGCCGCACCCGGTCGAGCCCAGCTCCCGGGAGCCGCGCGTTGCCCGTCGGGGATTTTTGCTGGCATCGCAAAGGCCCGGTGATCACCTCATGTCAACTGTTCTGCACGCCGCCGATCTCGTCTTCGGCTACGGCGCCCGCACCGTCCTCGACGGAGTCTCGCTCGTCGCCTCGCCCGGCAGGCGGATCGGCCTCGTCGGCGAGAACGGCGTCGGCAAGTCAACCCTGCTCCGGCTGCTCGCCGGGCTCGAGATCCCCCGCGCCGGCGAAGTCACCCAGCACGGCGACCTCGGGTTCTTGTTCCAGGAGTTGCCGTTCTCCGGCACCGCGACGGTTTCGGACGTCCTCGACGAGGCGCTGGCAGAGCTTCGTACCGCAGCGGCGAAGCTCGACAAGCTGGCCGCAGTGCTCGCGGAGCGTCCGGACGACCCGGACGCGCTCAGCGAGTACGGGCACGTCCTGGAATGGGCGCAGGCCCACGACCTGTGGGACGCGGACCGGCGCGCGGACCTCGTCCTCGCCGGCCTCGGGCTCGCCGACATCGAACACCGCCGTCAGCTGCAGACGCTGTCCGGCGGGCAGCGGTCCCGGCTCGGCCTGGCCGCGCTGCTCGTCCGGCGGCCGCGCACGCTGCTGCTCGACGAGCCGACCAACCATCTCGACGACAACGCCATGGAATTCCTCGAGCACCATCTCGCGGAGCTGACCGGCGTCGTCGTGCTGTCCTCGCACGACCGGGTGTTCCTCGACGCGGTCTGCACGGACATCGTCGACCTGGATCCGGTGCCGGCCGACCGCCGGGTCGGAGGCGCGACGCGGTACGGCGGCAGCTACACCGACTACCTCGGGCACAAGAAGGCTGAACGGGCACGGTGGGAACAGCGCTACAGCGAAGAACAGGAGGAGCTGAAGCAGCTGCGCGAGTCAGTCGGCGTGACCGCGCGCCGGGTAGCGCACAATCGGGCGCCACGCGACAACGCGAAGATGCTCTACGACTTCAAGACCGGGCGGGTGCAGAAGCAGATTTCCCGCCGGGTCCGCAACGCTCAGCTGCGGTTGGACACGCTGGAAGCCGAGCAGGTGCGGAAACCGCCCGCACCGCTGCGCTTCCGGGCATCGCTCACCTCGGGCACGGGCGGCGACGGACCGGCTGTGTCGGTCCGCGGCATCGCGGTGCCCGGCCGAGTGCGGCTGGACGAGCTGGATATCGGCCGGACCGCCCGGCTGCTCGTGACCGGCGGGAACGGGGCCGGCAAGTCCACGCTGCTGTCCGTGCTGGCCGGACAACTCGCTCCGGCGGCCGGGACAGTCAGCTTCGCATCGGGCGTCCGAGTGGGACTGCTGGAGCAGGACGTCGTGTTCGCCCTGCCGAAGCGGACCGCGCGCGAGGTGTACCGGTCGGCGGCGGGCGAGACAGCGCCGGCGCTGTCCACGCTCGGCCTGCTGCCTCCTCGCGAGCACGACCGGCCGGTCGGAGAGCTGTCGGTAGGCCAGCGGCGGCGGCTGGCGTTGGCGATCTTGCTCGCCGAGCCGCCAGACGTGTTGCTGCTGGACGAGCCGACCAACCACCTCTCGCTCAGCCTGGCCGAGGAACTGTCCGAAGCGCTGGACAGCGCGCCGGGTGCGGTCGTCCTCGCTTCGCATGATCGGTGGCTGCGCCAGCGCTGGGAAGGCGACCACCTGGCGTTGGCCGACGGCCAGCGCCAGCCCGTATAGGTCGTTATACAGTCGACGTCCGGGAAGGGCCCCTTGGGGGAACCCAAGTCCCTCAAGGGGCCCAGCACAGCCTTACTGCGCGGGCGACTCCGGCCAGGCAAGTCGCTCGTTTTCGATCAGAGCGTGACGCCCAGCAGTGCGTCCACCGCCGCCTTGATCTCGCCCGGGGCAGCTGCGTCGGTACCGTCGCGACGCAGCGCGGCAGCGGCCCAGGCATCGAGCGCGATGAGCGCCTTCGGCGTGTCCAGGTCGTCCGACAGGTGATCGCGCAGCCGCGCGATCGTCTCCGCCGCGGCGGGACCGGCGGCCAAGGCGGCCGCTTCGCGCCAGCGGGCAAGCCGTTCCTGGGCGTCGACCAGCAACTGGCCGGTCCAGGCACGGTCCTCGCGGTAGTGGCCCGCGAACAGCGCCAGCCGGATCGCGGACGGGTCGACGCCGTCGGCGCGAAGCCGGGAGACGAAGACCAGGTTGCCGCGGGACTTCGACATCTTCTCGCCGTCCAGGCCGATCATCCCGGCGTGCACGTAGTGGCGGGCGAACGGGTGGTCGTCGGCGACCGCTTCGGCGTGCGCCGCGCTGTACTCGTGGTGCGGGAAGATCAGGTCGGAGCCGCCGCCTTGCACGTCGAAGCCCAGGCCGAGGCGGTTGCGGGCGATCGCACTGCACTCGATGTGCCATCCCGGCCGGCCCGCGCCCAGTTCGGACTCCCAGGACGGCTCGCCCTCGCGCGCCATCCGCCACAGCAGCGCGTCCAGCGGGTGGCGCTTGCCCTTGCGGTCCGGGTCGCCGCCGCGTTCGGCGAAGAACTTCGCCATCGTCTCTGCGTCGTAGTTCGACTCGTAGCCGAACCGGCCGGTCGCGTCGTGTGCGAAGTAGACGTCCGGGAACTCCGGGTCGTCGGCGCGGTAGGCGCTGCCGTTGGCCAGCAGCTTCGCGATCACCTCGACGATCTCCGGGATCGCTTCGACCGCGCCGACGAACTCGCGCGGCGGCAGCACTCGCAGCGCTTCCATGTCCTCGCGGAACAGCGCGGTCTCGCGCATGCCGAGCACCACCCAGTCGTCCGAGTCGCGCTCCGCGCGCTCCAGCAGCGGCTCGTCGATGTCGGTGACGTTCTGGACGTAGTGCACCTCGTGCCCGTTGTCCCGCCAGATCCGGTTCACCAGGTCGAACGCCAGGTAGGTGGCGGCGTGTCCGAGGTGGGTCGCGTCGTAGGGAGTGATGCCGCAGACGTACATCCGGGCAGTGGCGCCGGGCGAGGTCGGGCGGACCTGCCCGGTCGCGGTGTCGTGGAGCCGGAGAGGGCGGGGGGTGCCGGGCAGCCGGGGCACGGCGACGGAGGACCAAGTCTGCATGCCCTCGACTCTAAGCGTGACGCCCGTCCGCTTTCCCACCCGGTGGGAGGGATCGCGACGCTTTCCCTCCCACCGGCAAGGCTCAGGCCGATCGCCGGGCCGCGTTCGCCCGGACGGCGTCGCGCACGTACTCCCCGATGCCGGGCCGCTGCTCGTCCTCCCGGATCAGGAACGCCAGCTGGACCGGCTCGGCCGGGTACAGGTCCGCGATGCGCTGCTGCATCCCGTATCCGCACTCCCCCATCACCGCGCTGAGCATCGCCCGGTGCTCTTCGGCCAGCTCGCCGGCCGCTGGGCCGTCCGCGGGCGCGCCCTCGTCGACGAGCGCGACCAGCCGGCGCACCCAGTCCTTGCGCTGCCGCTCCGCCTCGGTCCACTGCTGCTTGCCCTGGGGCAGCTGCGCCCGCTGCCACTCGGGCGTGTCGCCCCACCGGCGCACGGCCTCCTCCGAGTAGCCCTCCGGCTCCCGGAATCCGCCGAACACTTCGAATTTCTCTTCCGGCGTCAATGCGTTGCCCATGGCTCTCGCCTCCAGTACCCGATCGACGGCCGCGACCATGTGCGCGATCCGGTCCGCCTGCGCCAGCAGCAGGTCCCGCTGCCGCTTCAGGTGCGCGTCGGCGTCGACGCCCGGATCGGCGAGCACAGTCGCGATCGTCTCCAAGGGGAAGCCGAGCTCCCGGTAGAGCAGGATGCGCTGCAGCCGTTCGAGATCGGCGCGGTCGTAGCGCCGGTAGCCGGCCGCGGTCCGCCCGCTCGGCGACAGCAGCCCGATCTCGTCGTAGTGGTGCAGTGCGCGCACGGTGACGCCGGCCAGCGCCGCCGCCTCGCCCACCCGGTAGCCCATCGCTCCCCCTTGCCGTTTCGGCCGTTCGGCCCTTGCGAGAACCACGATCACGCCTCCCGCAGCGTGAGGGTCAAGTGTGGTGGACACCGCAGTTCGGCGCGAGTACCAAGAGGGGATGGCCCTGCGCTCGCCGATCCGCTCGTCCTCCCTGCCGCCCGGACCGCGGCTGCCGCTCGCCGTGCAGACCTTGCTGCTCGGGATGTTCCGCACCTCGCTGGTGCCGTGGCTGCAACGCCGCTACGGCGACGTGGTGCGGCTGCGGGTGTACCCGGAACGGTCGGTGGTGCTCGTCGGCGACGTCGGGCTGGTGCGCGAGATCTTCGCCGGCTCGGTCGAGACCTTCCACGCCGGCGAGGGCAACGTGGTGCTCAAGCCGGTGATGGGCGGGCATTCGGTGCTGCTCACCGACGAGGACGAGCACCGGCGCGCCCGGAAGCTGCTGATGCCCGCGTTCAACGGGGCGGCCATGCGCGGGTACCGGGAGATGATCACCCGGCTGGCCGTCGCGGAGCTGGAGCGGTGGCCGCAGGGACGGCCGTTCCGGGTGCACGACCGGATGCGCGCCTTGACTCTCGAAGTGATTCTCCGGGTCGTGTTCGGGGTGGCCGACGGGCCCCGGGTCGATGCGCTGCGCGCGGAGCTGGGCCACGTGGTGGAGGTGAACGCCCTGGACCTTTTCGGCTGGCATTCGCCGTTCCTGCAGCGGTTCGGCCGGTGGCGGCGGAACCGGGAGCGCCGGGAACGGCTCGATTCCTTGCTGTACGCGGAAATCGCGGAGCGCCGGGCGGTCGATCTGTCCGCGCGGACCGACGTGTTGTCCCGGCTGCTGGCGGTCGAGGGCGACGACCGGCTCAGCGATGCCGAGCTGCGGGACCAGCTGGTGACGCTGTTGCTCGCCGGCCACGAGACGACGGCGACCGCGCTGGCGTGGGCGCTGCACGACGTGGCGCGGGACCCCGCGGTCGCTTCCCGGGTTTCGCAGGCCGCGGACGACGGCGACGAGAAGTACCTGGAGGCAGTCGCCAAGGAATCGCTGCGGAGGCGGCCGGTGATCGCCGAGGTGGCGCGAAAGCTGACCGAGGACGTCCAGGTCGGGCCGTACACCGTGCCTGCCGGGTACACGGTGCTGCCTTCGATCGCGATGATCCACGGACGGGCGGAGCATTTTCCTTCGCCGGAGAAGTTCGATCCCTCGCGATTCCTGGGGGACGGCCCGGACGCCGGGACGTGGTTCCCGTTCGGAGGCGGCGCTCGACGGTGCCTGGGGGCCGGGTTCTCCTTGCTGGAGGCGACGGTGGTGCTTCGCGAGCTCTTCGTGCGGTACCGGGTCGAAGCAGTGTCGCCGCGCCCGGAGCGGGTGAAGAGCCGCCACATCACGTTGGTCCCCGGCAGCGGGGCACGGATCGCGGTGCGGCGGCGGTAGCCATCCGTCCGCGGGTCGCAGCCGCGGATCAGCATCGGGCGCCACCCGAAGGACTGCTTACCGGCGGAACGGGCCGGCGTTCGGCATCAGGAGAGTTCGGCGATCCATTCCGTCCACTTGGCTTCCTCGGCGGCCGCGTCCACGTCGGCCGTCATGACGTGGTGGGTGGCCACCAGCGGACCGTGGAAGCCTTGCAGGAAGCAGTAAAGGCCCTCGCCGGTCCGGATTCCTACGGTCTGCTCGTTCCGCGCGTAGACCACCCCGGCGGCACCGGCCAACTCGACTTCGGCGCCGACCGCCAGGTTCTCGACGCCGAGCCGCTTCGCGAGCGCGGCCCAGAGCGCCGGCCAGTCAGCGACCACGGCGGAACCGAACGCGGTCACCGCGGTCGCGGTACGGCCCCGGAACCAGCGCAGGTACTCGGCCAAGTTCCGGAGGAACAGCGCACCGCCCGCGGTCATCGCTTCGAACTCGTCCGCCCAATCGTCGCCGGGCAGGAAGCCGCTGGTCACGCAGCGGATCACCGAGCTGCCGCCAGCGCGGCCCTCGACCAGGAACTCGTACGCGATGCGGCGCCCGTCCGGCTCCGGCTCGCCGCCGTAGGCCAGCCGGCGCGGCGGGTCCCAGGCGGTGATCCCGTGCGTGGGCTGATAGCCGGCGAACGCGCCGCGCACCACGCCGCCGACGCCGCCGCCTTCGACCTCGTTGCGGCCCATGAACCAGGAGTCGATCCCCGGGCCGGTCGCGATCGCCGCCCAGACCTGCTCCGGTTCGGCAGGGACCTCGATCACGTCGGCCTGTTCGTATTCCTTACCCACGCTCGCTTTCCTCCCCCATCGGCACGCTCGGATGCACCGCCAGCACCAGTCGGTGCGGGCGGCCTTGTTCCGCGGTCTCGTCGTGGTACTTCGCCACCAGTCCGGTTACGGCGGCGGCCAGCTCTTCAGCGAACGCCGCCCGGTCGGCGGGCGAGGCGAACCGCACCTCGCCGTCGAGGGCGAACGTGGCGACGCGTTTCTTCGCTTTCGCCGCGCCGGTGATCAGGATCCCGACGTCGCGCACCAGCCGGCCGGCCACCGCCAGCAGCCAGCGCGCGGAAAGCCGGTCGGGCGACTGCGCCGGATCGGGCTGGACAGCCGCGAGCGCCGAGGGCGAGATCACGTAGGACGCCGCGGTCGCCCGCATCATCCGCTCCGTGACGTTGCCTTTCCGGCGCTCCTCCACCAGCTCCACCAGCCCGTGCTTCTCCAGCGCGCGCAGGTGGTAGTTGACCTTCTGCCGGGGCAGGTCCACGCGGGCGGCGAGCATCGTCGCCGACGCCGGCCGGGCCAGTTCGGCCAGCAGCCGGGCCCGGACCGGATCCAGCGACACCTCCGCCGCCGCCGCGTCCTCGATCACCGCTACCGGAAACATGTCCCCATCGTCCGTCCGACAGTTAGAGTTGTCAAGAAAGACATTATTGTCGGTAGACCTCGTTGACCACCGCGGCGATCCGCGGGACCACCTGGGCGGCGGCTTCGAGCGGCACGACATGGCCGACGCCGGGCAGCACGACGACGGCACCCCTGGCCAGCCCGCGCACGAAGTGCTCGACGTCGGCGGGCGCGACGATCCGGTCCCGCTCCCCCACGATCGCCGTCACCGGCAGATCGCCGGCCAACGTCAACGCGGCCTCGCGCGCATACGCGTCGAGCGCCGGGCGGAACTGCGCGACGGTATGCGGCCAGTTGCCGCGAATCATCTTCACCGTCAGCTCGACCAGATCCGGGTCGGGATCGTCGCCGAACAGCCACCAGCGCAGGCCGGCGCTCACCGCGCGGCTCGTATGCTCGCGGACCAGCCCGTACAGCTTCGCGCCGAGCACCAGCTCCAGGTCCTGCGCGACTTTGCCGAGCGCGTTCGGCCAGGCCGCGGACGCCTCGGTGGCCAGCCGGCCGGACGACGTCGACAGCAGCACCAGCCCGCCGGCCCGGGCGGCGAAAAGATCCGGATGCCGCTGGGTGAGCGACATGACCGCCAGACCGCCCATGTCGTGGCCGACCAGCACGACCCGCCCTTCCGGAATCTCTCGCTCGATCACTTCGGCGAGATCGTCGGCGAGCTGAGCCATGGTCGCGGTGCCGCGTGCGGCACGGCCGGATTCGCCGTGGCCGCGGTGGTCGTAGCTGAGCACCGCGAGCGGCCGCTGGACCGCGTCCGGCAGCACCGGGGCGATCCGGCACCAGCTGCGCTGGTCGAGCGCGTAGCCGTGCAGCAGCACGGCGGTCACGGCAGCCGACGGATCGCCCCTGCGCACGAAATGCAGGGGCGTCCCGTCGGCCAGCCGGAACCCGGGCATCAGGACGAACGGAGGAACCGGTCCAGCACCCGGACGCCGAACTTCAGCGCGTCCACCGGGACCCGCTCGTCGACGCCGTGGAAAAGCCCGGAGAAGTCCAGGTCGGCCGGCAGCTTCAGCGGCGCGAAGCCGAAGTTGCGGATGCCGAGCTGCTGGAAGGACTTCGCGTCGGTGCCGCCGGACAGCATGTACGGCAGCGTCCGCGCACCCGGGTCCTCGGCCAGCACCGCGGCGGTCATCGCGTCCACCAGCGCCCCGTCGAACGTCGTCTCGACCGGCGGGAGCTCCATCCACTCCTTCTCGATGTCCGGCCCGAGCAGCTCGTCCAGCTCCCGGTCGAACGCCTCGATCCGCCCCGGCAGGATGCGGCAGTCGACCGCGGCTTCCGCCACCGACGGGATCACGTTCGACTTGTAGCCGGCGGTGAGCATCGTCGGGTTCGCGGTGTCGCGCAAGGTCGCGCCGATCATCCGGGAGATGTTGCCCAGCTTGGCGACCGCGCCCTGCAGGTCGTCCTCCGGGAAGTCCCAGCCGGTGATCTCGGTGACGCCGGCGAGGAATTCGCGCACCGAATCGGTCAGCACCAACGGGAACTGGTGCTGGCCGAGCTTCGCGACGGCTTCGGCGAGCTTGGTGACCGCGTTGTCGCGGTGGATCATCGACCCGTGCCCCGCCGTGCCGCGCACCCGCAGCTTCATCCAGCGGATGCCCTTCTCGGCGGTCTCGATCACGTAGGCGCGGACGTTGTCCTTCAACGTGATCGAGAAACCTCCGACCTCGCTGATCGCCTCGGTGACGCCTTCGAAGAGCTCCGGCCGGTTCTCCACGAGCCACTGCGCGCCGAACTTGCCGCCCGCCTCCTCGTCGGCGACGAACAGGAACACGAGATCGCGGGGCGGAACGATGTTGTTCAGCTTGTAGTGCCGGGCCAGCGCCAGCGTCATGCCGACCATGTCTTTCATGTCGACCGCGCCGCGCCCCCACACGTACCCGTCCTGGACTGCCCCGGAGAACGGGTGCACGGACCACTCGGACGGGTCCGCCGGGACGGCGTCGAGGTGCCCGTGGATCAGCAGCGCCCCGCGGCTGGGGTCGGCCCCCGGCAGCCGCACGATGACGTTGTGCCGGTCCTTGGCCCCGGACTCGACATAGGTGATCTCGTAGCCGGCGTCGGTGAGTTTCTCCGCGACGTACTCGGCCGCCGCGCGCTCGCCCACGAGGGTGTCGGGGTCGCCGGTGTTGGTGGTGTCGATGCGGATGAGCTCGCTGGTGAGCGTGACAGCCTCGTCCGCGGCGGCGTCGATCAAGTTCGGTTGGGTCACCGCCCATTCCTATCATCCGAACCCGCCGGACGCCGCCGTCCCGCCGGGTGGGCGCGCCCTGGCTAAGCCGTCCTCGCGCCCCGCGATGTCCGTGAAGGGCCCCTTGCGGGACTTGGATTCCCTTGAGGGGCCCTTCACGGACCGCACCCGGCCCCAAAGCGGCGCCGCGGCGGCTCGCCAAGAGCATGCCGCCACCGAACCACCTGGCCGAGCGCGGCTGCCGGGTCCCGCGCCGTGAGCATTGATCCGAAGCCTCGACACGGTCACAATCCGGCTTCGGGGCGCCGGCCGCACAGGCTCCGCCCAGCCGAAACTCGCCGCGTCCCGCCCAGGCCGTGAAGGGAACATTGAGGGACTCTGAGTCCCTCAATGTTCCCTTCACGGCCGGCAACGGGAAGAGGCACCGCCACTACTCGACTGATCAGCCAGTCAGTCCAAGATCGCAATTCCTTACCCAGCAAGAGCGTCCGTCAAACCGGTCGCTCCACAACCTCACAACAGTTGCGATTTTCGCAACACGGGGTTAGCGTCTCCGGCCATGACCGAACCGGACCAGCTGCGCCACCGGGTACGACAGCTGATCCGCTCCATGGGCCCGCAGCGGGAGTTCGCCGCCGCCATCGGGCTCGACCAGACCAAACTCTCCAAAGCACTCAACGGCACCCGCCGCTTCTCGCCGCACGAGCTCGTCCGCGTCGCCGAATACTCCGGCGTCACGGTGAACTGGCTGCTCAACGGCAGCGACGACGCGAAGACCGTCACCGCCGTCCCCGCCCCCACGACCAGCCGTCCGAGCGACCCCGACGAGGCCGCGCACAGCGAGCCGAGGCGGCGGATCCTCGAAACCGCCTGGCGGCTGATCGCCGAACGCGGCTACCACCGGGTCCGCATCGCCGACATCGCGAAAGCCTGCGGCACCTCCACCGCCGCGATCCACTACCACTTCCCCACCAAAACCGAAGTCCTGGACGAAGCCTTGCGGCGCAACGTAAAGCTCGCCTTCGACCGGCAGGTGGCCGAGCTGCACGCGGTCGCGGGCGCGCACGACCGGCTGCTCAAGCTGGTCGAACTCCAGCTCCCGACCGACGGCCTGCTGCGCGCCGAATGGTCCGTCTGGCTCCAGGTCTGGAACGAGGTCGCCCTCGACCCGCGGCTGCGTTCCCTCTACACCGATTCCTACGACCGCTGGTACCGCACCATCCTCATGACCATCCGCACCGGCCAGGAGCAGGGCGTCTTCCGCTTGGCCGACCCCGAGGCCGCCACCGCGCAGCTCACCGCGCTGATCGACGGCCTCGGCATCCAGGTGCTGACCGGCCGGCCCGGCAGCACGGTCGGCGCGATGCGCGCCCACCTGCACGACTTCATCGACCGCTCGATCGTCCAAGGAGCCTGATGAACCACGAGGTCATCGTCACCTGCGCGCTCACCGGTGCGGGAGACACCACGCGGCGCAGCCCGCACGTCCCGGTCAGTCCGGCCCAGATCGCCGAAAGCGCCATCGAGGCCGCCAACGCCGGCGCGGCGGTGGTGCACATCCACGTCCGCGAGCCGGAGACCGGCGCGCCGTCGCGCGAAGTCGCGCTGTACCGCGAAGCGGTCCGGCTGATCAGAGAGTCCGGAGTGGACGTCGTCCTCAACCTGACTGCGGGCATGGGCGGCGACCTGGTGATCGACGCCGAAGACCCGCTCAAGCCGGTCGACGGCACCGACCTGGTCAACGCGCTCGACCGGCTCCCGCACGTCGAGGAGCTCCTACCGGACATCTGCACGCTCGACTGCGGCTCGCTCAACTTCGGCGAGGGCAACCAGCTCTACGTGTCCACTCCGGACATGCTGCGCACCGGCGCGAAGCGGATCCAGGAACTCGGCGTCAAGCCGGAGCTGGAGATCTTCGACACCGGGAACCTGTGGTTCGCCGCCACCATGGTGGCCGAAGGCTTGATCGACCCGCCGCCGCTGTTCCAGCTGTGCATGGGCATCCCGTACGGCGCGCCGCCGGATCCCGGTCTGCTGCAGGCGATGGTGCGTCTGCTGCCGGAAGGCGCGCAGTGGGCGTCGTTCGCTATCGGCCGCGACCAGATGCCGTGGGTCGCGCAGTCGGTGCTGCTCGGCGGGCACGTCCGGGTCGGACTGGAGGACAACCTCTACCTGGCGCGCGGAGTCAAGGCCACCAACGGCCAGCTGGTCGAACGCGCGGTGGACATCGTGCAGAAGCTCGGCGCGGACATCGCCACACCGGACCGGGCACGGGAAATCCTCGGGCTGAAGGAGCGCGCTCATGTCTGAGGCCACCGTGGACACTGTCGCGTGCATCGGCGCCGGGGTCATCGGCGGCGGATGGGTCGCGCACTTCCTCGCGCAGGGCTTCGATGTGCGAGCTTGGGATCCGGCACCGGACGCGGCCGAGAAGCTCGGCCGTCTGGTCGACGCGGCGTGGCCGGCGCTCACCGAGCTCGGGCTCCAGCCGGGCGCGAGCCGCGACCGCCTCACCGTCACCGCGACGCTCGCGGAAGCGGTCCAAGGCGCCGGCTTCGTCCAGGAAAGCGCACCGGAAGACCTTCCGCTCAAACAGAAACTCCTCGCCGATATCGACGCGGTCACCCCGGCCGACGTCGTGATCGCCTCGTCCACCTCCGGCTACGGGATGACCGAGATGCAGGTCGCGGCCAAGACGCCGGAGCGGCTGGTGGTCGGGCATCCGTTCAACCCGCCGTACCTCATCCCGCTGGTCGAGGTCGCCGGCGGCAAGCTCAGCGCGCCGTGGGCGGTCGAGCGGGCCGCCGCGTTCTACCGCCGGGTCGGCAAGTCCGTGATCGCGATGGACCGCGAGGTGCCCGGGTTCATCGCCAACCGGCTTCAGGAAGCGCTGTGGCGGGAAGCCCTGCACATGGTGGCGAACGGCGAGGCGACGGTCGAGCAGATCGACCTCGCCATCACCGACGGGCCCGGCCTGCGCTGGCCGGTGCACGGTCCGATGCTGACCTTCCACCTCGCCGGAGGAGAGGGCGGGATGGCGCACATGCTGGACCACTTCGGACCGTCGCTGAAGTCGCCGTGGACGCGGCTCGAAGCACCCGAGCTGACCAAGGAGCTCCGCGACGCGGTGGTCGAGGGCTGCGACGACGAGGCCGCCGAGCGCACGATCGCCGATCTGGTCGCCGAGCGCGACCGGGCGATCATCGCGATCCAGCGCGCGGTCGGCGAGGCCCGTCGTGGCTGAGTACCGCAACCGGGTCCGTCCGGAGTGGATCGACTACAACGGGCACCTCTCCGAGCCGTACTACGTGCTCGTCTTCGGCGACGCGACCACCGCGCTGATGGACGTCGCCGGCCTCGGCCCCGGCTACCGGGAGAGAACCGGGGCATCGCTGTACACGGTGGAAGCGCACGTGCGGTACCTGCGCGAGGTCGGTCCCGGCGCTGAACTCGTCGTCACCACGTCGGTGCTGTCCGTCGGCGCGAAGAAGGTCCGGATCTGTCACGAGCTGCGCGTCGACGGCGAGCTGGCAGCCACCGAAGAACTCCTGTGCCTGCACGTTTCCGGCGGGCGGGCGACTCCGTTCCCGGACGAGGTCGTCGCCGCGCTGAACGCCCGTCTCGGCCCGGTCCCGGATTACGCGGGGCGCGCTATCGCCTGACTCCCTCCCCGTGGGGCGGCGGCACCGGTCATCCCGGCGCCGCCATCCCGTCGCACCCACCCGAAAGTCGAAACTCATGGAAGCCCGATGTAAGCCGATCTCCCTTTCCCGCCGCCGGTTCCTCACCTCGGCGCTGGCCGGGGCCGCGCTCGCCGGCACCGCTCCGCTGCTGGCCGCGTGCGGCGGAGGCGTCGCCGCGGCGGTTCCGACCGGCCCGCCGAAACACGGCGGCACGCTGCGCGTCGGCGTCACCGGCGGCGGCGCGTCCGACACGCTCGACCCGCACGTCCCGGCCACCAACCCGGACATCGCCCGGGTGCTCAACCTCTACGAGCCGCTCCTGCTGCGCGACCACGACTACCGGCTGCAGATGCTGGTGGCCGAATCGCTGACCTCCTCACCGGACGCGCGCACCTGGACCGCCGTGCTGCGCCGCGGGATCCGGTTCCACGACGGCCGCCCGGTCACTCCCGCCGACGTGGTCGCGACCTTCCGGCGGATCACCGACCCGAAGAACCCGAAGAGCGGCGCGGCCGGGCTGAGCATGCTCGGCGAGGTCGTCGCGACCGGCCCGGCGACCGTCGAATTCCGTCTCAGCTCGCCGAATTCCGGCTTTGCCGACCTGCTCGGCCAGTACTCGCTCGGCATCGTCCCGGCCGATTTCGACGTCAAGCGGCCGATCGGCACCGGGCCGTTCAAGGCCGAGTCGTTCACCGCCGGGCTGCAGAGCACGTTCGTCCGCAACGAGCACTACTGGCGGCCCGGGCAGCCGTACCTGGACAAACTGGCACTGATCAACTTCGCCGACGACGACGCGCGGATCAACGCGCTGCTCTCGTCCCAAGTGGACGCCATCGACCAGGTGCCGGTAGCGCTGGTGGACGTGCTCCGCAGCGACCCGCGGATGCAGGTGCTGCGCTCGGAGACCGGAACCTGGCTGCCGTTCACCATGCGCGTCGACCGGCCGCCGTTCGACGACGTGCGCGTGCGACAGGCGCTGCGCCTGGTGGTCGACCGGAAGCAGATGATCAATCAGGTGCTCAGCGGCCAGGGCCGGGTCGGCAACGATTTGTACGCGCCGTTCGACCCTGCCTACGCCCGGCAGCTTCCACAGCGCGAGCAGAACATCGGCGAAGCGAAGCGGCTGCTCGCCGCGGCCGGCAAGTCCGATTTGGACATCGAACTGGTCACCGCGCCGATCCAGGCCGGAGCGGTCGAGGCGGCCCAGGTGTTCCAGCAGCAGGCCAAGGCGGCCGGGGTGACCGTGCGGATCAAAAAGGTCGACACCACCACGTTCTACGGCGAGAACTACCTGTCCTGGGACTTCGCCCAGGACTTCTGGTACACCCGCAACTACCTGCCGCAGGTCGCGGCCGGCTCGCTGCCGAAAGCGCCGTACAACGAAACCCATTGGAACGACCCGGAATTCACCGATCTGGTGACCCGTGCCAGCGCCACCGTGGACGAGGCCGCGCGAAACGATCTGCTCCGCAAAGCGCAGCGGATCGAGTACGACCGGGGCGGCCTGATCGTCTGGGGGTTCGTCGACCAGGTCGACGCCCATCAGTCCTATGTGGCCGGTTTCGTGCCGGACCGCACCGGCATCTCGCTGTCCGGGTACCAGTTCCGCCAGGTCTGGCTCGGCACCGCGGAAGGAGGCGCGGCATGAGCCGGCTGATCGTGAAACGGCTCCTGGTGAGCCTGGCCGTGCTGTGGCTGGTGTCCCTGCTCGTGTTCGTCGCGACCCTGCTGCTGCCCGGCGACCCGGCGCGAGCAATCCTCGGACAGGGCGCGACTCCGGAGCGGATCGCCGCGCTGCAGCACCAGCTGCACCTCGACGAGCCGGTCTGGCAGCGCTACCTCTCCTGGCTGGGCGGGCTGTTCACCGGCGACCTGGGCACGTCCACTTCGACCCAGGGGCCGGTCACCGCGCTGCTGGCGGACCGGGTGTCCGCGTCGCTCGTGCTGCTGGTCCTCGCCGCGGTCATCGCCACTCCGCTCGGGCTGACGTTCGGCACCTGGAGCGCGATGCGCCGCGGTCGCGCGACCGACCAGGTGGTCTCCGGGGTCAGCCTGGTCATCGCCGCGCTGCCGGAGTTCGTGATCGGGGTGGCGTTGATCATGCTGTTCGCGACCACTGTGGTCAAAGTGCTGCCGTCGGTCACGCTCACCCCGCCCGGCGAGGCAGTGTGGCGGCAGCCGAGCCAGCTGGTCCTTCCGGTGCTCACTCTCGTGCTCGTCGTGACGCCGTACATCGCGCGGATGATGCGCGCGACGATGAACGAGGTCCTCGATTCCGGCTACGTGGAGATGGCCCGGCTCAAGGGGATGCGCGAAAGGACAGTACTGCTGCGGCACGCGTTGCCGCACGCGGTCGGCCCGGTGGCCCAGGTGGTCGCGCTGCAGCTGGCGTGGCTGGCCGGCGGCGTCGTCGTGGTCGAGTTCCTGTTCCGCTACCCCGGCATCGGTCAGGCGCTGATCGACGCGGTCGCCAAGCGCGACGTCGCCGTGGTCCAGGCGGTGACCCTGCTCATCGCGGCGGTCTACATCGTGGTGAACCTGCTCGCCGACGTCATCGGCATCCTCGCCGATCCCAAGCTGCGGACGGAGGCCGTGCGATGACCGCGGTCGAAGAAGAAGCGACGACCCCCGCCGTTTCGGCTGCCCCGCCGCGCGCGGCCGGGCTGCTCCGGACCGCCTGGGCGTTTCCCCAGGCGAAAGTCGGCACGGTGCTGGCCGGAGCGGTGATCCTGGTGGCACTGCTGGGCCCATGGCTGGGCCCCTGGCTCACCGGGCACAGCACGACCGATTTCGCCGGGAAGCCGTTCAAACCGGACGGCATCGCCGGCACCGACGGGCTCGGCCGTGATGTGCTCGCCCGGTTCCTGTCCGGCGGTACCACCCTGCTGCTGTACGCGGTGCTGGCCACCGCGCTCGGCATCGTGCTCGGAGCGCTGATCGGCATGATCGCCGGATACGGCGGAGGCTGGCTGGACAGCCTGCTGATGCGCGGCAACGACGTCCTGCTGTCCTTCCCCCAGCTGGTCATCGCGTTGCTGGCGATCGCGGTCATCGGCCCGAAGGGCTGGCTGCTGGTGCTCGTCATCGGCCTGACCCACGCGCCGCGGACCGCCCGCGTCGCGCGGCAGGCCACCGTCGCGGTGCGCGGTCACGACTACATCCGGGCCGCCGAGATGTACGCGGTGCCGCGCAGCCGGATCCTGCTGCGCGAGATCCTGCCGAACATCACCGGCCCGCTGATGGTCGAGCTGGGCCTGCGGCTGACGTATTCGATCGGGTACATCGCCTCGCTGTCCTTCCTCGGCCTCGGCATCCAGCCGCCGGCCGCGGACTGGGGCCTGATGATCAACGAGAACCGGATCGCGCTGGTCGTGCAGCCGTGGGGCGTGCTGCTGCCGGTGGCCGCGATCGCGGTGCTGGCCGTCGGCACGAACCTCGTCGCCGACTCGCTCGCCTCGGCCGCGGCCGGGCGGACCCGGGAGGTGCGGGCATGACCACGGCCCTGGAAGTGACCGGACTGGCCGTGCGCACCGCGGCGGGCCGACCGGTGCTGCATTCGGTGTCGTACCGGATCGAGCCCGGCGAAGTACTCGCCCTTGTCGGCGAGTCCGGCTCGGGCAAGACCACCGCCGGGCTGGCCGCGCTCGGCCACTTCCGGCGCGGGCTCGTCAACGGCGGCGGTCAGGTGGTGCTGCATCCGCGCGACGGCGAGCCGGTCGACGTGCTGCTGCTCGACGACGGCGAACGCCGCCGGCTGCGCGGCAGCGCGGTCGCCTACATCCCGCAGGACCCGGCTCTGTCGCTGAACCCCGCTCTGCGGATCGGGCGGCAGATCGCCGAAGTGCTGGAAACGCACGGGTATCCCGAGCAGCACCGGGTCGCCGAGGTGCTCGCCGAGGTCGGGCTGCCGGCCGACGAGGCGTACCAGCGGCGGTACCCGCATCAGCTCTCCGGCGGGCAGCAGCAGCGGGTCGGCATCGCGATGGCATTCGCCTGCCGGCCCAGTGTGGTGGTGCTGGACGAGCCGACTACCGGGCTGGACGTGAAGACCCAAGCGCTGGTGCTGGAAACCGTCCGGCAGCTGACCGCCGAGCACGGCGTCGCGGCGCTCTACATCACGCATGACCTGGCGGTCGTCGCGCAGCTCGCCGACCGGGTGGCGGTGATGTACCAAGGCGATCTGGTCGAGTGCGGCCCGGCCGAGGACGTGCTGCGGCGACCGAAGCACGCGTACACGAAACGGCTGCTCGCCGCGGTGCCGGATCTCGGCGCCGAAGCGGCCGCCGCTCCCCCGCCGAACGACGCGGTGCTGGTCGCGCGGGACATCCGGGTCGCCTACGGCTCCCACGAAGTGCTGCGCGGCATCAATCTCTCCGTGACACGCGGCGAAAGCGTCATGCTGCTCGGCGAGTCCGGCTCGGGCAAAACGACGCTGTCGCAGTGCATCGCCGGACTGAACCACGGGTTCACCGGCGCCGTCGCGCTCGACGGCACTCCGCTGGCTCCCGCTGCCCGGCAACGCAGCGCCGACGAGCTGCGCCGGATCCAGTACGTCTTCCAAAGCCCGTTCTCGTCGCTGAATCCGCGCAAGACCATCGCGCAGTCGATCGAAGTCCCGCTGACCCGTCTGACGTCGCTCTCGCGGACCGAACGCCGCGAGCGCGTCGCGGAAATGCTGGACCGGGTGCGGCTGCGCGCGGATCTCGCCGACCGGCTGCCCGACCAGCTCAGCGGCGGCGAACGGCAGCGCGCGGCGATCGCCCGTGCCCTGGTCACCACTCCGGACGTGCTCGTGTGCGACGAGGTCACGTCGGCGTTGGACGTGTCAGTGCAGGCCACCATCGTGGAACTGCTCAGCGAACTGCGACGGGAGCTCGGGATGGCCATGCTGTTCGTGACCCACAACATCGCCCTCGCGCCGGAGGCCGCCGACCGGATCGCCGTGCTGCGCGGCGGAGAAATCGTCGAGGAGGGACCGGTCGAGACGGTGCTGGGCACTCCTTCGCACGAGTACACCCGCGAACTCCTCGCGACGACGCCGCGGCTGTGACTGTCCACGGCGAAGTGCGGCCCGGCTACGAGGGCGTGCGAGAAGCGTTCGGCGACATCATCGCCGCGACCACCGGCGGCGCCGCGTTCAGCGTCTTCCGAGACGGCGCGCCGATGGTGCGGCTGTGGGGCGGTTCGGCAGCCGATGGCGTGCCATGGACCGAGGACACCCGCACGGTGTTGTTCAGCGGCACCAAGGGAGTCGTCGCGACTGTACTGGCGGTCCTGACCGCGCGCGGCCTGCTCGACCCGGAGGAGCGCGTTGCCCGGTACTGGCCGCAGTTCGCCGTGGCGGGCAAGGACGACGTGCCGGTTTCGCAGGTGCTGTCGCACACCGTCGGACTGCCCTATGTGGAGTCAGACCTGCCGATGCTGGACAACGCGGCGAACGCGCACGCGCTCGCCGCGCAGCATCCGCTGTGGACTCCCGGCACCCGGGTCGCCTACCACGCGCTGACTTACGGCTACCTCGCGACCGAGCTGGCCAGGAGGGTGACCGGCGAGGATCTCGGCGCGCTGGTGCGCTCGCTGCTCGCCGGACCGCACGGCCTCGACCTGCGGCTCGGCACCCCGCCGACGGTCCCGGTGGCAACGCTGCGGCGCGCCCCCGGTTACCGGATCAGCACGTTCCTGAAGGACCAGGAGCGCCGCCGGATCGTGGAACGGATGTATCGCGGGCTGCTGGACTCCGGCGACTCGATGAACTCGCCGGAGTACCGGGGCGCGACGCTCGCCGCGGGCGGTGCGGTCGGCACCGCGACCGCGATGGCCCGGCTGTACGACCGGCTGCTCGCTGGCGAACTCGTGCCGCCGGACGTACTGGCGCAAGCGACCCGCACCTGGTCGGAAGGAATCGACGCGATCAACGACCGCCCGCTGCGGTTCGGGCTCGGCTACGAACTCGCCGACCCGATCGGCACCTACGGCCCGGCCGGCGCCGATCCCGCCGCGTTCGGCCACTCCGGCGCGGGTGGCGGGCGGCACGGCGCCTGGCCGGGGCGCGGCGTGTCGTTCTCGTTCGTGACGAACGAACTGCAGGCGGAAGACGTGGACGAGCGAGCGTCGGCGCTGCTGGCGGCTTTGCACGAGGCGGCCTGACCGAAACGCGGCCCGCCCGCTTGGCGGTTCGCGCCGCCGTTCCTCGCCTTGCGCGACGAGGTCGACGTGATCGCCGCCGAAAATGACCGAGCAGCTGAGCACCGGCGAGAATCCGGCAGTGCCGCGCGCTCACCTCGGCCAGCCGTGCACGAGCGGCTTCAGATGCCGCTCAAGAACCTGGAAACCGCCGCACTACGCCGTTGGCGTTCGGCGCATCCGCCAGTGGCCGGATCGCAAGGACCACCGGTACCCGCCCGCGGAGAAAGTTCGCCCGGACGGGAAGCAGCGCGTCCCCTTTCGTGTTGATTCCGGGGCAGGACGGGCACGGAATGGGGTGCGTCGGATGGCTACTCCCGAACGGCATGCCGCGGACTACCCGCAAAGCCGGCTCATCGTCGACCTTCCGGTCGCGGGCCTGTTCATCGCGTCCCTCGCACACTGGATCCGCGACGCGCCCGCGGACGGCGTGGTCTTCTTCGCCGCCGCCGCGGTGCTGCTGTTCACCGAGCGGCACGGGATCGCACCGGACGCCCTGCTCGCTCCGCCCGTCCGGCTCCCCGCCGCGTCGCTGATCGCCGCCGTCGCGCTGGTCGCGCTCGTGTTCGGCAGGCATACCGTGCCGATGTCCCTCACCGTCGTCGCGATCGGCGCCAGCGCGCTGGTCCTGGAGTGGCGCGACCCGTCGCTCCCGTCTCAGCCGGTCCCGCGCCGCGGCTGGGTTTGGGTGGCGCTGGCGATCTCGTGGTGCCTCTGGGAGCTCGTTTCGTTCATTTACGAGCAAGCAGCAGGCGGCCTGTCCCTGACCCACCCGACGATGAGCGATCTGGTCGACCCGATGCTCGACCTCCGCGTCGTCCAGGCGCTCGCGCTGGGCGTCTGGGTCGCGGCCGGGCTCGCTATGCTCCGCGCCGCCGCGGCAGCGAGGAGGACGGCATGAACAGCCGTCTCGTCACCGAAATCGGCTTCGGCGTCATCGTCGCCGCGGCGATCCTGCTGTGGCTCGGCAGCCACCTGTTCCCGAAGAAAATCCCGCCGCTGACCACCGTGCTCGCCGCCCTCATGCGCAAACGGTCCACCCGGATCGCTCTCGTGCTGGCCTGGTGGTGGGTCGGCTGGCACTTCTTCGTGCAAGCCTGACGGGTCAGCGATATCGCAGCGCCATCGGCTTCCCGCATTCGGCGAGGTACTGCTCGAACGTCACGACCCCGTCGGCGTGGTCCGGGGCGAGGTTGCCGCCCGCCGCGTACGCGCGCGCGATGCGGCCCGGCGCAGGCACGGTCACCACCTTCTTCCGCTTCCCCGCCGCGGCCAAAAACGAGTGGGCCAAGTCGGCCGCCGTCCGTACCTGCGGCCCGCCGAAATCCGCCACCCGGCCCTGCGCCGCGCCGAGCGCCAGCTCTACCAGCCGGGCCGCGACGTCGCGCACGTCCACGGGCTGGAACCGGAACTTCGGCACCGGGACCACCGGCAGCCGCGACGCGCCCGCGAGCAGCGTCCGCACGAGCGCGTGGAACTGCGTCGCGCGCAGAATCGTGTAGGGCAGGCCGGAACCGGCGATCACTTCCTCGGCCGCCAGCTTCGCCCGGTAATAGCCCAGTGGCACTCGGTCCACGCCGACGATCGAGATGTACACCAGATGCGCCGGCTGCCCGCTCCACCGCGCGGCTTCCACCAGCGTGCGCACGGTTTCGACCTCGTGCCGGTAGTCCGTCGCGCAGTGCACGACCGTGTCCACCCCGGCGACCGCGACGTCGATGCCGCGCCCGGTGCGCAGGTCGCCGACCGTCCATTCGACCCCTTCGCCGGAGCGCCGCCGCCGGCTCAGCGCCCGCACTGGCGCCTCCGCGGCCCGCAGCCGCTCCACGACGACCCGGCCCAGTTGACCGGTCCCGCCGGTGACGAGGATCTGCTCGGGCACATCGTCCTCCCGCGGCCGCGCCACCCGGGACAGGTGGCTCTCCCCCGCCATCCTGGCACGCCGGGAGCGGGGCGGAGTCAAAACGAGACGCGAGACGGCTCACCCGGCCGCCCCCGGAAACCGTCCGCCGCTGGTCAGAACCGCGAGCGCCAGCGCACCGTCGGCTCGTGCGCGGCTTCGTCCCGGCGCGGCGAATCCTGGCGGAGCAGCACCGACAGCCGGCCGTAGGCGGTGACGAGCTCGGACATCGCCTCGTTGACGCGATCCGCCCGAGTGTGCTCGAACGCCTGCCGCAACGCCGCCAGCGCGGCTGGTTCGGCAGTCGCCAGCAGGCCCGCCGCTTCCGACACCGTCGCGGCGAGCCCGTCCAGCATGGCTTTCGTTTCCGGCCGGTTGGGCGCGACCGTCAGCACCGGCGAGACGACGCGCAGCTGGTGGTGCAGCCGGTACAGCACGGCCAGCGGGTCGGTTTCCCCTGCACTGTTCATCGCGCGCTCCTCCGGTCCGTCGCCGGGGAGACGCGGCCGGCCCGCGTCCATGACGCGAGGCGCCCGAATGGGTTCGCTCAGGATTCCCCCGCCTCCAGCCCGTCCCGATCCGCCCACTCCAGCAACGGCTCGAGCGAGTACGCCACGTCGTCGATACCCTCGTGCAGGTCGCCGAGTTCGGCGAACCGGGCGGGCACGGTCGCGATCGTGCAGTCGCGCGGGTCGACCGATTCCACCTCGTCCCACCGTATCGGCGTAGACACCAGCGCCTCCGGCACCCCTCGCACCGAATAGGCGCTGGCGATGGTGTGGTCCCGGGCGTTCTGGTTGTAGTCGACGAACAGCTTCTTCGGGTCGCGGTCCTTGCGCCACCACGTGGTGGTGACCAGGTCCGGGGCCCGCCGCTCGACCTCCTGTGCGAACGCCAGCGCCGCGCGGCGCACGTCAGCGAAGCCCCAGCGCGGCTCGATCCGGACATAGACGTGCATCCCGCTGCCGCCGGAGGTCTTCGGCCAGCCGCGGATGCCGAGCTCGTCCAGCACCTCGCGGGCCACCAGCGCCACCTTCCGGACGGTGTCGAACCCGCAGTCCGGCATCGGGTCCAGGTCGATCCGCCACTCGTCCGGCCGTTCGGTGTCCGATCTTCTCGAATTCCACGGGTGGAACTCCACTGTGGACATCTGGACCGCCCACACCACGTGTGCCAGTTCGGTCACGCACAGCTCGTCCGCGTACCGGTCGTACCGCGGGAAGTGCACCCGGACCGTCTCCAGCCACGGCGGCGCGCCGTTCGGCACCCGCTTCTGGTGCACCTTCTCCCCGGCCACGCCGGACGGGAACCGGTGCAGCATGCACGGCCGCTCGCGCAGCGCGCGCACGATGCCGTCGCCGACCGCGAGGTAATAGCGGACGAGGTCGAGTTTGGTCTCGCCGCGGGCCGGGAAATACACCCGGTCCGGGCTGGAGACCCGGACGGTGCGGTCCCCTACCTCGAGCTCGACTGCTTCGGCCTTCCCCATGGCACCGACCGTATCCGGAAACCGCCGGGACGTCAGCGGCCGAACGGCACGAGGGTGAAATGCCCGACGCCCTTGGCCGCCGAATACACCGTCCACTGGTCCGGACCGGTGCCCGGGCCCTGGTCGTAGAGCAACCGGTAGTCCGGGGTGCGCGGCGGCAGCCGTTTGAACCAGTGGTAGTTGATCCGCAGGATCGTCCTGCTGACGAAGCCGTCCTCGGCCAGGCGCTTGTTGACGATCGTGGTGACCTGGCTGCGGTCGGAAAACACGTCCAAAATCTGGCAGTCGCAGTAGTAGGCCAGCGCCCCGATCTCGCCGGGACCGGCGACCGACTTGCCCCGCAGCCGCGCGCCGAGCTCCTTGCCGACCCGCGCGTAGTCGGTCGCGCTGGCCCAGTTGCCGAAGATGACCGGCGACGGCCAGGGCACGCCCTGCGCGAGGTCGACGCCCACGTTCGCGACCGCGACCGCGGCGCCGAGCCCCAGCGCGACCAGCGGCGGGACCCGGTTCAGCCTGCCCGGCCGGGCGCTGGCCTCGGCGTGCCAGATGCCGCACAGAAGCACCGCGCACGACGCGGTGCTGACGATCGGGGTCACGTAGTACCAGTGGTACGGACCGACCCCGAGCGCCGAGTAGACGAGGTAGTAGACGACACCGCCGGCGCCGAGCGCGATCACCGGAGCCAGCTGGGGGAAGCTCTCCCACTTGCGTGCGAAGCGCACTGCGAGCCAGCCGAGCAGCAGTGTCACGCCCACGAGCGCGGACGCGAACGAGACCATCACCGTGAACGGCTGGCCGAGGAAGTACATCATCGGACCGCTGAAGTAGCCCCAGGCGCCGAAGAGGCCCTCCTGGTCCTGCTTGATGACCAGGGTGTCCGGGATGAACGAGCCGAGCGCGAACCAGCTGGTCAGGAACCACGGCGCGGAGACCGCGACCGCGGTGCCGAAGACGGCCCAGAACTTCCTGCGCAACGCGCCGGTGGCGAAGGTGATGACGACGACGAACACGACGAGGTCGAGCCGGGTCAGCACGGCCAGCCCGGCGATCACGCCGAACCACACCGGCCGCTTCTCCAGCGCGAGCACCGCCAGCCACAGCAGCAGCGCCGAGGCCAGCAGCACCTCGAGGCCGGTGGCCGAGAGCAGGAACGGGTTCGCGACGACCAGCACCAGCCCGATCGGGCCGACCCACGGCGCGAGGCCGAACCGCCGGGTCAGCCGGGCCCACGCCCAGCCGATCGCCGCGCTGCACAGCACGGTGAGCACGCCGAGCGCGAACACCGGATGCACCGACCCGGTGACCCGGGTGAGCGCCGAGAGGAGGCCGAGCAGCAGGACGTCGAGCGGGGAGGTCGCCGAGTTCGCGACCGAGCCGGGCACCAGCGCCCATTCGCCGTGCAGGGCGAGGTTCTTCGCGTAGGACAGTGTGATGTACGCGTCATCGGTCAGGCTTTCGCGTACCAGCAGGAACGAGAGACCGCCGGCTGCCGCGGCGACCAGGGGCAGCCAGGCAAGCCGAGACCCGGACGGGACGCGCTGATCCGCGTCGTCCGAGTCCGCCGACGCCGTGCGCACGGATTCATCCACAGGCATGATCCCGAATCAGGAGAAACGGTCCGGCACGCTGCCGCCGCCGGGTTTTCCGATCAGCCGATGCTGCCACGTTCCGCTCCGCACCGGTACCGGTCCTGCGCGCGCGGACGGAATTCACGCCAACGCGTGCCGCCCGTCCGCGCGCGAAGCGCCCTGGTCCAGCAGGCGAGTCGCCACGCGGGTGATCGCGGCGTCCAATTCCGCGCGGTCCGCCGTGCCCCAGTCGCCGAGCCGTTCGGCGATCCAGTCGTGCCAGGCGCGCACGAGCTTGTCCCATTCGCGTTCGCCGGATCCGGTGAGCGACCAGCTGCCGCGCGCGTAATCCAGGTATCCGGTCAGCTCCAGCTTCGCGAAAGCCGGTTCCAGCACCGGCGCGGGCACGCCGTGGTCGTCGCCGATCGCCTCGAGGGTGGCCGGCCGCCCGGACCGCACCCGCAGCTGGACTTGCAGCACGCACCACAGCCCGCCGCGGTCGAGTTCGGACGCGGCCCGGGCGACGATCGCGGGCGCGGCTTTCCGTCGTTCGCGAAACAGCAGCGTCGCGACCGCCCGTTCCAGATCCCGGCCCGGTTCGTGCGCCTCCGGCATCGCGAATCCTTCGCCGAGATCCGGCGCGGCGGCGCGAGCGGTGTCGCGCAGCGGCATTTCCTTCAGGAAGAACGCGAGCACGAACGCGGCCAAACCGACCGGCGCGGCATAGAGGAACACGATGTGCAGCGAATCGGCGTAGGCGCCGATGACCGGTTCCGAAATCGCCGCGGGCAACTGGTGCAACGCTTGCGGGATCTGGACGGCTTTCGGGTCGATGCCGGGCGGCAGTGGATGCTCGGCGACCGCCTTGGCGAGGTTCGGGCCGAGCTGGTTCGCGTAGATCGTGCCGAAGACGGCCGCGCCGAAGGAGCTGCCGATCGAGCGCAGGAAGGTCACGCCGGAAGTGGCGACACCGAGGTCCTGGTAGTCGACGGTGTTCTGCACCGCGATGGTCAGCACCTGCATCCCGAGGCCGATGCCGAGGCCGAGCACCGCCATGTACAGCGCGGATTCCCAGAACCCGGTGTGCGCACCGAGCCGCGACAACAGGTACAGCCCGACAGTCATCACCGCGGACCCGACGAGCGGGTAGACCTTGTATTTCCCGGTCCGGCTGACCAGCGTGCCGGACAGGATCGAGGCCACCAGCAGCGCGAGCACCATCGGCAGCAGCCGAACGCCGGACGTCGTCGCTGTGACGCCCTGGACGTACTGCATGTACGTCGGAAGGTAGGACAGCGCGCCGAGCATCGCGAATCCGACCACGAAGCTCATGATCCCGGCGACGGTGAAGACCGGATTCCGGAACAGTCGCATCGGCAGCATCGGCTCCGGCGCGCGCAGCTCCACCGCGACGAACGCGCCGACAAGCACGAGCGAGCCGACCGCCATGCCGATGATCACCGGTGAGCCCCACGGGTAGGTGGTGCCGCCCCAGCTCGTGACGAGGATCAGGCCGGTGGAGGCGAGGCCGATCAGCAGGATGCCGAGGTAGTCGATCACCGGTTTGACCGCCGCCCGCACGCTCGGCATCGCGGACGCGGCGACGGCCAGCACCACCACGGCGAGCGGGATGTTGACGTAGAACGCCCACCGCCAGGAGAGATGGTCGACGAACAGCCCGCCCAGCATCGGCCCGGCGACGGTCACCACGCCGAACACCGAGCCGAGCGCGCCCTGGTACTTGCCGCGTTCGCGCAGCGGGACGACGTCGGCGATCAGCGCGGTGGAGGTGACCATCAGCCCGCCGCCGCCGAGGCCCTGCACCGCGCGCCAGACGATCAGCCAGGTCATGCTGTCGGCGAAGCCGCAGAAGAACGAGCCGGCGCCGAACACGATCACCGAGAGCTGGAACATCAGCTTGCGGCCGAACAGGTCGCCCAGCTTGCCGACGACCACCGTCATGATCGTCTCGGCCAGCAGGTACGCGGTCACCACCCAGGACAGGTGCCCGGCGCCGCCGAGGTCGCCGACGATGGTGGGCAGCGCGGTGCCGACGATCGTCTGGTCGAGAGCGGCGAGCAGCATGCCGAGCAGGACCGCGCCGAACACCGCGTGCACCTTGCGCCGGGACAGCCCGGCCGGCGCGGACTGGTCGCGGACTGCCTCCGCCGTGGCCGTCATCCGGCTCCTCCTCGCGCCTCGCCGGGCCGCCCCCGGCCGGTCCACGTAAGCACTTCCGTCCACTGTGGAATAGCCGCCCGGCCGGGGCGTCGCCCGTTCCGGTGAACCGCCCTCCCCCGACCGGGCGGCCGGACGACGCGGGGATCGTCGTTCCGGTCGCCGGGAACCCGAATGGGCCGCCGCCGGTGCCCGAAAGTCACCGTCCCGTCCCTCCACAGTGGAGCTTCCGCGGGTTCGGCCCGCAGGTCCAGGGCGATTTTCGGGCTGTCAAATCGAAAACGCCCGATTCGCCGGATTCGATCATGGTGATCTGCGGCACACCTTAAGTTCTTCCTAGGTGTGCTGCGTCACGCGCCGCGGTGCCGCTAGCGTCTCGCAACCATGGAATCCACAGTGGTCGCCAAAGAGGGCGACAACTACACGAAGGCACTCGGCAACCGCCAAGTGCAGATGATCGCGATCGGCGGGGCGATCGGGGTCGGGCTCTTCCTCGGCGCGGGCGGCCGGCTCCACGACGCGGGGCCGTCGCTGGTCCTTTCCTACGCGCTGTGCGGCGTCGCGGCGTACTTCGTGATGCGGGCGCTCGGCGAACTCGTGCTGCACCAGCCCAGCTCCGGCAGCTTCGTCACCTACGCCCGGAAGTTCATCGGGCCGTGGGCCGGTTTCGTGTCCGGCTGGATGTACTGGCTGAACTGGGCGATGACCGGGATCGCGGAGATCACCGCGGTCGCGATCTACGTGCACAAGTGGCTGCCCGGCCTGCCGCAGTGGATCACCGCGCTGGTCGCGCTCGGCGTGCTGATGGCGGTGAACCTGCTCAGCGTCAAGCTGTTCGGCGAGCTGGAGTTCTGGTTCTCCGTCGTCAAGGTGCTGGCGATCATCGTGTTCCTGGTGACCGCGATCGGCCTGGTGCTGGCCGGCGCGAACATCGGCGGCACCACCGCGGGCGTGCACAACCTCACCGACCACGGCGGGTTCTTCCCGGCCGGAGTCGGCATCGCGCTGATGACCCTGCAGGCGGTCGTGTTCGCCTACTCCGCCATCGAGGTCGTCGGCATCGCGGCCGGCGAGACCAAGGACGCGCGCAAGGTGCTGCCGAAGGCCATCAACGGCGTCGTGTGGCGGATCGGCGTCTTCTATGTCGGTTCGGTGCTGCTGCTGGCGATGCTGATGCCGTGGCCGTTCTACAACGGCAGCGAAAGCCCGTTCGTCACGGTCTTCTCGCGGCTGGGCATCGGCGGCATCGGCGACGTGATGAATGCGGTCGTGCTCACCGCGGCGCTTTCGTCGTGCAACTCCGGCCTCTACTCCACCGGCCGCATCCTGCGCGCGCTCGCCGACAACGGCGAGGCGCCGAAGTTCGTCGGCAAGATGAACTCGCACCACGTCCCCTACGGCGGAATCCTGTTCACGTCCGTCGCCTACGTGCTCGGCGTGGTGCTGAACTACCTGGTGCCGAAGGAAGCCTTCGACATCGCGACCGCGGTCGCGTCGCTCGGAGTGGTCGCCACTTGGGCGACGCTCGTGTACTCGCAGATGCGGATGCGCCAGGCGGCGCTGCGCGGCGAACTCGAACGACCGAGCTACCGGATGCCCGGCGCGCCGTACACCGGCTGGGCCACGCTCGGATTCCTGGCACTGGTCATCGTGCTGATGGGCTTCTCGGACGGTGCCGAGAAGATCGCGTTCTACTCGATCCCGGCGATCGTCGTGGTGCTGGCGATCGGCTGGCGGATCGTGTCCCGCAAGCAGCAGGCGCGCACCAGCGCCTGACCGGACGGGCGCGCTCCTACCCCGCATGCGCGCCCCCTCCCGGCAGGTCGCTCCGATACCCCGGAGCGGCCTGCCGGTTTTGCTTCACCAGAGCGGGAAGTCGACGCCGCGCTCGGACTCCGGGCGCGGCCCGAAGATCCGCCGCTCGGCTTCCCCGATCCGCCGGTCGTTGATCGACGCCTCGCGCCTGCTCATCAGCCCGTTCGCGTCGAACTCCCACAGCTCGTTGCCGTAGCTGCGCCACCACTGGCCTTCGCCGTCGCGGCTTTCGTACTGGAAGCGGACCGCGATGCGGTTCTCCCGGAAGCCCCACAACCCCTTGCGCAGCGCGTAATCCCGCTCGCGTTCCCACTTCGCGGTGAGGAACTCGACGATCGCCTCCCGGCCGGCGATGTGCACATCCCGATTCCGCCACACCGAATCCGGCGTGTAGGCCAGCGAGACTTTCCGCGGGTCCCGGGTATTCCATGCGTCCTCGGCGACCTGGACTTTCCGCAACGCCGCCTCCAGGTCGAACGGGGGAAACGGCGGGCGCGATTCGGTCATGATCAGGTCCTTTCAGCTGACGAGCGCGGGATTGCGCGGATCTGGCGTATGCGCCCTCTGCCGGGCCAAGGTCCGTCCGGAAGCGACTTCCCGCACGGCGAACCGGACGATCCGGCCGGTGCTTCCGTCGTCGCCGGGCCGGCCCGGCTCGCCCCACTCGATCGCGGCAGTGCCGGAAAGCTGCACGATGCGACCGGTCTCGAAGTCCGGGAAGAACAACGCGGCCTCCGGGTTGGCGGCGATGTTGCCGAGGCTGTTGAACAGGTTGTTGCCCGGATAGTCGGGCCACCACACCGAATCACCGTCGACGCGGACGAAACCGGGCGCGCCGCCGCGATGCGACGCATCCGCGCCATAGCCGGGGTTGATGGTGCCCAGGAAGAACGTGTCGGCGGCGCGGATGCGCTCGCGATCCGCCGCGCTCAGCGCCGTGTCCCGTCTCGTGGCGGCCGGCTCGGCTTCGAAGCTCAGTGTGCGCTGCTGGATGTATTGCGGGCAGTTCCCGTACGCCTGCTCGACCTCCACGAGCAGCTGCTCGTCGGTGGCTTCGCGAAGCTCGCCGTTGATCCGGACCCGGCGGCGCGTGGCGAACTCGACGCTGATCAGGCCCAGCTTCTGCCCGGCCGCGAGCCCGTGCAGCGGATCACCGGCCGGAAGCCCGGCGCGCACCGAGAGCGTCGTCGCCGAGCGCGGCTCGAGGAAGCCGGGCGGACCGGCCAGCGGCGAAGTCCACAGCCGTCCGTCCACGGCACGGCCGGTGACCGCCAGGAAGGTCCGCTCCAGCAGGAATCCGGCCATGCCCGGGGAAAGCCCGGCCGGCTCGGCCATCTTGGACAGTCGCGCCGCCTGCTTCTCCACCCCCGCCGCGCGCTGGACGGCCAGCTCACCCGCGTGGAATCCCGCATCGGCCCGGATGCTCATGGACAACCTCCATTTCTCACGGTACTCAGCGGGTTTTCCCGTGAGAAGCCTACGCGGGTGCTTCTCACGGATGCAAGCCGATTTATCCGTGATACGGTTCCAGGATGGGGATGCTTCCGGACGAGGTCGCGCCGATCCGCCTGATGGCGACGGTCTGGGCCGACACCTCCGGCCTTCACGACGACCTCGCCAGCCGGGAGGGGCTCGACGCCTGGCTGTCCGAGGCCGGCGTTGGGAGCGAACCCAGTTCAGCCGCCGAACTCGCACTGGCGCGTCGGCTTCGCGATGCCGTGCGCCGCCTGGCCGCGCAGGTCACCGGGGACGAGCGGCAGACCGCGCATTCGCCGACCCGGGAACTGGCCGCCGCCCTCGGCGATCTGAACGACCTGGTCGCTCACCTGCCGGTCCCCCAGTTGGCCTTCGTCGACGGAGCGCTCCGCGAAACCTCTTCGGCCGACAGCTCCGCCGTGGTCACCGCCTTAGCGCGCCTCGCCCGCGAATCGATCGCTCTTCTGGGCGGCCCGGACGCGGCGAAACTCCGCGCCTGCTACGCCCCGGGCTGCGTGCTGTACTTCATGAAGACGCATCCACGCCGCGAATGGTGCTCGGTCACCTGCGGAAACCGGGCACGCGCCGCGCGGCATTACGAGAAGGTCCGTTCGACCCGCTGACGGATCGGTCCAGCAGCTCCACCGCCGTCTCCGCGGCGCGGGTGAAGATGTCGTCCGCGATCCGCATTCCGGCCATCACCGCCGCACCCTCGTGCAGCAGCATGATTCGTTCCGAGGTCCGCTGCGGATCGGCGCTTCCGGCATCCTCGGCCAGCTGGGCGAAGAATCCGAGCATCCAGCGTTTGCTGCCAGTCACCACCGCATACGCCGGATGCGCGGGATCGCTGATCTCCGCGTGCGCGTTGATCATGCTGCAGCCTTTGCCGCCGTACTCCTTCGCCCACGCCGCCGAGGCGTCGAACGCTGCCCGCAGTCTCTCTTGCGGCACCGGGCCGACATCCTCGAGCCTTTTGGCGAGAAACTCACGCCATCTCGCGTCGCGCGCCGACAGGTACTCGACGACCAGCCGCTCCTTCGAGCCGAACCGGTCGTAGAGCGTCTTCTTCGTGACGCCCGCCCGCGCGGCGATCACGTCAACGCCGACCGCGTGGATCCCGTTCTCGTAGAACAGCTCCTCGGCGGCCCGCAGCACCGCATATGCCTTGGGCGTCCAGTCGATGACCATGGCCAGAGTGTATACCGATCTGTATAGTCCGCGCTTGTGAGTACACCGATCGGTATAGTCGGCCGGGCCGCAGTGGGCGCGTTGTTCGTCGGATGCTGGTCGTCGGGCTTCGTGGGCGCGAAGCTCGGGGCCGCCGACGCCGCGGCGCCGACCGTGCTGATGTGGCGGTTCGTGCCGCTCGCCCTGCTGCTGGCCCCGTTCCTGCGGCGGATCCCGGCGCGCTCGGCGGCCCGGCACGTGGTGATCGGACTGCTTTCGCAGTCCGGCTACCTGCTCACTGTCTACTGGGCGATCGGCCAAGGCGTCAGCACTGGGACAACCGCGTTGATCGACGGCGTGCAGCCCTTGGTCGCCGCCGCGGTGGCAGGTCCGCTGCTCGGCGCCGCCGCGACCGGGCGGCAGTGGACCGGGCTGGTGCTGGGGCTGGCCGGGGTAGCACTGGTCAGCTGGTCGGATGCTGGATCGTCCGCGCCGGGCTGGGCTTATCTGATCCCGTTCGCCGGCATGGCGGGTTTGGTCGGTTCGACCGTGCTCGAACGGCGGTCCGAGGTCCCGGTGGCCCCGGTGCAGGCACTGGCGGTCCATTGCGGCGCGTCGGCGGTCGTGTTCACCTTGCTGGCAGTCGTTTCCGGGACGGCGGCGCCTCCGTCGTCCGGCAGGTTCTGGTTCGCCCTGGCATGGCTGATCGTTCTGGCGACTTTCGGCGGGTACGGGCTGTACTGGCTGCTCGTCGCCCGGCTGGGGATGACCGCGGTGAACGGTTTGATGTTCCTGATCGCACCCGTGACGTCAGTGTGGGGCGCGGTGTGGTTCGGCGAACCGTTCACACTGCTGACCGGGGCGGGGCTGGGACTCGCGTTGATCGCCGCGGGCATCGCGTCGGGCAGATCCCGCGGTGATGCGGAGGCGGGGCCTTCGGATTCTGACCGTTCCGCTGCCGCCGAGCCGGATCGCCCGCCGCGCGAGCCGCGGCAGCGACCGCTGCTCAACTGCCGTACCGCTGCTGCACCACCGACGGCGTCTCCAGGTTCTTCCCCGCCGCCATGTTCTGCGCGAGCCGCAGGTACTGCCCCTCCGCCCACATCAGCGGCGCCGCGCTCCCAGTCGGCCGCCCAAGCCCGAAACAGGACACGTCCGCGCGGTCCCACACCTGCTCGGGAATGAAGTACCCGTCGTTCGCCGAGTCCGCCATCGACTTCAGGTAGACCCCCGCCGGGCGGTTGTTCGCGAGTTCGTACTCGCCGCGCTCACCGGACAGGACCGGCCACAGCCGGCCGAACCGTTGCGGCCCGTTCGCCGGCCAGCCGGTGCACGCGGTGGTGCTTTCGCCGTAGTTGTCGTGCGGGTAGCGGTGGAAGTAGACGTCGCCGTTCGGCAGGGTGACCTGCACCGGCGAGTTGCCGTCCGCGGCCGCCGCGGTCGGGGCGAGCGACTCGGACACTGCCGGGTCCGCGGGTCCGCGCACGCCGAGGCGGACCAGTTCGAGGTACCCGAAGTCGGTCACGTCGTGCTCGTAGTAACAGCCCTCGTCGAAGCAGATCTGCCCGGTGTCGTTCGGGTCGGTGCCCTTGTCCAGCCGCTCGTAGTAGGTGTGCCCGCCCCAGTAGCCGGACTTCGTGAGCGTCCAGGAGTCCAGCTGCGAGCGCCACGAATCCGCCGTCGACTCCCACTGCTGCGCGGACGCGGTGTCGCCGTTCGCCCGCGCGATCGCCCCAGCGGTCACCAGCCCGGCCACCTCCGCCGCGATCGACGACGGCGACCGGCCGTACTGCTCCTCCCACCTCTCGGTGGTGGCGGGGCCGCTCGTGCGGATGTGCTCGGCGGTCACCTTCACCCGCGCGTAGGTCGACGCGTCGGTGAGGCCGGTCAGCCAGGCCAGCATGATCGCGTCGGAGTCCTGGTCGAGCTGCTCGCAACAGCCGAGCTGCTGCGGCGTCGCGCCCTGGACCCCGCTCACCGGGCTGTACCGCGGGAACGCGCCTGCCGGGTACGTGGTGCCATCTCCTTGTGTGGGCGCGGAAATCCACTGCGAGGCCCAGAGAAACTGCGCCATCCGCTTCGCCTGCGCCGCGTCGCCAGCCGCGAGCAACCCGGTCGCCTGTTGGTAGAGGTCGCGTCCCCAGACGCGGTGGTACCCGTCGTTGAGCGCGTCGCCGTTCACGACGTCGCCCCACGGCGTGGACAAGCCCGCGACGCTCGCGCCGCGATGCGTTTTGTCCTCCGCCGCGTGCAGTGCCATCGCTGCGACGTAGTACGCGCGCCGCTGCTGGGTGTCGCCCGAAACCGTGCCGGGAGCCGGCTTCAGGCCGCCGAGATATCCCTCCCACCCTTGCCGGTACGCCTGTTCCAGCTGATCGAATCCGGCGCCCAGCGAGCCGTCCGCGGCCGCCGATGCCGCCTGCGCACTGTCTCCGTAGCCGAGCGCGACGGTGAACGTCGAGTCCTGGCCGACCGGAACCTGGCCGCACTGAACGACATTGCCCTTGGCGGTGGAGTCGAATTGGTTCGCGAGCGTCTTGTGGGCCCGCAAGTCTGCCAGGCAATCGCTGGCCGCTCCGGAGTATCCGTTGTCGTGCGCCACGAACCCGGTCGACGCCCGCAGCGCCGAAGCCACGGTTTGCCGGGCCCCGAACAAGTCTTCGGTGTCGCTGGCGGTCAGCCCGGTGCCGTCCCAGGCCGCGGTGTCGTTCGCCGCGCCGCCCGCCATCGAGGGGTTCGCGAGCAGGTAGACCTGGTACTGACCCCCGTCGAGCGACTGGAACCGGGTCCGGGTGACCAGCGTCGCGCGAGCGGAGTCGGTGACATAGGTCGTGGTGAGCCGGTAACGGCCGTTCTTCGCGGTGTTCGTGACGGTGTACTCGAGTGCTTTCTCGTCCGGCATCGAGACCGCGTGCGCCGTGTCGTCGCGTTCGAGGTCCACAAAGGACTTCCCGTCCGTGACGACGTACTGCATGTCCTGCATGTTGGGCACGTCCGCCCGCGGATAGAACACTTCGGACGTGACTCCCCCGGCGACGGTGAACCACAACGGGCTCCCGGTGCCGGCCGCGGTCCCGAGCGCGGCCTTGTCGCCGGTGGTCCAGGAGGACGGCCCTCCGCAGCAGTCGCCCGGACTCCCGCCGGTCGCAGCCTGGTCCGCGACCGGTCCGCCCGCGCGATCCTGTCCCGCGGCGGAGCCGATGCCCTGGCCCGCCACCGAAATCCCGACCACCGCGACCACTGCCGCCGCCCAGCCCCACTTCCCAGCGCACATTGCGCACATGGTGCCCGGGCCCCCGTCGCCGGACAACAGCCGAACGGCGGGAACCGGACGCATCCGACACGTCCCACCCGATGGAGTGAGCGAGAAGCCCCGGAAACTGTCGTACCCGGATGGTCCCCTGATTCCCGGAAGCGGCGCCCGCCCCTGGGCCCGCCCGGAACCGAGGAGCGCCCCATGGCCGGAGAAACCGTCGTCACCGTCGTCGGCAACCTGACCGCCGACCCCGAACTCGCCTTCACCCAGTCCGGTTCGGCGGTCGTGAATTTCACCGTCGCGAGCACGCCGCGCGTCTACGACCGGCAAACCAGCGAATTCAAGGACGGCGACCCGCTGTTCCTGCGCTGCAGCTGGTGGGGCGGCCCCGCGGAGAACGTCGCGGAAAGCCTGATGCGAGGTGCGAGAGTCGTGGTCCAGGGAAGATTGCGGCAACGCTCGTACGACACGAAGGAAGGCGACCGGAGAACGGTGGTGGAGTTGCAGGTCGACGAGGTGGCCGCGTCATTGCGGTACGCCACCGCCAAGATCACGAAAGTCTCGCGCAACGGCGGGCAGGCCGCGCCGGCCGGAGACGGCTGGGCGACGGATGCGCCCGCCCCCGCACTGGCGGGGGATGCGCCACCGTTCTAAGGGCGTGTCCCACCTGGCGCGGTCGGGCGACCGGCGTGCGCGGGCGGTCCGTCGGCGCGGGCGGGCGGGCGGTCCGTGAAGGGCCCCTTGAGGGAATCTAAGTCCCGGAAGAGGCCCTTCACGGACGTCCAGCCGCTCGCGATCCCAGCCGCTCGCGACCTCGGCCGCTCGCAGCCCGGCTTCCCCAGTCGCGACCGTCCGCAGTCCCGGTTAGCCCGACTCAGCCTGCCCCCAGGTCGCGTGCCGGCGACCGTCTCAAGAGAGGTTCAGACCACCGATCGATCGGTGAGCCTGAGCAGCCGACAGGTCGGTGCCGGTACGCAGAAGTCCACAGCGGCAAGGGAATTCGCGGCACCGGTCACCTGAAACCCCTGCTCACCAATCCGATCCGGCTCGCACCCGGCGATCCGTTCGCGGGAAACCCCGGCGAAGGCGGTAACCGGCCCCGGAAAGCCAACGAAAGGAGCTGACTCACGTTCGAGAGCGCTGGTAGCTTTCGCTCCATGCGCGCACGCCGCCGGAAGACGACAAGAATGTCGATTCTCGCTGGGCTTTCCGCCTTGCTGCTGGCAACAGTTTCCGGACCGGTCGCGGATGCCGCGCCGTCCCAGGCTTCCCGACCGCACCGCGAATGCAGCACCCCCTCGATCAACCGGTTTCAGCAGTGGCTCGCGAGCGGCGAAGGCACGACCGTCCCGCCGACCGGCAGCCTCCTGGTCAAGGAGGGCGCCGGATATGCGGCCAAGGTCGTGTTCCAGAACAACGAGTGGCACGTGGCCGTCGTCTGGCTCGGCAACAAGTTCGACGCACAGGCCGACCTCAGCCGGTCCGCCGGCTTCTGGCTCGCCTATCGCGCCGACGAGGACCTCTACGTCCAGCTTCGCCCCGCCTCGCACTGGAGCGGCGGCGACAAATGGCTGACCAAGATCCCCGCCACCGGCGGGCAGCTGGTCCGCAGGTACTTCTCCTTCGACCCCGGAAACTGGACGTGGCTGCCCGAGCTGGGCCAGCCGTCGTACTCGTTCCGGTCCGCGCTGGCCGAAGCCCGCGGCCTGGTCTTCGTCGGCAAGACCCCGAACGCCCTCGACTTCCGCGAACTCCGCGTCGACGGCTATCAGCCACCGTGCCTCTGAGCGGTGCGCCGCTCGCTAGTTCTGCACAGTCGGCCGAATGGTGATGTCCCCGATCTCCACGTCGTCCGGCTGCTCGATCGCGAACGCGATCGCCCTCGCCACCGCCGCCGGGTCCAGCGCGATCGCCGCGAGCCGCTCCCGCACCTGCGCCCGCTCGGCCGGATCGTCGATCGAGTCCGCCAGTTCCGTCCGCACGAAGCCGGGCGACACCGAGGTCGTCCGGAGCACTCCGTCCGTCGATTCCTGCCGCAGCGCCTCCAGCACCGTGCGCACCGCGTTCTTCGTCCCGGCATACACCGCCTGACCAGGCACGATCTTCAAGCCGGAAGTCGACACCGTCGTCACCAGATGCCCTCGCCCCTGCCGCCGGAACACCGGCATCGCCGCGGCGATCCCGTGCAGCACTCCACGGACGTTGACGTCGATCATCGCCGCCCAGCCGGTCACGTCGCCGTCCGCGACCGGGCCGAGCTTGCTGATCCCGGCGTTGCCGACGAGGACGTCCAACCGGCCGAACTCCTCGACGGCACAGGCTACGAGCCGTTCCATCTCCGCCAGCCGGGTCACGTCGGTGGCGACCGCGACCGCCTGACCGCCGCCCGCCCGAATCTCTTCGACCAGTGCGCCCAACCGGTCTTCGCGTCGTGCGCCGAGGACCACTGCACAGCCTCGCGCCGCGAGCAGGCGCGCGGTCGCCTCGCCGATGCCGCTGCTCGCCCCGGTGATCGCGACGACCTTGGCCATCTGCGCCCTGTTCATCTCTGACATGTCCGGAATCCCCGATCCTCGCTATGCGGACACTTGTCCGCTTACCTGGTCCAGTGTAGCGGACAAGTGTCCGTTTAACTTCGGGAACATCAACATCCGCTTCGGGCGAGTCAAGGATGCGTGCGGACGGGCCGCCGAGCAGGCGACGCGGCGGCATGCTCGAACGGACCGAACGACCGTCCGAGAAAGGCCCGAGGTGAGTGATCTAGCGGCAGCGCTGGCATTGGTGGGCACGTTCATTGCCCTGGCCATGACCTTGCGCGCCATCCAGCGGAACTTGCTCCGCGGTCAGCAGCAGTGCTCGCCGCGCCAGGCTTCGCGGCCTTCCTTGACCGCCACCGCGGCGATCACCAACGCCGCGGCCGGATCCGCCCAGTACCAGCCGAACAGCGTGTTGACCAGCAGTCCGACGAGCAGCACGCCAGAGAGGTAGGTGCAGAGCAGCGTCTGCTTGGAGTCCGCGACCGCGCTCGCCGAGCCGAGTTCCCGCCCGGCTCGGCGTTGCGCGCCAGAGAGAACCGGCATCACTGCCAGCGACACCGCGGCGAGCACGATCCCGGCCGTCGAATGCTCCGCTTCTCCGCCGCCGAACAGCGACCACAGCGCGTCGCCCGTCACGTATGCGGCCAGCAGGAAGAACGACACCGCGATCGCCCTGAGCGCGGCCCGTTCCCGATGCTCCGGATCGGCTCCCGAGAACTGCCACGCCACCGCGACCGCGGAGAGCACCTCGGCGACCGAATCCAGGCCGAAAGCCACCAACGCTGTCGAAGATGCGATTGTGCCGGCGGACACCGCCACGACCGCCTCGACGACGTTGTAGGTGATCGTCGCGGCGACCAGCCAGCGGACCCGCCGGTGCAACACCGCGCGCCGCGCACCGGTCACGACCGGCCCCGCGCCGCGGCCCTCCGCCCCTGACCCGCAGCAGGAGTCAGTCATCGCGTCGCCGGCGTTTCGTCAATGCACGCCTCGGAAGGCGCGACCGCCAACACGACCCGCGTCAGCTCCGCCAACGCGCGGCCGAGGTGCGGATCCGCGATCGCATACCGCACCTGCCGCCCCTGGTACGTCGCGACCACCAGCCCGCATCCGCGCAGGCAGGCGAGGTGGTTCGACACGTTCGACCGGCTCAGCTCCAGCCGCGCGGCGAGCTGAGCCGGGTAGACGATCCCGTCCAGCAATGCCACGAGGATCCGGCACCGAGTCGGGTCCGCCAGCGCGCGGCCGAGCCGCGCGAGCGCCAGTTCCCGGGTCTCCGATGTCAGCATGGACGGAATAGTACAGCACTCACTGAACTAAGTAGACTGGCCAAGTGGACAACCTTCTCGGCGATTTCCTCCGCGCCCGGCGGGAGCAGATCTCTCCCTCGGACGTCGGCTTGCCCGCCACCGGGCGCCGGCGCGTCCCGGGGCTCCGCCGGGAAGAGCTGGCACTGCTGGCGGGCATCAGCAGCGACTACTACGTCCGGCTCGAGCAAGGCCGCGACCACAACCCGTCCGCGCAGATACTCGAGGCGCTCGCCCGCGTCCTCGACCTGGACGACGCCGCCCGGAGGCACCTGCACCAGCTCGCGGCTCCGTTCCGCTCCGAACCGATCGAAGCGCGGGCCCCGGCGAGCATCGTCGAACTGATCGGCACCTGGCCGGCCACCCCGGCCTACGTCCAGGATCGGCTGACCAACGTGCTCGCCGCGAACCCCGTCGCGGCAAGGGTTTCGCCGAACTACGCGGTCGGCCGGAACTTGCTGCGCGCGGTCTTCCTCGATCCCGCCGAACGCGCGCTCCGCCGCGACTGGGACCAGCTGACCGCGGACGGCGTCGCCGGTCTGCGCGCCGCACTGGGGCCGGACGTCAACGACCCGTCCGCCGCCGACCTGATCGCGGAACTCGGTGCCAGCGAACGCTTCCGCGAACTCTGGGCGCGGCACGACGTCCGGCCGCGGACCGGGCACCCGGTGCGATTCCGCCATCCCGCCGCCGGGGACCTTGACCTGCACAGCGACAAGCTCGACATCCCCGGGCCGGGTTCGCTGCAGCTGGTGGTGTTCCACGCGACGCCGGGAACCCGGGACGCCGAAACCCTCGCCTCGCTGTCCGCGCTGAGCCCGGCCCGCTGACCGGCAGGGCCTGCCGTCGAGCCGGGATCCGCCAGCCGAGCGCGAAACCGGGCCGCAGCGGGCGTCCCCGCTCCGGCCCGGCCGCCGGTCAGTCGACCGGCTCGAACTCGCGCACCGCGTCCAGCGCGGCGCCCATCGCGGCGTTCCCTTCCCGCTCGATCATGATCTCCACGAGGACCGGACGGCGGGTGCGCTCCGCTTCCTTCCGCGCCCATTCCAGCGACGACCGGATCTCGCCCGGATCCGAGACCCGGGTGCCTGCGCAGCCGTAGGCCTCCATGATCTTCACGTTGTCCGCGCCGTGGTCGTCGTAATGGATGTCGACCTGGTAGTTCATGTCGTAGGGCAGTTCGGACTGCCGGATCAGGCCGAGGTACTCGTTGTTCAGCATGACGAGCACGAACCCGACGTCGTACTGCGCGGCGACGGCGAGCTCCTCGACCAGGAACTGGAACGAGTAGTCCCCGACGACGCCGACGACCTCGGCCTCCGGCCGCGCCTTCTTGACGCCGATCGCGGCCGGGATCTCCCAGCCCAGCGGGCCGGCCTGGCCGCACACCTGGTAGTGCCGCGGCAGGTGCGCGCGCTGGAACTGGCCGGACCAGATCTGGTAGAGCCCGATCGCGGTGACGAAGTACGTCTCCGGTCCGTAAAAGTCGTTGAGCTCCTTGAACACCCGCGGCGCCTTGATCGGCGTGCAGTCGAAGTCCTCCTTGCGCGGCAGCTCGGCCTTGAGGTCGCCGAGCCGCTTGACCCACGTGCGGTCCCGGGCCGGCGCCTCGCGCGCGTCGAGCGCGGCCAGCAGCGCCTCCACGAACTCGCGGGTGTCGGACACGACGCCGAGATCCGGGCCGAACACCTTGCCCAGCTGCGTGGGTTCGATGTCGACGTGGATGAACTTGCGGTCGCCGCGGTACACCGACAGCTCGCCGGTGTGCCGGTCGCCGAACCGCGCACCCAGCGCCAGGACCAGGTCGGACTCCAGGAAAGCCGCGTTCGCCCAGCGCTGCGACGTCTGGATGCCCGCCATGCCGGCGAACAGCTCGTGGTCCTCGGGGAAGCTGCCCTTGCCCATGAGCGTGACGCCGACCGGGACGCCGAGCCGCTCGGCGAGCCGGCGCAGCGGTTCGCTCGCCTCGCCGAGCACCACGCCGCCACCGGCCAGGATCAGCGGCCGTTCCGCGGCGAGCAGCATGTCCAGCGCGCGCTCGACTCGCGCCGGGGACGGTTTGACGGCGCTCACCGGCAGCGCCGAGTCGATGCTGGAATCCCACTCGATGATCTGCTTCTGCACGTCGATCGGCAGGTCGATGAGGACCGGGCCGGGACGGCCGGACCGGGCGATCCGGAACGCCTCGCGGAAGATCCAGGGCAGCTGCGCGGCTTCCTTGACCTGCACCGCCCACTTGGTGACCGGACGGGCGATCTCGACGATGTCGACCGCCTGGAACGCTTCCTGGTGCAGCTTCGTCGTCGCGGCCTGGCCGGTAATGCACAGGATCGGGACGGAGTCGGCGTGCGCGGTGTAGAGCCCGGTGATCATGTTGGTGCCGGCCGGGCCGGAGGTGCCTATCGCGACGCCGACGTTGCCGGTGGTGCGCGCCCACCCGTCGGCCATGTGCGTGGCGCCTTCCTCGTGGCGGACCACCAGGTGGTCGATGCCGCGGCCCTGCATCGCGTCGTACAGCGGCAGGATCGCCGCGCCGGGGCAGCCGAACGCGACGTCGATCCCCTCGTCGACCAGCACGTCGACGACTGCCTGCATAGCGGGGACTCGGGCCATGGTCAAACCTCCTCGGACGAGCGGCCGGACAGTTCTTCGACAACCTTGAGCAGCGCGGAGTGGTCCAGCGAGCCGTAGCCCATCGCCCGCCCGGCCGCGACCAGCTGCGCGACCAGACCGGTCAGCGGGAGCGCCACGCCGGACTGCCGCGCCGCGGCGAGCGCGATGCCCATGTCCTTGTGGTGCAAGTCGATCCGGAAGCCCGGCCGGAACTGGCGCGCCACCATGGACTTCCGCTTCAGCTCCAGGATCCGGCTGCCGGCGAGCCCGCCGGCCAGCACGTCGAGCCCGGTGCCCGCGTCCACTCCGGACGCTTCCAGCAGCACGATCGCCTCGGCGACCAGCCCGTAGATCCCGCCGACCACCAGCTGGTTGGCGGCCTTGACGACCTGGCCCGCACCGTGCGGCCCGACGTGCACGACGGTTTTGCCGAGCGCGTCGAACACCGGCTTGGCGGCGGCGAAGTCGGCTTCCTCGCCGCCGACCATGATGGACAGCGTGGCCTGCTCGGCCCCGGCCTGCCCGCCGGAGACCGGCGCGTCCAGCACCCGGATTCCCTTGGCGGCACCGGCTTTCGCGACCTCGATCGAGGTCTCCGGCCGGATGGTGCTCATGTCCGCCAGCAGCGTGCCCGGGGCGAGCGAGTCGAGGACGCCGCCCGGGGCGAGCACGACCTGCTCGACCTGCGGGTGGTCCGGCAGCATGGTGATCACGACTTCCGCGCCGGCCACCGCGTCCGCGACGTCGGCCGCCGCGCGCCCGCCGGCGGCTTCCAGCTTCGCCAGCGCGTCCGCGTTGAGGTCGAAGCCGCTCACGTCGTGCCCGGCGGCGGCCAGGTGCGCGGCCATCGGCGTGCCCATCACGCCGAGTCCGATGAAGCCGATCTTGCTCATCACTTTCCCCTTCGCTCGTACGGCAGCCAGGCCAGCGAGTCCACTGTGGACCCATCCGGTTTGTACTCGACGCCCACCGGCCCGGCGTAGCCTGCTGCCTGCAGCTTCTGCAGGTATCCTTCGAGATCCAGCTCCCCCGTGCCCGGCTGGTGCCGGCCCGGCGCGTCGGCGATCTGCACGTGCCCGGTGCGCGGGGTGTAGCGGGCGATCACGGTGTCGAGGTCGTCGCCGTTGACCGCCAGGTGGTAGAGGTCGGCGAGCAGCCGGACGTTGCCCAGGCCCAGCTCGTCGAGCACCGCGACCGCGTCGGCCGCGGTCTTCAGCGGGTAAGCCGGGGTACCCGACAGCGGTTCGAGCACCAGCTGTGCGCCGATGCCCTCGGCCGCTTTCGCCGCGGTGGCCAACTGCGTGCGGGCGAGATCGTCCTGTTCGGACGGGGAAACGCCGTCGACGCGGTTGCCGTACAGCGCGTTGAAGCTGCGGCAGCCGAGCCGCTCGGCGAGCCCGAGCGCCACGGTCAGGCCGGTCGCGAACTCCGCCTCGCGGCCGACCCACGACACGAGCCCGCGCTCGCCCGCGGCCATGTCGCCCGCGAAGAAGTTCAGCCCGGTGAGCTGCACGCCGGCGTTCTCGATCGACCGCGCGAACCGGTCGACCTCGGCCCCGGAAGGGTCAGCGCTGCCGAACGGCCACCAGTACTCCACCTTGGTGAAGCCCGCTGCCCGAGCGGCCTGCGCGCGCTCGAGCAGCGGGAGCTCGGTGAACAGGATCGACAGGTTGGCGGTGTAGGGCAGCGAGTGCCGCTCCCCGGCGGGACCGGTCATGATGCCTCGGCTCCTCACGTTACTAATTTCGCTTTGTGGAAGTTTTCTTCCGTAAAACGAGAATAGCTGGCGGCGGAGGCTCCGGTCAACGGGCAGCGGGGACTTCGCGTGCCGGACGCGCGGTCGTCCGGCAGATCGCCGGCGCAGTCGTCCGGGCAACGAAGAGCGCCCGGCGCACCCCTTCTCAGGTTGCGCCGGGCGAGCCCGTTCGACTGACCACAGTGGACTTTATTTACTCCCATGTGGACAGTCGACGATCATATTTTTCCGTTATCGAAAAGCATTCAGCCAACCGGGACCGCCGACGCGGTGCGATCGAGCAACCGGACCGCCGCGTGCACATGCCGCAGCGCCGGGGCGGCCGTCCCCGTGAGGTCGGCAAGCTCCACGACCGCACCGATGATGGCGTCGATCTCGAGCGGTTTCCCCGCTTCGAGGTCCTGGAGCATCGACGTCTTGTGGTGCCCGACGCGCCACGCGCCGTCGATCCGCTTCTCTACCGACACCTGCGGGTCCGCCCCCGCCGCGCGAGCGATCGCGAGGGTTTCGGTCATCATCGCGGCGACCAGAGCCCGGGTTTCGTCGTGCTCGCACATCTGCGCCATGGTCGCCCGGGTGAGCGCGCTGAGCGGGTTGAACGCGACGTTGCCCATCAGCTTGACCCAGATGTCGTCCCGCACCCGCAGCTCGACCGGAGCCTTCAGCCCGCCCGCGATCAGCGCGTCGGCGAACGCGGCGCAGCGAGCCGAGCAGCCGCCGCCCGGCTCGCCGAGGGAAAACCGGGTCCCCTCGAGATGCCGGATGACGCCCGGTTCCTCGATGACGGTCGAACAGTAGACGACGCATCCGATCGCCCGCTCGACGTCGAGCACACGGCTCGTCGCACCGCCCGGATCCACGGCCTCCACGCGGTGACCTTCCAGCGGATGCCCGGCCAGGCCGTGGAAATACCACCAGGGAATGCCGTTCTGAGCCGCGACGAGCGCGGTGTTGCGGCCGAGGAGGGGTTCGAGAAGCGGGCCGCAGTCCGGATACGAGTGCGCCTTGAGTCCCAGGAAGACGTAATCGACTGGGCCGACTTCGCGCGGATCGCTGGTCGCGTGCGGGCGCGCGGTGAAATCGCCGCGCGGACTCCGCACCCGAACGCCCCGTTCCCGCATCGCCGCGAGATGCGGGCCGCGGGCGATGAGGTGAACGTCGACGCCGGCCCGGTGCAGCGCCGCGCCCACGTACGCGCCGATCGCTCCCGCGCCCAGAACCGCTACCCGCATGACGCCTCCTGCTCGGTGTCACCTTGCTCAATGGATTGCATACAGTATCCATAATGCGATGTTGGGAATCCAGGATGTTGTCATCGGGAATGGCGATGACCGGCCTGGCGGATATCGGCTGCCGCGGGCGAGGAGACCCGGCCCACGGCAAACGGCCCTCGCCTGCCCGCCCCGTCCGCCGCGCCACGAACGAGCCTCGCCGGTCAGCCATGCCGGGAACGACCCCTCGCCTGCCCGCCGCGCCGCACAAACAATCCCCTCGACCGCCGCCGCGCACCGCAGACAAGCCAGCCGCCCCGGCACGCGGGCCGGGAAGATCGCCGACACAAACGATGGAAGCCCGGGATTTTGCATACTAAAAGCTGTATCCTGAGAGCTGATTCCTCGATTCCTGCCACATCCCACCCGAGGTGCACCGTGACCGAGACCGTCTCCCCCCTGCCCGACCGCGGGCCGACCGGCCGGCGCACGGCCAAGGGGTCCCTCGCCGGCAAGAACGCCAAGCGGGTGGAGCGGCCCGCACCGTTGCGGCAGGTCGTCTACGACGCGCTCGCCGAGCTGATCATCAACCGCACTCTTGAACCCGGCCAGCACCTGGTCGAAGCCGACCTGGCCGAGTACCTGGGCGTCAGCCGCCAGCCGGTCCGCGAGGCGCTGCAGCGGCTGCAGACCGAGGGCTGGGTGGATCTGCGGCCCGCACAGGGCGCGTTCGTCCACCTCCCCACCGACGAGGAAGCCGACCAGCTGCTCGGCGTCCGCGCCGTGCTGGAGACGCACTCCGCGCAGCTCGCCGCCGCCTGCGCGACCGAGGAAAACATCAAGCGGCTTTGGGAACTGCAGGACGTCGGCATGAAAGCCCTCGCCGCCGACGACGCCGAGCGGCTCGTCGCCGCGAACGCCGACCTGCACTCCTACATCACCGAACTCACCGGAAACGCCGTTCTCGCCGAACTGATCGGACTAGTCGACCGCCGGGTGCGCTGGTACTACACGCCGATCGCCCGTCCTCGCGGCCGCGACGCCTGGCAGGAGCACGCCGAACTGATCCAGGCGATCGCCGCGCACAACGTCGAGAAGGCGCAGCAGATCATGGCGCAACACACCGAACGGACCCGGAAGGCGTTCCACGAGCACCCCGAGACCGCAGCGGAGTAAGCACCCCGACCCGGACCGTCCTGCCCCGGATCCGAAGAGCCAAAACCCGGGTCGAGGCACCTTGCCAGGGCATCCTTCGTGCCTTGACCAGGTGCCTCGACCCGGGTGGCGATCAGATTTCAGCGCGCCGCCAGGCGGTCTCACCCACCAGCGCTACCCGCTGCCGGCGCGGCGGACGGAACGACCACCCCTTCCCCCACGCCCGGCCCGGACCGTCCGGGCTGTCGCAGGAACAACGTCATCCCCGCCGACAGCAACGCGATGCACCCGGCCAGCACGTAAGCCCCGGTGTATCCCCAAGCCGCGATGACCCCGGCGGCCAGCCCTCCCCCGCCGACGCCGCCGACCAGCTTCGCGCTGTACACGATCCCGTAGTTGGTCGCGTTGTAATTCTCCCCGAAGTAGTCCGGCACCAGCGCCGCGAACAACGGATAGAACGCCCCGCTGCCGAATCCGGTCAGCACCGCGAACACCATGAACCAGAACAGACTGTGCGTCTTCCCCGACCACAGCACCCCGAATTGCGCGCCGGCAGCGATCACCAGCACCCAGAACAGCGTGGCCTTCCGCCCGATCCGGTCCGACGCCCAGCCGACAATGCCGCGCCCGACCCCGTTCACCACCGCGAGCACGCCCGCCGAGGACGCCGCTACGAACGCCCCGAATTGGCTCTCCTTGGCGAAATCGACCTGGAAGTTGATCCCGAACAGCGAAACTCCGCCGATCACCACCAGGGTCGCCCACATCAACGGCAGCATCCCGCTCCGGATCGCTTCCATCGGCGTGAACTGGCGCACCGCGGGCGGGTTCTTCGCCAGGCTCCGTGCCTTGCCCGCCGCGTTTCCCTTCCCCCACGCGATCGGGTCGACCTCGGCCGGCCACCAGTTCTTGGGCGGATCCTTGAACACGAAGCCGCACAGCCCGACCACCACCAGCATGTACAGCCCGATGGCATCCAGCGTGATCGTCACGTTCTCGTGGCCGAGAAACGCGCTGAACAGGTAAATGAACGGCACCGACCCGTAAGCGAAACCGCCGTTCACGAACCCGGTCCGCGCTCCCCTTTTCTCCGGATACCATTTCCCGACCATGTTGATGCAGGTCGCGTAAACCAGCCCGGCCCCGATGCCGCCGAGCACCGAGTAGCCGGCGAAGGCCACCACCAGGTTCCCGCTGTGCGCGATGGAGAAGTACCCGATCCCGGAGCAGAGCGCCCCGACGAGCATCGCCGTCTTGGCCGACACGATGTTCTTCTCCCGCAGCCGCCCGGCCGGGAACGCCACCCCGGCCTGGAAAACTGCCCAGATGCTGGCCAGCCAGAACGCGTCCGTCAGCGACCAGCCGTACTTCTCCTCCAGCGTCCCCTCCACGGCTCCCCAGCCGTATTCGAAGACGCTCACCGCCATCATGGCCACCCACGGCAGCCACACCATCCAGCTGCGGGACCGTCCCATCAGGTCCCGCGGGCTCTCCCCGATCCGGTAAGTCCGCCCGTTCTCGTCGACAATCTCCTGGTAAGTCGGTTGGGCTGCGGTCATGAGAATTCTCTTTCGTCACCGTTGACTTCGGTTCCCGTGCCGGGCTTTCTCCGTTCTTCCCCCGAGCCGGGACGCGTCCGCGCCCCGACGCCCTTCCCTGTCCCACTCCGCTGACCTGCGGTTACGTGCCGGGCAACTTACGCCTCCCTCTCCGAGTCGATCAAGACAGCAATCCGGCCGAACGCGCCCAGCGGTACTTCGCGCCGAGCACGGCCACCGGCTTCTCGGTCGTGTACGGATAGGCCACGATCCCGTGCGCGTACAGGTGCTCGCTGGCCTGCTCGACCTCGACATCCCCGGACAGCGACGCCACCACCGGTTTCTCGATCCCCCGCCGGCGAAACTCCTCGACCACGTCCACGACGAGCTCCGCGAACACCATCGGCGGAGTGACGATCGTGTGCCAGTAGCCGAGAACCAGCGAGTGAATCCGATCGTCGGACAGGCCGAGCGCGATCGTGTTCCGGTAGGTCGACGGCGGTTCGCCGCCGGTGATGTCCACCGGGTTGCCCGCCGCGCCGAACGGCGGGATGTACTGGCGGAACGCCGCGTCGAGGTCGTCCGGGATGTCCATCAGCGACAGTCCGTTGTCGACGCAGGCGTCCGAGAGCAGGACGCCGGAACCGCCCGCCCCGGTGATGATCACGACGTTCTCGCCCTTCGGCGTCGGCAGCCTCGGCACTCCGCGCGCGTATTCGAGCAGGTCGTTGAGGCCCGGCGCGCGGATCACCCCGCTCTGGCGCAGGATGTCGTCGTAGACCCGGTCGTTTCCGGCCAGCGCACCGGTGTGCGAGCCCGCGGCTTTCGCGCCCTGCGAGGTCCGGCCGGCCTTCAGCACGACGATCGGCTTCTTCGCCGACACTCGCTTCGCCGTCTCGGCGAAGGCGCGGCCGTCCTTGAGATCCTCCAGGTGCATCGCGACCAGCTCGGTGTTCTCGTCGTGCTCGAAAAAGGTGAGCAGGTCGTCCTCGTCGATGTCCGCCTTGTTCCCGACACCGACAATCGCCGAGACGCCCATGCCGGCGGACCGGCTGAATCCCAGAATGGCCATGCCGATTCCGCCGCTCTGCGACGAAAGCGCGACGCCGCCCTTGACGTCATAGGGCGTGCAGAACGTGGCCGACAGGTTCTCCGGCGTGTAGTAGTAGCCGTAGATGTTCGGGCCCAGGATCCGTACGCCATGCTTGCGCGCGACGGCCAGAACCTCGTTCTGCAGCTCGATGTTCCCGGTCTCGCCGAAGCCGGACGGGATCAGGATCGCCCCGGCGGCCCCCTTCGCGCCGACCTCTTCCAGCGCGGCGGGAACGAATTTGGCCGGGATCGCGAAGATCGCCACGTCCACGTCGCCCGGGACGTCGGCGATGCTCGGATACGCCTTGCGGTCCAGTATCTCCGCGGCCTTCGGGTTGATCGGGTAGATGTCGCCCGCGTAGCCGCCGTTGACGAGGTTCTTCATCACGGAATTGCCGATCTTGCCGTCCTCGGCGGACGCCCCGATCACCGCGACCGCGGCCGGTTTCATGATCCGGTTCATCGCGGCCAGGATCTCCTCCTGCCCGAACCGCATCGGCTCCGCGGCCGCGGCCGGGTCGACCAGCATCCGGACGTCGACCGCGGTGGCCCCGGATCCGGTCGCCAGCACCGGGTTCAAGTCCGCTTCGGCCAGTTGCGGGAAGTCCGTGACCAGCTGTGACAGCCGGTGCACGATCTCCGCCAGCGCGGCCTTGTCCACCGCCTCGGCGCCGCGCACGCCGTCGAGGATTTCCGCCGCGGCGATGCCGTCCACCATGGACAGTGCTTCCTCGGTGCTGGTGGGCGCGAGCCGGAAGGTCACGTCCTTCAGCACTTCGACCAGCACCCCGCCGAGCCCGAACGCGACGATCTTGCCGAAACTCGGATCGGTGACCGACCCGATGATCACCTCCTGGCCGCCGGTCAGCATCTGCTGTATCTGCACGCCAGTGATCCGCGCGGAGGCGTCATAAGCCTTGGCGTTGGCCAGAATCGCCCGATAGGCGTCCGCCACCGCCTGCTCGTCGCCGAGGCCGACCAGCACGCCGCCGGCCTCGGTCTTGTGCAGGATGTCCGGCGACACGATCTTCGCGACCACCGGGAATCCGATCTCCGCGGCCTGTGCCGCCGCCTCGTCCGCAGACGTGGCCAGCCGTTCCTGTGGGGTCGGAATCCCGTACGCCTCGCAGACCGCGCGGCCTTCCGGCGCGGTCAGCACCGACCGGCCCTCCGCCGCGACCCGCGAGAGGATCTCCTCCACCGCCGCCCGATCGGCCATCAGATGACCCCCGCGGCGCGGAACTGCTCGACGTCTTCCCTGCGGTAGCCGAGTTCGCCGAGCACCTGGTCGCTGTGTTCGCCCAGCAGCGGCGGACGCTCGACCTCCACCGGCGAATCCGACAGCTTCAGCGGGCAGCCCACAGTCTTGAACGCGCCGCGCTCCGGGTGCTCGACCTCGACCACCGAGCCCAGTTCGGCCAGCGTCTCGTCCTCGATCAGCTCCTTGGTGGACAGGATCGGCCCGCACGGGATGTTGCGGGCGTTGAGCAGCTCCATCACCTCCCATTTCGTCAGCTGCTCGGTCCACTCCTCGACGAGCGCGAACACCTTGTCCAGTTTGGACAACCGGGCCTCCGGGGTGGCCCAGTCCGGGTCCTCGGCCAGTTCCGGCCTGCCGATCAGCTCGGTCAGCGGGGCCCAGCCGACCGGCTGGACGATCACGTAGATGTAGTCGTTCGGCCCGCCCGGCGCGCAGCGCACCGCCCAGCCGGGCTGGCCGCCGCCGGACGCGTTGCCCGAACGCGGCACCTCGTCGCCGAACCGCTCGTTCGGGTACTCGCCGAGCGGCCCGTGCGCCAGCCTCTGCTGATCGCGCAGCTTCACCCGGCACAGGTTCAGCACCGCGTCCTGCATCGCGACCTGCACCCGCTGGCCGCGCCCAGTGGCGGTGCGCTGGTACAGCGCGGCGAGGATCGCCGCGACCAAGTGGATGCCGGTGCCCGAATCGCCGATCTGCGCGCCGGTGGCGGTCGGCGGGCCCTGCTCGAATCCGGTGGTGCTCATCGAGCCGCCCATCGCCTGCGCGATCACCTCGTAGGCTTTGAAGTTCGCGTACCGACCGGGGCCGAACCCTTTGATGGACGCGTAGATCAGCCGGTCGTTCAGCTCGTGCAGCCGCTCCCAGGAGAACCCGAAGCGGTCCACGACGCCGGGTCCGAAGTTCTCCACCAGCACGTCCGCCGAGGACACCAGTTTGGCGAAGACCTCCTTGCCCTGCTCGCTTTTCATGTTCAGCGTGATGCTGCGCTTGTTCGCGTTGAGCATGGTGAAGTAGAGACTGTCCGCATCGGGCAGATCGCGCAGCTGGCCGCGGGTGATGTCGCCGCGGCCGGGCGCTTCGAGTTTCACGACGTCCGCGCCGAGCCAGGCGAGGATCTGCGTCGACGACGGTCCGGATTGGACGTGGGTCATGTCGAGGACGCGGACGCCCTCCAGTGCCTTGCCCATCTTCAGGTCCTCCCGACTTACTTGTACATCGTCTGATTCATGGTTCCGGGGGCGTAGGCGTCCGGGTCGACCCAGACGTTGATCAGCGACGGCTTGCCCGATTCCCGCGCCCGGCGCAGCGCCGGCGCGATGTCCGCCGGGTCGCGGACCTCCTCGCCGTAGCCGCCGAGCATCCGGGCGAACTGGTCGTAGGGCACGTCGCCGAGGGTGTTGCCGATCCGTTCCCGGGCCAGTCCGTACTTCTGCGCCTGGCCGTAGCGGATCTGGTTCATCGACGAGTTGTTGCCGACGATCCCGACGAACGGCAGGTCGAACCGCACCAGCGTCTCGAAGTCCCAGCCGGTGAGGGAGAACGCGCCGTCGCCGAACAGCGCGACGACTTCCTGGTCCGGCCGGGCGTGTTTCGCGGCCAGCACGAACGGGATCCCGACGCCGAGCGTCCCGAGCGGGCCGGGATCCATCCAGTGCCCCGGCGACTTGGGCTGCACCACCTGGCCGGAGAAGGTCACGATGTCGCCGCCGTCGCCGATGTAGATGGAGTCCTCGGTGAGAAACTCGTTGATCTCGTGCACCAGCCGGTACGGGTGGATCGGGTTCGCGTCGGAGTGCTGCAGCGGCAGCCGCTTCAGCTTCGCCTTCTCCTCGACCGCGCGCAGTTCCTCCAGCCACGGCTTCCGGCCGACCGCTCCGGTGTCGACCCGCCCGGACGCCGCCTGCGCGACCGCCGCCAGGATCTGGCCGGGATCGCCGACGAGACCGAGGTCGATGTCGCGGTTCTTGCCGACGGTCCGGTAGTCGAGATCGACCTGGACCACCGTCGCGTCGGCGGAAAGCCTTTTGCCGTAACCCATCCGGAAGTCAAACGGCGTGCCGACGATGACGATCACGTCGGCGTTGTCGAACGCGTACCGGCGGGACAGCTGGAAATGGTGCGGGTCCCCGGGCGGGAGTGTGCCGCGCCCGGCGCCGTTCATGTACGCCGGGATGTTCAGCGCGCGGACAAGTTCGGTCGCCGGTTCGGTGGCCCTGGCGGTCCAGACCTGGCTGCCCAGCAGAATCGCCGGTTTGCGGGCGTGCACCAGCAGATCCGCCAGCCGCTCGACGTCCGCCGGGTCCCCGGCACTGCGCGTCGACGCACGATAGCGGCCCGGCTCCGGGATGCGCGCGTTCTCGAGCGGCACGCGGGCGTCCAGGACGTCGCGCGGAATTTCCAAAAAGGACGGTCCGGGCGCTCCGGCGAACGCCTCGCGGAACGCCATCGACACCAGGTCGGCCGCCCGGGAGGTATGCGGAACGGTGGCGGCGAACTTGGTGATCGGCGTCATCATGTCCACGTGCGGGAGGTCCTGCAGGGAGCCCATCTTGTGCTGGCTCAGCGCGCCCTGGCCGCCGATCAGCAGCATCGGGCTCTCCGCGCGCAACGCGTTCGCCACGCCGGTGACCGCGTCGGTCGTGCCCGGCCCGGCCGTGACGACCGCGCAGCCGGGGCGGCCGGTGATCCGTGCGTAGCCGTCCGCCGCGTGCGCCGCGACCTGCTCGTGGCGCACGTCGATGACGGCGATGCCTTCGTCGACGCAGCCGTCGTAGATGTCGATGATGTGGCCGCCGCAGAGGGTGAAGATGGTGTCCACGCCTTCGGCTTTGAGAGCCTTGGCGACCAGGTGGCCGCCGGAGATGGTCTGCGGAGCGGACTCGTCGACGGTGGCTGGCCCGGCCGGCTTCGCGTTGGCCTCCTCGCCGGCGAGCGATCCGGGCTGCTCGCCGGAGGCCGGCTCCTCGGCGCGTCGGGTGGCCGGTTCGCCGGCGTGCCGGCCGGTCGTGGTTGGCGACATGCGCAACTCCTCCTGTCCCGCGGCGGACCTCTCTGATCCGCGCGTTCGTCCCGGCCCGCTGCCGTCGGCTGCGCCGGGCGGGTGACCTGTCACCGCAGGTCAGCGGACTGTCGGCGGTGAACTGTAGATTGCATACCGTATGCGGTAGGCATTAGACTTACTCCTCGATCGGCCCGCTGTCCAGGGGCAGCGGCGGGTTTGTCCGAAGGCCGGTCCGCAGTCGCCGGGGCGGGTGCGGACCCGGGTCGGCACGGCATCGGCGGCAGCTGATTGCGGCTTCGAGCTGGCAAGACCGCCGCAGCGCCTCATCGGACCGGGCCGACAAGGCGGCGCACGGAACCGGGCGGCCCCGCCGCTTCCCCTCCCCCTAGCTCACTCAGCGCAGGAAGGACCCCCGATGGATCTCTTCGAACACCAAGCGCGCGACCTCTTCGCCGCGCACGGCGTGCCGGTCCCCCGCGGCCGCGTCGCCGACACTCCCGAACAGGCGCGGTCGGCGGCGGCCGAGATCGGCGGTGCCGTCGTAGTGAAGGCACAGGTCAAAACCGGCGGCCGAGGCAAGGCGGGCGGTGTCAAGATCGCCGCCTCGCCGGATGCGGCCGAGCAGGTCGCCGACGACATTCTCGGCATGGACCTCAAGGGCCACCGGGTGCAGCGCGTCCTCGTGACCGAGGCGAGCGACATCGCCGACGAGTACTACGTCTCCTATCTGCTCGACCGCGCGGACCGGACGTTCCTCGCCATGGCGTCGGCTGCCGGCGGAATGGACATCGAAGAAGTCGCCGCGACCCGGCCCGAATCGCTCGTGCGGGTGCCGGTCGACGCGCGGACCGGGATCACCCGGGCGAAAGCCGGCGAGATCGTCGACGCGGCCCGGCTTCCCGGCGAGGTCGCGGACGTGCTGGTTCGGCTGTGGCAGGTCTTCGCGGCGGAGGACGCCACTCTGGTCGAAGTGAATCCGCTGGCGCGTACCGGTACCGGGGAGATCGTCGCGCTCGACGGCAAGGTCACCCTGGACGACAACGCCGCGTTTCGCCATCCGGACCGGCCGGAGGACGCCGCCGGCGGCGATCCGCTGGAGCGCCAAGCCGCGGAGCAGGGCCTCAACTACGTGAAACTGCAGGGCGACATCGGCGTGATCGGCAACGGCGCCGGACTGGTGATGTCCACTTTGGACGTCGTCGCGGCAGCCGCCCAGCAGGCGGGTGCGGCCGGTCCGGCCAACTTCCTCGACATCGGCGGCGGTGCGTCGGCCGAGGTGATGTCGGCGGGGCTCGGCGTGATTCTCGGGGATCCGGCGGTGCGGAGCGTTTTCGTGAACGTCTTCGGCGGCATCACCGCCTGCGACGCGGTGGCCGACGGCATCGTGAAAGCGCTCGCGCTGCTGGGCGATCGCGCGACGAAGCCGCTGGTGGTGCGGCTCGACGGAAACAATGTCGCGCAGGGCCGGCAAATCCTGGCCGAGGCAGCGCATCCGCTGGTCACGGTGGTCGAAACGATGGACGACGCCGCTCGCGCAGCGGCCGAGCTGGCAGCGACGGGGAAGGACTGACCGATGGCGATCTTCCTGGACCAGAACAGCCGCATCGTCGTCTCCGGCATCACCGGAGCCGAGGGCCTCAAACACACCCGGCGGATGCTGGCCGCGGGCACGAACGTCGTCGGCGGGGTGAACCCGCGGAAAGCGGGCCAGCTGGTGCCGGTCGACGACCGCGAGCTGCCGGTCTTCGGCAGCGTGGCCGCGGCGATGTCGGAAACCGCCGCGGACACCGTGGTCTTGTTCGTGCCGCCGCCCTTCGTCAAAGACGCCGTGATCGAGGCGGTCGACGCCGGAATCGGCCTCGCCGTCGTGATCACCGAAGGCGTTCCGGTGCACGACGCAGCCGCGTTCTGGGCGCATGCCCGAGGCAGCCGCACCCGGATCATCGGCCCGAACTGCCCGGGCATCGTCTCCCCGGGCCGCTCGAACGCGGGCATCATCCCCGCCGACATCACCGGGCCGGGCCGGATCGGGCTGGTGTCCAAGTCCGGCACGCTCACCTACCAGCTGATGCACGAACTGCGCGACATCGGCTTCTCCAGCTGCGTCGGCATCGGCGGCGACCCGGTCATCGGCACCACGCACATCGACGCGGTCGAGGCGTTCGAAAAGGACCCGGACACCGATGTGATCGTCCTGATCGGCGAGATCGGCGGCGACGCCGAAGAACGCGCCGCGGAGTACGTGCGAGAGCAGGTCAGCAAGCCGGTCGTCGGATACGTCGCCGGGTTCACCGCGCCGGAGGGCAAGACAATGGGGCACGCGGGAGCCATCGTGTCGGGCTCGGCCGGCACCGCGACCGCCAAGAAGGCGGCGCTCGAAGCCGCCGGAATCCGAGTCGGGCGCACGCCCAGCGAAACGGCCCGGCTGGTGCGGGAGGTGCTGACAGAGGCGGACTAGCGGCCGCGACTCTGCCACTGGGAAATCCTCGAAGAACGGTGCCACTCAGGAGGACGGATGGACCTGCGGCAGCTGGAAACCGTGATCGCGGTGGCCGAGGAGGGCGGTTTCACCGCTGCCGCGCAACGGCTGCACACGGGACAGTCGACAGTGTCCACCGTGGTCCGCGCGCTGGAACGCGACCTCGGCGTCGAGCTGTTCGAACGCACCACCCACCGGGTTTCGCTCACCCCGGCGGGCAAGGCGTTCCTGCCGGCCGCCCGGACCGCGCTGGAAGCGGCCGACCTGGCGCGGGCCACTGTGGACCGAGCGAGGTGGGAAATCGCCGGCGAGGTGCGGATCGGCGTCATGCCCGGGGCGTGGCCCGAGCCGCACCGCGCGCTCAGCACGTTGCGCCGCGATCACCCGGGCGTCCGGGTGCAGGTGCGGTCGGCGCCGCCGGGACGGCTGCGATCTGCCGTTCTCGAATCCGCGGTGGACGTCCTGGTGGCGGTGTCCGGCAGCGTCACCGGCGACGGGCTGGTGAGCCGGCCGCTCGGGCGCGAAGACATGGTCTTGCTCAGCTCGACGGGACAGCGCGCGGCCGATCGCCCGGTGCCTGCGGCGGAAGCCGCGCGCGCCGCGGTGATCGATTTCGCACCGGGGTGGGCGATCCGGGAAGCCACCGACCGCGCTTTTCGCGCCGCCCGGGTGCGCCGGACCGTGCTGCACGAGGTCACCGACGTCGCGGCGGCGGCCGAGCTGGTCCGGCACGACCTGGGCGCCTGCGTGCTGCCCGCCTCGGCGGCGGCGAAGTTTCCTGACCTCACCGGACGCCGGTTCGCCCACGGCGGTCCGGCCTGGGAGATCGAGGCGACCCATGCGGCCGGAGACCCGGCACCGGCGGTAGCCGCGCTATTGCGCTGTCTGGGCTGAGGCCCGGCGGCGCTCCCGCGGCCGGGAAAGACATGCTGGCCGCACCGCGGCGGAGTCCGGTTCAGGCGACGTCGGCTGCCCCGCGATCGCGACACGCGAGCGGCTCGCCGTCGTCCGTCCGGGCGGTTGCGTCCTGATAGTCTCCTCGCTTTGCCAGACTACGGAGGATCTGCCCGCTCTCGGACCCTGTCAGCATTCGCCACCCGATGGACCTCCGTCGCCCGCGCACCCGAACCGGCTTGCCCGGGCTTCCCGAACCCCGCTCTGAGACCCGCGACCGCCGCCCGCGGAGTCCCCCGGAACGGGCAGAACGGAACCGTTCAGCGGAACCGGCCGGAATGCTGGCCCGCGTCCGAACCGCCGGGCGATTCCCGGAACAGACGACAGGAGTTGTGCCCGTGTCCAACCCGTTGGTGGCGGACAAGAAGGACTCGACCACAGCCTTCTCCGGAATCACCATTCTGGAGAGCGGCCAGGCCATCAAGGACGGCATCGAGTCCGGCAACTGGGCCTCGGTCGCGATGGGCGCCGTGGGCGCCGGGATGGACGCCATCGGGATCGCGATGGACCCGTTCGGGTCGATCCTGGCCGCCGGCGTGGGCTGGCTGATGGAGCACGTCGGGCCGCTCAAGGAGGCGCTCAACTCGCTCACCGGCGACCCGGACCAGATCGCGGCGTGCGCGGAGACCTGGAAGAACGTCGCGAAGGAAGTCGGGGACGTCTCGGCCGAACTGGCGAACCAGGTCAAGACCGACCTGCAGTCCTGGACCGGCACCGCCGCGGACGCCTACCGCAAGCAGGCCGAGGACATGGCGAAGACGCTGGAAGGCGCCAGCAAGGCGTGCGAGGGCGCGTCGAAAGGCGTGAAGACCGGCGGCGAGGTCGTCGGCGCGGTGCGGATGCTGGTGCGGGACATCATCGCCCAGGTCGTCGGGCACATGATCTCCTGGGCGCTGCAGGTGCTGTTCACCCTCGGCATCGGGCTGACCTGGGTGGTTCCGCAGGTGGTCAATCTGGTGGCCAAGACCGCCAAGCAGATCGCCGAACTCTGCAAGAACCTGATCAAGGCGATCAAGTCGCTGGGCAAGCTGCTGGGCGAGGCGGGCAAGCTGTTCGCCGACGCCGCGAAGTCCCTGAAGAACCTCAAGTCCGGGCCGAAGGGCCCGAAGCCCAATCCGGGCAAGATCGACACGATGCACCCGTCCGGAGCCAAGGGCGGCGACGCGCCGCACGGCGGAGACGGCACGACGCCGTCCGGGGCGAAGGACCACCCGTCCGGCGGCAAGGACCATCCGCCCGCCAACGAGCACAAGGGCGGCGACGGCCCGGACTCGACCGGCGGCAAGGACGGCGACGGAACCACGGCGTCGGGCGCCGGCGGCAAGACCGGCGAGCGCGGCGGTCCCGACGGCCCGGGCACCCGCGACGGCGACAACTCGATCAAGAAGAACAACCAGCCGCCGGAGGAGAACTCCACCCCGGGCGAATGCCGTCCCGGCAGCGGCGACCCGATCGACATGACCACCGGCCGGATGATGCTGCCCGAGACCGATGTGGTGCTCGCCGGCGCGCTGCCGCTGGTGCTGACCCGCATGCACTTCTCCACCTACCGCGCCGGGTTCCGGTTCGGCCGCAGCTGGGCGTCCACTCTGGACCAGCGGCTCGAGATCGAGGACGGCGAGATCGGCTTCGCCGCCGAGGACGGCACCTTCCTGGTCTACCCGGCGACCGGCGATCCAGTGCTCCCGGTCAGCGGTCCGCACTGGCCGCTCAAGCGCTCGCCCGAGGGCGGTTACGTCATCGAGCAGCCGGACCTGGAGCGAATGCTGTACTTCGCGCCGGACGGCAACGGACGGCTGCCGCTGACGGCGATCTTCGACAACGACGGGCACCGGATCCACTTCTGCCACGACGAGGCGGGCGTGCTCGCCGAGATCCGGCACTCCGGCGGCACCCGCATCGGCGTGGAGACCTTCGAGGGCCTCGTCACCGCGCTCACGCTGCTCGGCGAATCGGACCAAGACGAGCGGACCGAGCTGGTCCGCTACCGCTACGACCGCGACCTGCGGCTGACCGACGTGACGAACTCGTCTGGCCAGTCGATGCGCTACGGCTACGACGAACTGGGCCGCGTCGTGCGCTGGACCGACCGCAACGGCCGCTCCTACGAGTTCGTCTACGACGAGCACAGCCGCTGCGTCTCGGGGACGGGAGCCGACGGCCACCTGTCCTACACCTTCGCCTACGACCGCGAGGCGCGGGTCAACACCGCGACCGATTCGCTGGGCAACACCACCGAATTCCACCTGAACGCCGACTTCCAGCTTGTGCGCGAGGTGAGCCCGCTCGGCGGCGTCACGCTCTTCGAGTGGGACCGCTTCGACCGGATGGTCGCGCGGACCGACGAACTGGGCCGTACCACGCGGTGGGAGTACGACGAGCAGGGCGACCTGGTGGCGCACACGTTCCCGGACGGCGCCCGCCGCCTGTTCGAATACTCCGAGCACCGGCTGGTGTCCACTGTGGAACCGGACGGTGCCGTGTGGCGCCGGGAATACGACGAAGACGGCCGCCTGGCCGCGATCCACGGCCCGCTCGGCGCGACCCTGCGCTACGTCGTCGGCGAGGACGGCGCGGTGCGCGAGGTCGTCGACGAGCTGGGCAACCGCACGCACATCGAATCCGACTCCTTCGGCAGGCCCGTCGCGATCACCGACCCGCTGGGCGCCACGAGGCGCACCGCCTACGACGCGCTGGGCCGGATCGCCGCCGAGACCGACGAGCTCGGCGGCACCTACGAGTACGCGTGGACCGTCGAGGGCGCCGGCTGGCGGCGGACCGCGCCGGACGGGTCCGTGCAGCGCCGGGTCTACGACGGCGAGGGCAACGTGCGCGAGGAGGTCGACGAGCTGGGCGGAACCACCCGTGTCGACTACGGCGCGTTCGACCTGCCGGTCACCCAGATCATGCCGGACGGCAGCCGCTTGCGCGTCGAGTACGACGCCGAGCTCCGGATGACTGCCGCCACCAACGGCGAGGGCCGGACCTGGCGGTTCGAGTACGACGGCGAAGGACGGAAGGTCCGCGAAGTCGACTTCGACGGGCGGGTGCTGACCTACGCCTACGACGCCGCGGGACAGCTCGTCGCGCGCACCAACGCGCTCGGCGAGGTCACCGCCTACGCCTACGACCTGCGGGGCAATCTCGTCGAGAAGCGCACTGCCGACGACGTCAGCAGCTACTCCTACGACGCGGCCGGCCGCCTGGTGCGCGCCGTGAACAGCAGTGCCGACGTGTCGTTCGCGCACGACCCGCTCGGCCGGGTCGTGTCCGAGACCTGCAACGGCACGACGGTCGCCACCGGCTACGACCTCGCCGGCAATCTCCTGAGCCGGCGGACTCCGGCCGGAGTGGAAAGCCGCTGGGACTACGACGGCCGGGGCAGGCCCACCGCGTTGGCGGCGGGCCCGCGAGCGCTCCGGTTCCGCCACGACGCGGCGGGCCGGGAGATCTGGCGCGGGTTCGGCGCCGCCGAGCTGACGCAGGAATGGGACCCGCGCCACCGGTTGCGCAGCCAGACCGTCGCCACTGGGCCGGATTCCGTCGCGCAGCGCCGCGGGTACGAATTCCGGGCCGACAACGCCATTTCCGCGGTCGAGGAGCTGGTGGGCGGCCGGCGCGAGTTCGCGCTCGACCGGATGGGCCGCGTCGTCGGCGTGCGCGGCCCGGGCGATCCGGAGCAGTACCGGTACGACCGGACCGGGACGGTGACGCTGCCGCGTCAGCGAGCCGGCCAGTTCGACGCGCAGGGACGGCTCGTGCACCGCGAGGGCTGGACGTACCGCTGGAACGGCGAAGACCGGCTCGTCGGCGTCACCACCCCGGCCGGGCAGCAGTGGCGATACCACTACGACGCGCTCGGCCGCCGGGTCGCGAAGCAGCGCCTCGAAGGCGAAACGGTCGTGTCCGAGACCCGCTTCGTGTGGAGCGGCGACCTGCTCGTGGAGCAGATCGAGTCCACCCCGGCGGGCCGGACGCGCAGCACGACCTGGGAGTGGCATCCGGGCGACGAAACCCCGGTGGCGCAGACCGATCGCGCGTACGACGGGGCCGCGTGCGTCGACGAGCGCTTCCACGCGATCGTCGCGGACTTCCTGGGAGCGCCGGCGGAACTCGTCGACGAGGCCGGGCAGATCGCCTGGCGCCGCGACGAAACGCTGTGGGGCGCGCCCCGCACCGTGCAATCCGGCCCGTCGACGCCGTTGCGGTTCCCCGGCCAGTACCTCGACGCCGAGACCGGCCTGCACTACAACCGCCACCGCTACTACGACCCGGGCAGCGCCTCCTACCTCAGCGCCGACCCGACCGGGCTCGACGGCGGGCTGGACACGCACGCGTACGTGCCGAACCCGCTCACCTGGAGCGACCCGTTCGGCCTCAAGGGCGGCTGCAAGGACCCGCTCAAGCTGAAGGGCAACGAGAAGAAGGGGCAGACCGGCACCTCGAAGCAGGGCCTGCGCTACGGCAAGATGGAAGGCAAGAACGGCGAGAAGAGCCGGGTCGACCACGTCGACCTGCACACCGACATGGTCCCGGGCAAGAGCGAGCACGGCATTTTCGGCACGCCCAACGGAAACCCGTGGACCAAGGAGAAGGTCGTCAAGGTGACCGACAACGCCTGGGCGAAGGTCAAGAACGGCGACAAGGGCATCACGAAGGAAGTCCAGGGCGACCGCACGGTCTACACGGTCCCGATGGACAAGAAGGTCGGGTTCATCGACGAGCGGATCCCGGAGCGCGGGCCGTTCGACCACAGCACCGGCAAGGCGGACATCGTCCGGGACCGGCAGGGCAACATCGTCTACCAGCGGGACGCGAACGGGAACTACGTCCGGGAACGGTTCGACCTCGACCACCTCAAGATCGTGGTCGACAAGAACAACAACATCGTCACCTCGTTCCCGGACCGCATCCGCGAGTACTGAGGCCGAACCGGCCGGCGGGCTTGACGAACGGCCCGCCGGCCGGTTCGGTACGAAGATGGTCGAGTACCTCGAACGTCCGCCGCTGCCGGAACTGGCCGGCGTCGTTCGCACGGTCTGGCTGCAGCGCACCGGGGGCGAGCCCTACGTGCAACGGCATCTGCCGACCGGCGGCGTCGAAATCCATTGGCCGGTCGGGGGCGCTCCGCGGCTGCTCGGGCCGTTGACCGCGCCCCAGGTCGAGGTCATCCCGCCGGATACGACCATCGTCGGGGTCCGGTTCCGGCCGGGGGCGGCTCCGCCGTTGCCCGCCGGGCTGGACGAACTCGCCGATCAGCACCTCGGGCTTGCCCAGCTGTGGGCAGCGGACCCGGTCGAGGAAGCCGTCGCGCTCGCGCGAACGCCCGCCGAAGCGCTGACGGCGCTCCAGCGGCACCTCGTCCGCGAGTTTCGCCGGGCGGGTGGTCCGGACCGGCTGGTCGGCGAAGCGGTGCAGGTGCTGATGCCGTGGCACCCGCTCGGGGTCGACGCGGTGGCGGAGCATCTGTCGCTTTCGGTCAGCCAGCTCCGGCGGCGGTGCCTGCACGCGGTGGGGATGAGCCCGAAAGTCCTTCAGCGGACCTTGCGGTTCCAGGGCTTTCTGGCGCTGGCGCAGTCCGGTGCCGTCGCGTCCGGACGTCGCGGCGCCGACGGCACCGCCGGGCTGGCGATCGACGCCGGGTACGCCGACCAAGCGCACCTGAGCCGAGAGTGCCTCCGGCTGACCGGGCTGACCCCGAGCCGCCTACTCGGCGGCGATCTCGACCGGTGCGCGTGCGGCCACGACCATTTCGCGTCCTACGCCCCGTTCCTCGCCGGCCGGCGACGGCCGCCGCCGCGCCGCTGACCCGTTCGGCGCAAGCGAACCGGTCAGCGCCCCGCGCGGGCGGGTCCGGCCGTGTTCCGGTCTCCGCCGGATCCGGGCAAGGACCCGTATCGTTCCATCCGCTGCCAGCGCAGCCTCGCCCCGGCGACCGCGGTCACCGCGGACTGGATGACAACGAGGTACATCAGCTGCCGGTAGACGAACTGCTGCAGCGGCAGGCTCCACAACGGACCCGGTCGCTCGCCGTCCAGGCGGAACGCGTACAGGCCCATGAACAGCTGCAGCAGCAGGAACCCGAGCCACACGCCGAGCACCCGGACCGGGTCGAGGAAGATCAGGCCGTACAGCGCGAACACGTCGACCGCCGGGGCGAGCAGCGGCAGCAGCACCTGGAACAGCAGCAGGTAGCCCAAACCTCGACGGCCCAGCTTCCCGGCCTGGCCGCGCTGCCGCAGCGCGGCCCGGTGCTTCCACATCGCCTGCATGGTGCCGTAGCACCAGCGGTAACGCTGGCGCCACAACGCGCCCAGCGAAGCCGGCGCCTCGGTCCAGGCGATCGCCTCCTCCTGGTAGACGACGCGCCAGCCGTCGCGGCTCAGTGCCATCGTCAGGTCGGTGTCCTCGGCCAGGGTGTTGTCCGGCACGCCGCCCGCGCGACGCAGCGCCGAGCGGCGGAACGCGCCGACCGCACCGGGGACGGTCGGCATGCATTCGGCGAGGTCGAACAGCCGGCGGTCCAGGTTGAAGCCGACCACGTATTCGATGTGCTGCCACCGCCCGAGCAAGCCGCCCCGGTTGATCACCTTCGCGTTGCCCGAAACCGCTCCGACCCGTCGGTCGGCGAACGGCTGCACCAGCTTCCGGACCGTGTCCGGCTCGAAGACGGTGTCGCCGTCGACCATCACCACCAGCTGGCACGACGCGTGCGCGATGCCGGTGTTGAGCGCGGCCGGTTTGCCGCCGTTGCGTTGCCGGATCACTCGGACCCGAGGCAGCCGCAGCGCTTCGGCCAGGTCGGCGGTGCCGTCGGTGGAGCCGTCGTCCACGACCAGGATCTCGACCGGATGGTCGGACGCCGCCAGCGAACGGACCGCGGCCTCGATCCCGGCGCTCTCGTTGTAGGCGGGCACGATCACGGTCACCGGCTCGGTCACCGGCCCCGCGCTCTGCCAGGGCTGCGCTGTCCGCTTGTGCCGCCGTGCGGCCGCCAGGGTCACCGCCGCGCGGAGCACGCTCAACGCTCCGGCTGCGTAGAGCAGCCAGTTCAGCACGTTCAAAAGCCAGCCGCTGCCGGTCAGGATCCAGATCAGCGCGAGCCCGAGCCAGTGCTCGGCCCAGGACGCCGGTTTCATCGCCCCGGTCAGCCCGGTCGCGGAGCTGACCGTGCCCACCGCGATTCCCTGCCGCTGGTACTCGGTGAGCAGCCGGTCGAGCGCCGCCACCGACTGCGACCGGTCGCCGCCGGCGTCGTGCATCAGCACCACCTGGCCGGCCTTCGCGTCCGCCAGGCCGCCCGCCACGATCCGGTCGACGCCCGGGCGCTGCCAGTCCTCGGTGTCCCGGGTGGTCAGCACCGTCAGGTAGCCGTCGGCACCGGCCTGCTGGACAGCGGCCCAGTCGGCGTCGTCCAAGGCGTCGTTGACCGAGGAGTACGGCGGCCGCAGCAACGTGGTGGTCCGGCCGGTGGCACCGGCCAGCGCGAGCTGCGTTTCGCGCAGCTGCACCGTCCGCTGCCAAGCGGGGATCAGGCCCAGGTTCGGATGGGTGAAGGTGTGCACGCCCACCTCGTGGCCGTCGCCGACGACCTGCTGGACCAGTCCGGGCTCGGCGACCACCTGAGTGCCGACCATGAAGAACGTCGCATGGACCTGGTGCTTGCGCAGCACTTCGAGGATCTTCGGGGTCCACTCCGGGTCCGGCCCGTCGTCGAAGGTCAGCGCGACGGTCCCGGCTCGCGGCCGGGCGGTCCGCGGCTGCCCGTTCTCCAGCGAAACCACCGGCCCGCCCGCGGAGACCGACGCGGGAACCTGGCCCGAGCTGCCCTGGGACTGGCCCGCCCCGTCCGGTGTGCTGCCGAACCGGTGCTGCGTGTACCCCTCGATCAGCAGCGCGCAGCTGAGCGTGACCACGAGAACGGCCAGCAGCAGCCAATGCGTCCGCGGCGGCACGTCGCGCACGCGCACATGACGCCCGCTCGGTCGGCGAGTTCTGTTCATGTCGGTGCGGTCACGCCTTCTTCGTCGGAGTCGCGCGTTTTGTCTGCCCCGGCGGGGTGAATGTCGGATTCCGGCCCGGTGCTGACGCCGACGGTGCGGTGCTCGGCGGAGCGGGCGCGGTGGTCAGCGCCGGTGCGCCCGCGGGCGTCGTCCCGACCGCGGCCGGCCGGGTGGTGCGCGACGCTTCGGGCGCCCGGGAATGCACGGCCGGACTGCTCGTCGGCGCGGTCGAGCCCGGCGCTTCGGTCTGTTCCGGCGCAGCATGGTTGCCGGGCAGCGCCGAGTCCGGCAGCGGCAGGATTGCGCGCGGCAGTCCTGGTCCGCCGAGCAACGTGCTGACCAGCAGAACGAGGTAAGCGAGCGCGGGCGCGGCCAGGAACCATCCGAATCGCCGCACGCGGCTGCGCCGCTGTCCGCTGCCGTCGACGAACACCGGGCCCTCCTCCGGAGACCCTGCTTCCGGGGAAAGCAGGACCACAGTGGGTCTGTCCGGGTCGGTCGGCGCATCGTGCATGGCGTCAGACACTAATCGGCGC